>CAYPNJ010000007.1:22691-38062 GCA_964412305.1 uncultured Lutibacter sp. | reverse complement strand
AATTTAATAGAATGTTTAGAAGAAACCTTATTGCTTTGGTTTTAGGAAGTACACTATTCTTAATTTTTGCAATTTTCTTTGACATGTTAATTTTGGGTATTGGTACTTTTATCATTTGCAATGCTATTGTTATTGTTAATAAACGCTTAATGAACTCCTTAAAAAAAGTAGATAAAAACGTAAGCAGTTACCAATATTTAAAAGCTTTTGATAGCTGGATGAAAGACCAACTTGCAGTAAATAGAAAAATGGCAAGAATTTACTATCCGCTTTTTTTTATGATAGCTGTTGTTAGTATCTGGTTTTCTGGAAATTTTCAAGTATTTATTTCAGAAATATTAGGTAAACCTCATCAAATTTATTTAGTAAACGGATTCCCTATATTTTGGATGTTACCAATAATTCTAATTGCAAGTTTAATGGCTATTTTTGGAGATAAAATTTACAATTTTGATGTAAATCTAATTTACGGAAGAATTTTTAAAAGACTAAACGATATGATTGCAGACATTGAAGAATTAAGAAAATAAAGTATCTTTAAAGTAAGTTTAATTGCTCATTAAAAAGCTTAAAAATTCATCTCTTGAAATTTCATCGGCACCTAAACTAGCTAAATGATTATTATAAACCTGGCAATCAATCAATTTATAATTTTCCTTTTCTAACTTTTCAACCAATTTAATAAATGCAAATTTTGAAGCGTTACTCTCTTTACTAAACATACTTTCACCGCAAAAAACAGTTCCTAAATCAATTCCATACAAACCGCCAACCAATTTATCTCCTTGCCAAACCTCAACCGATTTTGCAACTCCTTTTTTGTGCAGGTTTATGTAAGCTTGTTGCATTTCATTGGTAATCCAAGTTTCACCTTGATCTGAAGCTCTAAAAATATGTTTACAATTAGAAATTACTTCTGAAAAATTTTGATTAAAAGTAACCGTAAAATCCGTATTACGAATTACTTGTTTCATGCTTTTTGAAATCTTTAAATTATTTGGCAACAATACCATTCTAGGATTTGGACTGTACCAAACAATTGGCTCACCCTGATTGTACCAAGGGAAAATTCCACTTTTATAAGCTAACAACAATCTTTCAACTGATAAATCTCCACCAACTGCCAACAAGCCATCCTTGTTTGCTAAATTCACTGGAGGAAAAACTAATTCTTTTGAAAGTAAATACATCTCAATTATTTTTACAAATATAACCAAACAAAAAAAGAGAAAAGCGTATGCTTTTCTCTTTTTATAAATTGTAATAGATTTACTTAAAAAGGTAAATCGTCTGGTTCACTTTCGTTTAAATCTGCCGTAGTTTCTAAATTATCTAAAGGCGCCACCGGAGGAGCTCCAGCAGCTGCTTCAGCTTGTGCTACTTCAATTCTCCATCCTTGAATAGAATTAAAATATACTGCTTTCCCTTCAGGGTTTATCCACTCTCTACCTCTAAGGTTTATAGAAACTTTTACATCTTGCCCAACTTGGTAACTATCTAATAAATCACATTTATCTTGTACAAATTCCACCATTAACATTTGTGGGTATTGCTCACTTGTTGTAACAACCATTTCTCTTTTTCTGAAGCCACTTGCCCCAAAAGTTTTGGTTTCGTCAATTTTTTTAATTTTTCCTGTAATTTCCATATTTCAAAATTAGTTCATTAAAAGTACCTTCCAAGCACTTTCTACATCATTTTTTTCTAAAAATGCTTTCGCAAATGTATGTTTTTTTAGGGTATTATCCCCAATGTTTTGTACATGTTCTTTTGCAAACTTATTAACATCACTTTCTGAAGGAATTGCCTCAATATTTCCTAACATACCTAAATCATTCCCTGTTAAAACAGTACTATTTCTAATTTCAGAAGGTATTGCATCTATACCTATCCCTAAATTTGTTAATGGTTTTGGAATTTCAAAAAAACCTTCTTTTGCTCTTGAATATAAGCTTCCTCCTGCTCTTGCAACTAAATCTAGTTTTTGTTGATCAATAGCTCCATCTTCATCTAAAAATTCTTCTTTGATGTGTAACTTCACAACTTCACAAATTATTAAATTTCCTGCTCCGCCTTCTTTTCCTAATTCAACAACTTTATTTACTTTACATTCTAGTTGAATTGGTGATTCAGCAACTCTAAATGGTTTTACTTTTTCTGAAGCAAGCATGGTAAACCCTGCTTTTTCAAATTCATTAACTCCTTCAGGATACTCGGTACTTGATAAAGACATTTGTTGTACAATATCATAATTTACCATATTTATCACTACTTCTTTGGTTGCTTTTGCATTTTCTAAAGTGTGCTTAGTTGTATTTCCTTTTACTCTTCGTGCCGGTGAAAATATTAAAATTGGGGGATTTGCACTAAAAACATTGAAAAAACTAAAAGGAGATAAGTTTGGTTTTCCACTTGCATCAATAGTACTCGCTAAAGCTATTGGTCTTGGAGCAACAGCACTTAACAAATATCCATGTAATTTTACTGTTGGTATATCTTTTGGGTTTATACTTAACATTTATTTCTTTTTAACAAATATAAATAATTCAACTTATAAATAATATCGAATATAATTTTAAGTTATATCAACATAAATTCTATATTTGAATAATGGCTTCGCAACAAAATTCGCAAATTATTAGATGGGCTGTAATAATAACTTCTTTTATTATTGTAGCGCTTATTTTGTGGAATACGTACGACTTTTTTCAGAAATTTAAAACTGAAGAACGTGCTAAAATGGAAATATTAGCAAAAGCATATGAACGTTTTAGCAGTGCAGATTTAGATGCTGAAATTTCTTTAGAATCTAAAATTATTGGTAATAACCATAACATTCCTATGATTATTACAAGTGAAAAAGATAGTATTACAGAATGGTCTAATTTGGATGATGACAAGGTACAAAATTCACAATTTTTGTTGAGGCAACTCTCAATAATGAAAAAGCAGAATAAACCTATTACTGTAAGTTACATAGCGAATAATGAAAATATTATATTAAATATCTACTACAGAGATTCTGATTTGTTAACGAAGTTAAAATATTACCCTGTTGCTTTAATCTTAATTTTAGTGTTATTCTCAAGTGTAATTTACTTGTTTTTTAAATCTAATAAAGTTGCCGAACAAAACAGGCTTTGGACAGGAATGGCTAAAGAAACAGCACACCAAATTGGGACACCTTTATCTTCATTATTAGGTTGGATAGAAATTTTACGGCTTGAAAATACAGATGAAAATACTGTAAAAGAAATAGAGAGTGATGTGCATAGATTAAATACAATTGCTGAACGTTTTTCAAAAATTGGATCAATACCTATCTTAAAAAAATTAGATGTTGTTTATGTTACCAGTGCATCATTTAACTATTTGAAATTAAGAAGTTCTAAACAAGTTGAATTTAATTTTGACGCACCACAAAATGAAATTTTAGTAAACATAAACCTTCAATTATTTAGTTGGGTAATTGAAAACTTGGTTAAAAATGCTATTGATGCCATGGAAGGAAAAGGAAAAATAGCGCTCAACATTTCAGAAACTGAAAAAAATGTGACTATCACTATTTCTGATACTGGGAAAGGGATACCTAAAAATTTACAGCAAAAGATATTTACTCCAGGCTACACAACAAAAAAACGTGGTTGGGGATTAGGTTTGTCTTTGGCAAAAAGAATTATAGAAGATTACCACAATGGTAAAATTTCAGTTCAAAAATCTGAATTAAATAAAGGAACTACGTTCGCTGTTTTATTGAAAAAATAATACTATAAATTTTCTGAAATAGCTTTTGCTAAAGCTTCAAATTCACTTTGTTGTAATGTTACTTTTTTAATAAATTGTATGTCTTCCATTTTTTTTAAAGGAATTAAATGTACGTGCACGTGAGGGACTTCCAATCCAATAACACTCATCCCTATTCGTTCACAAGGAATAACTTTTTCAATTGCTAAAGCTATTTTTCGTGAAAAACCCATTAACTCGTTATATGTTTCCTCATCTAAATCAAATAGTTTATTCACTTCTTTTTTAGGCACTACCAAAGTATGCCCTTTTGCATTTGGATTGATGTCTAAAAACGCATAAAATTTATCATTTTCAGCAACCTTATACGAAGGAATTTCACCATTAATTATTTTAGTAAATATTGACATGTTCTTATTTTTAACCAAAAATAAGAAACCCTTCTCAATTAAAAAACTGAAAAGGGTTTTTACTATTATTTCTTTAGTTTTAACTTCTTGAAATTTCTAATATTTCAAAATTCATAACACCACTTGGTACATTAATTTTAGCAATTTCACCAACTTCTTTACCAAGCAATCCTTTCCCTATTGGAGAGTTTACAGATAGTTTTCCCTCTTTAATATTTGTTTCAGAATCTGCAACTAGCGTATATGTAAATTCCATATTATTAGTGGCATTCTTAATCTTTACAATAGAGTGGATTAATATTTTTGAAGTATCTAAAAGCGATTCATCAATAATTCTAGCATTAGAAACTACTTCTTTTAATTTTGCTATTTTTAATTCTAAATACGATTGTTCTTCTTTTGCAGCATGATATTCCGCATTTTCACTTAAATCACCTTTATCTCTTGCTTCAGCTATATCATTACTAACTCTTGGACGTTCAACATGTTCTAAATGTTCTAACTCTTCCTTAAGTTTTTTCATTCCTTCTACTGAATAATACGAAATTTTACTCATAACTTATCATTTTAATATAAATACAAAAAATCCCAAAACTGGAACCAGAATGAGATTTAACACAAATGTACAAAATATTTGTAAATTGCAGCCGTTATCCTATAAACTTGATATTATAACTATGCGGAAGCTTCTTTTATTGTTTTTTATAATTTCCATATTTTCTTGTGAAAAAAATGAAACTAACGATATTTTACCTGATGTTCCTGTTAATATTACAATAAATATAGATTTACCACAATTTTTAAATTTACAAACACCTACTGGTTACGCTGAAACAAGTGGAGGGATTAAAGGAATACTTGTGTTGAATACAGGGATTGGAAACCCGCCTTTTAAAGCATTTGATAAAGCTTGTCCAAATAACGATTGTACTTCTGCTATGGTATTTGATGGCAGTTTAAAAATGAAATGCTCTTGCGATGATAGTGAGTACAGTATTTTAGATGGTTCGCCACAAACTTCTGGAAATTCGCATTTTGCAAGAGAGTATAGAGTGAGTCAAATAAATCCTTCAACATTAAATATTACTAATTTTTAACTTCCTATTTAAAAACAGATTCCTATTTTTGTACGAAACCAACAAAAAGTGAATAATTATTTCTCATCAAATTTTAAACTAGGTGTTTTAGGCGGTGGCCAATTAGGAAAAATGCTTCTCACTGAAACTCAAAAATTTGATATTTACACGGCTATTTTAGACAATTCTTCAGAAGCTCCTTGTGCACAAATTTGTAATGAATTTCATTTGGGTAGTCTTCAAGATTTTGACACTGTATACAATTTTGGAAAAACAGTAGATTTATTAACTATTGAAATTGAGCATGTAAATATTGAAGCACTTTTAAAGCTTGAAAAAGAAGGGTTGGAAATTTATCCACAACCAAGTGTATTAAAAACTATACAGCATAAAGGAAAACAGAAAGATTTTTTTGTAGAAAATGAAATTCCTACTTCACCACATAAGCGGTTTAATACTCTAAAGGAACTAAAAAACGAACCTTTTACGTTCCCTTTTGTTTGGAAAATGGCTCAATTTGGGTACGATGGCACAGGGGTTAAAGTTGTTAGAAATCAAAAAGATTTAAATTTACTACCAAATGCTGAGTGCATTATTGAAGAGTTAGTCCCTTTTAAAAATGAGCTAGCTGTAATAGTTGCAAGAAATAAAAGTGGTGAAATTAAAACATATCCAGTAGTTGAAATGGAGTTTCACCCTGAAGCAAACCAAGTTGAATATGTAATTTGCCCTGCAAGAATTTCAGATGAAGTAGCTAATAAAGCTAAAAATATCGCTTTAAAAGTTGCTGAATCTTTTCAGCATATTGGTTTATTAGCAGTTGAACTATTTCAAACTGAAAGTGACGATATTTTGGTAAACGAAGTTGCTCCAAGAACACACAATAGTGGACATTATAGTATTGAAGCTTCATACACCAATCAGTTTGAACAACATCTACGAAGTATTTTAAACCTTCCTTTAGGTAGCACCAACAGTAAACTTGCAGGAATTATGGTAAATTTGGTAGGTGCAGAAGAATTTTCAGGAGATGTTGTTTATGAGAATATGAATGAAATTTTAAAAATGGATGGTGTTACTCCTCACATCTATGGAAAAAAACAAACAAGACCTTTCAGAAAAATGGGGCATGTAACTGTTGTAAATAAAGATATAACAAAGGCTAGAAAAATAGCAGAAAAAGTAAAAAATACAATTAGAGTAATCAGTAAATAAAACTATTATGAGTAAAGTGGGAATTATTATGGGAAGCAATTCAGATCTTCCAATTATGCAACAAGCAATTGATATTTTACAAAGTTTTAATATTGAAACTGAGGTTGACATAGTTTCAGCTCACAGGACTCCTGAAAAATTATTTGACTATGCTAAAAATGCTCATACAAGAGGGATTTCAGTAATAATTGCTGGTGCCGGTGGCGCAGCACATTTACCAGGAATGGTGGCTTCTATGAGTCCACTTCCTATAATTGGAGTCCCTGTAAAATCTAGAAATTCTATTGATGGTTGGGATTCTATTTTGTCAATTCTTCAAATGCCTGGTGGTGTTCCTGTAGCAACAGTTGCTCTTGATGGTGCACAAAACGCAGGTATTTTAGCTGCACAAATTATTGGAAGTTCTAATAAAAAAATACAAGATAAAATTCTTCAATACAAAGAAGCGTTAAAAATAAAAGTTAACAAAGCTGCAGCTGAACTAAAAAAGTAAACCCTTTTTTCTACAATATTTTCTAACACTTAAATTACTTTAAGCTTCATTCCAATAAAAAAACAATGAATAATCCATTATTACAAAAATTCTCAACTCCTTTTTCTACAGCTCCATTTTCTAAAATTAAAAATGAGCATTTTAAACCTGCTTTTGTTGAAGCTATTAAAATATCAAAAGAAGAAATTGATGTTATTACAACTAATAAAAAAGTTCCAACTTTTGAAAACACTATTGAAGCTTTAGATTTTAGCGGACAATTATTAGATCGAATTTCTAGCATTTTTTTTAATTTAAATTCAGCTGAAACAAATGAAGAAATTCAGAAAATAGCTCAAGAAGTATCTCCAATACTTACTGAATTTTCTAATGATGTTAGACTAAATAAAGCTCTTTTTAAAAGAGTACAGTTAATTTTCGACATAAAAGAGGAACTTAATTTAACACCAGAACAAGACACTTTATTAACCAATAAATATAAAAGTTTTGTGCGAAATGGGGCCAACCTAAACGAAAATAATAAAACCAAACTTCGTAAAATTGACACAAAACTATCTAAATTAAAATTGCAATTTGGAGAAAATATTTTAGCTGAAACAAATGCTTATGAACTTCATTTAACCGATAAAAATGACTTAAAAGGGCTGCCTGAAAGCACCATTGAAGCTGCACAAATGGTTGCCAAACAAAAAAACAAAAGTGGGTGGGTTTTTACGTTAGATTACCCAAGCTACATTCCATTTATGACGTATGCCGATAAGCGAGAACTTAGAAAAAAAATGGCAATTGCTTTTGGTAAAAAAGCATTTCAAAATAATGATAATGACAACCAACAAATAGTTCTAGATTTAGTTAAATTACGGTTTGAAAGAGCTAATGTGTTAGGTTATCAATCGCATTCTCATTTTGTATTAGAAGAAAGAATGGCTGAATCACCCGAAAATGTAATTTCTTTTTTAGATGATTTATTAGAAAAAGCGAAACCAGCAGCACAGAAAGAATTCGAGACACTTTCTAACTTTGCAAAAAAAGATGGTGTTCACCAACTTGAAAAATGGGATAGCGCTTATTATTCTGAAAAATTAAAAAAGGAACTATTTGATTTAGAAGAAGAACAACTAAAACCATATTTTAAATTAGAAAATGTTATTGATGGCGTTTTCTTAGTTTCCACTAAACTTTACGATTTAATATTTGAAGAGATTAATACCATCGACAAATATCACAAAGAGGTTAAAACGTATAAAGTAACCGATACTGATGGTAATTATATTTCAATACTATATGCTGATTTCTTCCCTAGAGAAGGAAAAAGAAACGGTGCTTGGATGACTTCTTTTAAAGGCCAATGGAAACAGGATGGAGAAAACTCAAGACCTCATATTTCTATTGTTTGTAATTTTACAAAACCGACTAACACAAAACCTTCATTATTAACATTTAACGAGGTAACTACTTTATTTCATGAATTTGGTCACGCTTTACATGGCATGTTAGCCAACACAACTTACCAAAGTTTATCTGGTACAAATGTGTATTGGGATTTTGTTGAACTTCCAAGCCAATTATTAGAAAACTGGTGTTACGAGAAAGAAGCTTTAAACTTATTTGCTAAACATTATGAAACCGGGAAATTAATACCGATGGATTTCATTAAAAAAATTAAAAAATCTTCTAACTTTTTAGAAGGAATGCAAACTTTACGTCAGTTAAGTTTTGGTATTTTAGATATGAACTGGCATGGTGAAAATCCGTCAGGAATTAAAAACGTGAAAGAATACGAAGCTTTAGCTTTTAAAAACACACAATTATTTCCTGATGTTGAAGAAAATTGTATGAGTACTTCTTTTTCCCATATTTTTCAAGGAGGATATTCTTCAGGTTATTATTCGTACAAATGGGCAGAAGTTTTAGATGCTGATGCATTTGCATTATTTTTAGAGCATGGAATTTTTGATAAAGAAATTGCACAAAAATTTAAGGCTGAAATTCTAACAAAAGGAGGTACCAAAAAACCTATGGATTTATACTTAAATTTTAGAGGTAAAAAGCCAACAAATAATGCTTTATTAAAACGTGCTGGTCTCTTAAAATAATTTAATTTTTGCTTAAAATTACTAATATTACTGTTTGATTTTCAACTTTACATGTTGTTTTTAATCTATAAAATACGCGTTTTCCTAAATAAACGGTGTATTTCTACCTAACAAATATATTATTTAATATTGTGAAACACTTGATTTATCTTATAAACGGTATGTTTTAATAAATAAATAGCGGTTATTATGCGATAATATTTGTTTTATTGAAAATAATTTGTAATTTAGCTGTGTTAAAAATTCATAAACCCCAAATTTCAAAATATAAATTTAAGTAGACATAACATTAATCAACGTAACCCCATTGATTAATAAACCAACAAAATCATCAAGTTTGGTTTTATGCAAAAGTAAGCTTGATGATTTTTTTAAAAGAGTACCAATTTAAACCCCTAAATTTCATTAATATAGTTTTCAAATAATAGTATTTTTAGTAAAATGGTGATTCGGAAGTGATTATACTAAAATGTTTTGCTAGTTACAAATTATAAGTATAATCACTCTGAATTAACAAAATTAACCCCTCAAACCCCACAAAAATGAAACCTCTAACTCAAACCCTTTTTTCAGTAGTTCTTTTTAGTTTTGTTTTGTTTTCTTGCTCTAAAGAAGATGATGGGATTTATTTTAATGAAACAAATGAAGAAATAGTTACTATTGAAAATGTTTCTTATTCTGAAATCGAAAACGAAATCTTAAATTTAGTTAATGAATATAGACAAAGTATAAACTTAAATACTTTAAGCACCTTAAACATCATCTCTAGTGTTGCAGATGGACATACAAATTATATGATTCAAACTGGAGAAGTTAGCCACGCAAACTTTAGTGAAAGAGCTCAAACTTTAATGAATGATGCTAATGCTAAATCTGTAGGTGAAAATGTAGCGTATGGATTTAATTCTGCACAAGGAGTAGTTAACGGTTGGCTTAATAGCGAAGAGCATAAAAAAATAATTGAAAAATCAGATTATACACATTTTGGAATTTCTACAGATTCTAACGACGAAGGAAGAAACTATTTTACTCAAATATTTATAAAAAAATAATAACTAAAAGTTAAAAATCCCTGTATTATGAATACAACTTTATTACACAACAGCAATCAAGAGAGTCATTTAAAAGTGATTAAAAACACTAGTAAAAGAACTAAGAAAGCCATAAACAGAATTTACATTAATACTTTAGTTCCGGGTTTTAGCTATATGAATAGCATAGGTGAAACAATAATGCCTAAAAATTGTATTTCACTATAAAATTAAATTAGTGTACTAGAGTTTAAAATATCTGTATACCCGCTACATTAATGTAGTTATAATATTAAAAAAAAGCAGTCGCAAATAATAACTTGAGAAAATTGTCGTCCCCACAACGGTAGTATAATCAAAGTTTCTTATTCTACGACTGCTAAATTTTTACTTCATTTTTATAATAACAAATTCTGTTCTTCTATTTAATTGATGTTCTGCTTTAGAACATTTAACTCCATTTGAGCATTTGTTTACTAATTGAGTTTCGCCAAAACCTTCATATTCAGTAATTCTTTCAGAATTTATTCCATTAGAAATAATATACTCATACGTAGATTTTGCTCTCCTATTAGATAAAGCAATGTTGTATTGGTCATTTGCTCTACTATCGGTATGTGATTCTAATCTAATAACCATTTCTGGGTATTTATTCATTAAAGCCACAACTTTATCTAATTCTAACGCTGCATCTGGTCTAATATTGGATTTATCTAAATCAAAATAAATAATATCTAGATCAGCCAACAAAACAACATCTTCTATTGGTTTTAAACCAACATTTAAGTTTACTACTAATTCTTTTTCCTTGTCTAACTTAAACGAGTTAAATTCTTTAGTAATATTAGTGTATTTTTCTTTTGATCCTTCTAAAGTAAAATTGGCATCTCTGTCAATAATATGTTCATAATATCCGTTGGCTTCAGTTATAAAGTACGCTATTTCTTCACCATTAGCATCTTTTAAAACAACTTTAGCATTTTCTAAAGGTTCATTGTTTGCATCGTCAAAAATTTGTCCTTTCAACATTAAAGGTGGTATTCTTGTGAATTTATAAATATCATCATCGCCAACTCCCCCTTCTCTGTTGGAAGAAATATACCCATCAAATCCCTCTTCTGATAAATAATATGAAAAATCGTCTTTTGAACTATTAATTGGCTCTCCTAGGTTTAATATATTTACAGGTGCTCCATCTTCATCAGAAATAGTTGCAAAAATATCTAGCAAACCAAAACCTACATGACCATCAGAAGAGAAAAATAATGTTCCTTCATTATGAATGAAAGGAAACATTTCATTTCCTTCTGTATTCACAACATTACCCATATTTTTTGGTTCTCCAAGTGTTCCATCATCTTTCACATCAACAACATAAATATCTGAACCTCCAATCCCTCCTGGCATATCAGATGTGAAATATAATTTTTTTCCATCAGTACTTAATGAAGCATGACCTACAGAATATTCATCATTATTAAAATGAACACCTGTTATGTTAGTCCATAAATTATTAATTAATTCTGCTCTATATATTTTAAGGTTGTTAACTCCTTCTTTATCTTTTCCTTTCTCTCCTTCATAATAATTGTTTCTTGTAAAATACATTTTTGTACCATCAGCAGAAAATGAAGCTGGCCCTTCGTGATAGATGGTGTTAACCTCTCCACTAATTTTTTCCGACTGTTCTACAGAGCCTCCTTTATTAATTTGGTATAAATCTAAAAATGGTTGTGCATTCCAGGAATATTTTCTTATAACTGAAACACCTTCATCTTTTGAGGATACAAATACAACATTGTTATTATATTCAACAGCACCAAAATCACTAAACTCTGTATTAAAATTTGTTTTTGCTAATGAATACTGTTTTTTCAAATTAAACATGGCGCTTATAAAATCTTCTTTTTCAAAAAACTTTGAAACTCTTGAATCTTTACCGGCCTCTTGTTTGAATTTTTTCATCCAAATTTTAGAAGCCTCATAATCTCCAATTCCTCTAAGTGCTTGCGCATAAAAATAAAAATATTCTTCAGGTGTATTTTCTTGTTCAACTACATGTTTATAAATTTCAGCAGCTTCTTTAGGCTTTCTTAAATACATATAAGAATTTCCTAACTTTCGCATTGCGTAACTTTTATAAAAGTTTGTATCAATTAACTTCTCGTATTTATCAATTGCTTTTACAAATGAAAAACTATTATAGTGCCTGTCAGCTCTTTTTATTTTACCTGATTGCCCAAATGAAGATGAACATATCAATAAAAAAACAATAATTAATGGTTTTAAAATTTTCATAATACTACTTCTATTTGATTAAAAATATCTAGGTGATTTCATTTTCTTTTTAGTGTATTTAAACTCATACATTAATAAAATCTCATGTGATCCTGTTGTATATGGTCTAATTTCTCCTGTAGGAACTTCATAAGTGTAACCTACTCTAAATTGTTGCGAAACCTGAAAATCTACTAAAGCTCCTATCGCTCTTTGCTCACCATTAAATCTATAAGAGCCTCCAATCCAAAACTTCTCATCAAATAGGAAATTCGCTGTTAAATCTGTTGAGAACGCAGCTCCTTTAGTATATTTAATCATATATGAAGGTTTAAATTTTAAATTTTTATTTAAATCAAAAACATACCCTCCAATACCATAATAATGAACCGTTTCTAGAGCGGCATAACTGGTGTCATTATTTAAATCATGATTTATAATTTTAGGTACTGATAGCCCAAAATACCATTTATCACTATGAAATAATATACCTGCTCCTAAATTTGAATTCCATCTATTTAACCTTTCATCAAAATATGAATCTTGATTCACCTCTGTTAAATTATATAATTCTTCAGCTAATTTATAATAAGTCATACCTCCCTTTAACCCAAAGCTCACTTTAACTTTCTCACTTGCTTTTATAGTATATGAAAAATCGGCATACACGTATGTAAAGTTTTCAAAACCTGATTTATCATTTATTAAAGACAAACCTAAACCAACTTTTTCATTCCTTAATGGAGAATGAATTGATAGGGTTTGTGTTTGCGGCCCCCCATCAAAACCTCCCCATTGATTTCTATTTAAACCAACAATACTTAATGCACCTCTACTACCCGCATATGCCGGATTTATTGCAATTGTATTGTACATATACTGTGTAAATTGTGGTAATTGTTGTGCATTAGAATTATTAAATCCTAAAATTAACATTACTATAATAATTAAACGTTTCATAGTTTTTGTTTTATTAGTGAGTTCCTAAATATATGTATCCTTTTAATGGTCTATAACCACTACCTATAATATTTATAATGTAATAATAGGTTCCGGTTGGTAATTTTGAATTTGAATTCATAGTTAATCCAGAATTATTATGATATCCTCCCCAATTATTTTGATAATTATCAGAATGATATACTACTTTTCCCCATCTATTAAACACTTGAATTGTTGCTGTATACCCGCAAGATGCAATATCTGAAATTATAAAGTAGTCATTCACTCCATCATTGTTAGCTGTAACAACTTTTGAAACACTTATGCTTCCTTCTATTGAACAAGGCAATACAACACAATCATCATGTACATTAACAAATACTGTAATAATTCTTCCACAATCTCCAGGTTCAGTGTACGTAAACT
Source organism: uncultured Lutibacter sp. (assembly GCA_964412305.1). Classification (GTDB taxonomy): domain Bacteria; phylum Bacteroidota; class Bacteroidia; order Flavobacteriales; family Flavobacteriaceae; genus Lutibacter. The sequence continues at coordinate 24,352 of CAYPNJ010000007.1, read as the reverse complement.
CATAATCTCCAAGGTTCACAATTAAAGGGTTAAAGAATCCTTCATTCATTCTCATTCCTCCACTATTCATATTATCAGACCAAGTACCTCCTGTAACATAATCTTCAATTAATAACGTAGTTAAATCAATTCCCTCATCTTGAATACATAAATCAACAGAATCAGCAGTTAATTCAACATGTGTAGTTTCTAAATTAACTGTTATTTCAGCTGTATCACTACAACCATTTTCGTCTGTAACTGTAACAGTGTATATTCCTTCAGCTAAATCAACTGCAGTAGCCGATTCTTGGCCATTACTCCATAGATAAGTTAAAGTTCCAAATCCACCAGTTACATCAACTGTAGCAGTACCGTTAAACCCTTCACAAGTTTCGGAAGTGGCAGAAATAGAAATTCCAAAATTTAAGCACTTGTCTGGATTCACAGTAATTACGACTGTTGCTTGATCACATGCTACTGGAGTTCCATCATCACATACTTCATATACAAAACTATCTGCTCCTACAAAACCATCATTTGGTGTGTATGTAAATGTTCCGTCACTATTTAATACTAATGCTCCGTTTAGTACATCACTTATTGGCGTAGTATTCACCGATTGAGTATCTCCCTCTGGATCTGTATCATTATCTAATACATTTCCAGTTATATCAACATCTAAATCTCCATTGTATGCATCGTCATTTGCATAAGTATCATTCTCATTTCCATCAGATGGAAAGACTGTAATTGTTACTTCTGCGGTATCACATAAAACTGGATCTCCATTGTCACAAATTTCATACGTAAATGTATCCTCTCCTACAAAACCATCTATAGGTGTATAAGTAAATGTCCCATCTGAATTAATCACTACTGTTCCATTAAGTGGATTAATTATTGGAGTCGTATTTATAGTAATTGGATCTCCATCAGGATCAAAATCATTTGGTAACAAACTCCCATCTACTGGTGTGTTTTCTTCTGTAGTTGCTGTATCATTATTAGCTACTGGAGGATTATTTCCTGTGGTTACATCTAACACTTCTATTGTTACTGTAGCTGTATCACACATTTGAGAAATCCCATTATCACAAACAGTGTATTCAAAGCTATCTGTTCCTACAAAACCAACTGGTGGAGTATATGTGTATTCTCCTGTTACTGCATCTATAGTAACTTCAACCCCTTCTACTGTAGTAACTACCTCTGTTGTTACAGTTTGGGTATCTCCTTCTTCATCAAAATCGTTTGTTAATACATTACCACTTACGGCCATATCAACAAAAGTATTATTGATATCATTAATGGCATAGGTGCAATTATATAATATAGTTACTTCTACAATGTCGGTACATCCGTTATCACTGTCTGTAACAATAACCTCATAAACTCCAGGTTCTGTAACACTTATTGTTGATGTAATTGCTCCTGTATTCCATAAGTAACTGGCTTCTCCTTGGACTGTTGATCCACTTGCATCTAAAGTAACTTCAGTATTACCACAAGTTAAATCACTATTACCAACTATTAGTGCTTCTACATCTGTAATATTTTGTTCAACTTCAACTTCTATCACTGATGAACATCCATTATCACTATCTGTTACAGTAACTTCATAAATTCCAGGTTCTGTAACACTTATTGTTGATGTAATTGCTCCTGTATTCCATAAGTAA
>CAYPNJ010000007.1:21380-22591 GCA_964412305.1 uncultured Lutibacter sp. | reverse complement strand
ATGAACATCCATTATCACTATCTGTTACAGTAACTTCATAAATTCCAGGTTCTGTTACACTTATTGTTGATGTAATTGCTCCCGTACTCCATAAATAACTAGCTTCTCCTTGAACTTCTGATGAACTAGCATCTAAAGTAACTTCTGTATTACTACAAGTTAATTCTTCATTACCTGTAATTATCACTTCAGGTTGAGTAACATTTTGAGTAATTGTAATTCTTTTAGAAGAAGCACAACCATTTGAGTCTTTAGAAATAATAACATAATATGATCCAGGCTCAGTGATTGTAATACTTGAAGTAGTTTCTCCTCCTGTCCAATAAAAAGAATCTCCTCCTGTACTTTCACTTGCGTCTAAAATAATACTTGTAACTAAACATGTTAACTCTGTTGCATCAGCATTTAAAACTACAAGAGGCTCTGTTTTATCTTGTACCACTTGAACTGTATCACTTGATGAACACTCATTATCTGAAATTACCGTTAGAGTATATACTCCTTGTGCACTAACTATAGGAGTTAATGTATTTGCCCCACTATCTATTACTCCATTAGTAGTAGTCCATAAATAACTTAAAGTTCCTTGCTCTTCATTATCTGCGCTTCCAACCAACATTACTGTTGAATTAGAACAGGTTATTAATTTATTTGGACCAGCATTAACAAATATTTGTGAAGGCTGGGTGATTATTACTGTCAATTCTTCTGAAACACAATCATTAGCATCCGTTACTGTTACCATATATGTTCCTGCTGCTAATAATGTTTGATCTTCTGAATTTACACTAACACCTGCACCAGTCCAAGTATAGCTATAAGTTCCTGTTCCACCACTTGCTGTAATATCAATCGCTCCTGTTGATTCTCCATAACACAATACATTCGTTTGAGTATTGTTAACTATTAATGACTCTGGCTCAGTAATGGTTACACTATTGGTCGTTTCTGTACATCCATTTGCGTCTTTTACCGTTACGGTATAAGATCCTGCTGTTAAACCTGTAAATATATTCGATGCTTGGTAAACACTAGTTCCACTTAGCATATAAGTAAGAGTTCCTGTTCCTCCACTTGCAGTTACTGTTAATTTTCCATCAGTCCCGCCATTACAACTTACATCTTCATTCTTTACCGAAGAAGCTGTAATCGCTGTTGGCTCAGTAATGGTTACACTATTGGTCGTTTCTGTACATCCATTTGCGTCTTTT
>CAYPNJ010000007.1:0-21280 GCA_964412305.1 uncultured Lutibacter sp. | reverse complement strand
ACTGTTAATTTTCCATCAGTCCCGCCATTACAACTTACATCTTCATTCTTTACCGCTAATGCAACTAACGCCAATTCTGGTTGTGTAATTGTAATTTCAGCAGTTGTTTCACATCCATTTGCATCTGTTACAGTTATTATATGTAAACCTGCTGCTAAATCAGAAGCCGTATTGGTTGTTGAAGAACTGTTATCCCAAGAATAACTATAAGGTGCTTTTCCTTCTGATAGAGTAACCGTTGCTGAACCATCTGCTCCACCAAAACAACTTACATCATTATTTTTTACTGCTTCTGCTGTTGGTAAAGCAGCTTCAGTAATTGTAATTATTGTTGAATATGAACAACAATCATCTTCCCCAACTACATCACATTTACCTTCAGTATCACCATGGTCTAAATGTGCTTGAACTGCAGATCTTGGCACAAATAATGTTACAAATTTCCAATCGTTTCCAATTTTTGTTTTATGACATATTTCTACTTTGTCAACAGACATTACTTTATAAGTACTACTTTTTTCATCATCATCATCATCATCATCATCACAATTAGTAACGATTACTGTATAATTTCCTGGTGTAGTTACAACAATACTTGAACTTGTTTCTCCTGTACTCCATAGATAAGTATCACCTCCTGTAGAGGCACTTGCATCTAGTGTGATACTTGTAGTAGTACATGTTAGTTCAGTTGTATCTGCATCTATATCAGCTCCTACTTCATTAACGTTTGTAATTGTAGCATCATTTAATACAAGTGTATTAGGATCATCTGATACAACACTTACCAAACCAGCATCTAATTCGGCTTGGTTTTCAATAGTTAATGAATCAAAATCACATGGAATATAAACATCTATCGTAAATGAACTTTCTCCTGCTGGAATATTGTCTATTTCTAAACTTACCGAATTATCACCTGCTGTTGTACCTACAATACTAATACCTCCAGTTATTATACTGGGGTTTGATAAAAAGGTTAAACCACTAGGAAGTGTGTCAGTAAAATCGATATCATTCAATGTTGTTCCAAATGCATTATGTAGTGTAAATGTATATGTTAATATTTCTCCTGGATTAATATCAGGTGCGGCAGCTTTAGAAAGACCTAAAGAATACGCACAAGATGTTCCATCATTTACCCATACAGCTTGTCCTGTGCCTATTGTTGTAATTACCCCTGTAGTAGTATTAATATCAACAAGAGATTCTTGAGAAGAATTAGTTCCTATTGTTCTGTCATCTCCATAACCTATTAGTTGCCCTGCAGGTGTAAAATATAGTGCTCCAAATACTTTAAATTTAGTACTTGCAGCTCCAATAGTTGTTATAACTCCTGTGGTAATGTTAATTGTTTTTAATTTTTTTGCGCCAGAATCCCAGGCATATAAAAGTCCATTAATTGGGCTAAATGCTATATCGGCTGTACTAAAAGTATTCATTACTAAAGTAGTTACTCCAGTAGTTATATTAACCTTATACAGTTTTTTTGTACCTCCTGAAATATAATAATTCCCATTTGCATCCATTGCTCCAGCGAAATTATTTTTACCATTGGTAGCTCCTGAAAGGGAATTTATTAAAATTACATTCCCATCCCCATCAATACGATATAGTTTATGTTGTGATATATTAATGGCATAAATAAATCCATCATTTCTATTAAAACCAAGTGAATTTATATTACTAACAGCAACATCAGCAGTGCCTGCTCCATCATCATCTACAGACAGATTGGCTACAAATGTAAAAACTGCAGTTACTGGATTTACCTTAAACAACACAAAATCACCAACCGCTGCTTTACCAGGTAAAGCTTCTGTAATTTTAATAGTTTGATACAATGAAGAAGCATTACAATTAAATGTTTCTTGTGCCTTAATTTCTGAAAAATAAACTGTTGTTGTAAACAAGAATATTAGTAAAAATGTAATTCTAGTAAAAGTAATTTTTTTCATAATTTCTAAGTTTAAAATAAACCAAGTAAAAAGAGCTTTAAGTGTAATTCTAAATTACATATTACTGTATAAAGCCAAATTATACATTATTAATTTTTTTAGTTTTCGCTATGTATGGTAAAACATTAATTAAATAATACTATTAAATATTATTCTATCATCTGTGGGGTCAAAAAAAAGGATATCTGTGGGGGACATTTATCTCTATTACAATACAAATGTAAACGACATCGTCCTTTAAAATACTATAAGACAGCACTTTTAAAGCATAAACTTAACAAATGGAAATAATTTGTTAATAAACGGTCATTTCTTAACAATAAATTAGAAAAAATGTATACGCTTTTATTATTAATTATAACTCACACTATATCAATGTTTTGCAACTTAAGTAACATAAGAAGACATCCTTTTTTTAAAATAAATAAATGAGCTTGTTATCCGGAGATTGATAAAAAATTCTATTTTTGCCATTCAATTTTACTGCTAAATTATGAAAACGTATGATGTGGCCGTTATAGGCTCAGGACCAGGAGGATATGTTGCTGCAATTAGATGCGCACAATTAGGGTTAAAAACTGCCATTATTGAAAAGTATAATACACTTGGTGGCACTTGTTTAAATGTAGGCTGTATACCGTCAAAAGCATTGTTAGATTCGTCTCATCATTATTATGATGCTTCTAAACATTTTGCAACTCATGGAATTGATGTTAAAGGTTTGGAAGTAAACTTCAAGCAAATGATAGCACGTAAAAATGAAGTGGTTGCGCAAACATCTGGTGGTATCAATTATTTAATGGGTAAAAACAATATTGAACTGCTTCAAGGTGTTGGAAGCTTCAAAGATGCAACTCATATTAATATTACAAAATCTGATGGAACTTCCGAAGAAATTGAAGCTGGTAAAACAATTATTGCTACAGGTTCAAAACCTTCAACACTTCCCTTTATAGAATTAGACAAAAAACGTGTAATTACATCAACTGAAGCGCTAAGTTTAACTGAAATACCAAAACATTTAATTGTAATTGGTGGTGGTGTAATTGGTTTAGAATTAGGCTCAGTATATAAACGATTAGGCGCTGATGTTTCAGTAATAGAATTTATGCCAACCATTACACCCGGTATGGATGTAATGCTTTCTAAAGAATTGCAAAAAACATTAAAAAAACAAGGCATTAAATTTTATACAAGTCATAAAGTAACTTCGGTAAAAAATAATGGTAAAGAAGTTACTGTTACTGCAAATGATAAAAAAGGAAGACCTGTTGAATTTAAGGGCGACTATACATTAATTTCTGTAGGAAGAAAACCTTATACAGAAGGATTAGGATTGAAAACTGTTGGTATTAAAATTACTGAACGTGGTCAAATTGAAACCAACGAACAACTGCAAACTAATGTGTCAAATATTTATGCAATTGGTGATGTTGTAAAAGGAGCTATGTTAGCCCACAAAGCTGAAGAAGAAGGAACCATGGTTGCTGAATTAATTGCCGGTCAAAAACCACATATAAACTATAATTTAATTCCTGGTGTTGTTTACACCTGGCCTGAAGTTGCTACTGTAGGTAAAACCGAAGCGCAATTAAAAGAAGCTGGAGTTAATTATAAATCGGGAACTTTTGCAATGCGTGCGTTGGGTAGAGCTAGAGCAAGTATGGATTTAGACGGACAAATAAAAGTGTTAGCTGATGCTAAAACCGATGAAATTTTAGGTGTTCATATGATTGGTGCTAGAGCTGCAGATATGATTGCTGAGGCTGTTATTGCTATGGAATTTAGAGCTTCATCTGAAGATATTGCACGTTCATCTCACGCACATCCAACATTTACTGAAGCTTTTAAAGAAGCTTGTTTGGCTGTTAATGATAGAGCAATTCATAGTTAAAAATAGTCTTCAACAAGCTCAAACTGACAGCTAATACTGTTGTGTTATATTGAGCCTCTCGAAATATGTTAAATTAAAAGCTATTTTTCTAAGTGTAAAACATAATTATATCTAAAAAGTCCTTTCAAATTGAAAGGACTTTTTTATTTTTGTCACAATGCAACGAACCAATATTAAAATTCAGATTGGAAACATTTCTGAATTTAAAACGCAACTTTTACAATGGGCGCAACAGTTTAAAACTGCTGTTTGGCTAGATAGTAATAACTACCATCAAAAACATTCAAATTTTGATGCTGTACTTGCAGTTGATACTGTTTCAAAAATTGAAACGACTTACACAAATGCTTTTCAACAGTTAAAAGAATATCAAACTAACGTTAATGATTATATTTTTGGGTATTTGGGCTACGATTTAAAAAACGATGTTGAAAATTTAACTTCCTCTAATTTTGATGGTTTATCTTTTCCTAATTTATTTTTCTTTCAGCCTAAAAAAATTATTCTAATAAAGGGAAATACTCTTGAAATAAAATACATAGAACGTCTTAAAAATGAAATTGAAACTGATTTAAACAGCATAAAATCTGTGACAACTGAAAAGTCTAGTACTAAAAGTCAATTAAAAATAAAATTGCGGATTCATAAAGATGAATATTATCAAAAACTAGATTCAATATTAAGTCATATTCACAGAGGTAATATTTATGAAACCAATTTTTGCCAGGAATTTTACAGCGAAAATTCAACAATAAATCCGGTTGAAGTGTATCAAAATTTGAATGAAATTTCAAAGCCTCCCTTTGCAACATTTTTAAAACTGAACGATAAATTTCTACTATCTGCTTCACCCGAACGGTACTTAAAAAAAGATGGAGTAATTGTTATTTCTCAACCCATAAAAGGGACTGAAAAAAGAGCAAATTCTAAAGAAGAAGATTTAAAATTGATTTCAAATTTAGAAAAAAACCAAAAAGAGCGCGCAGAAAATATTATGATTGTAGATTTGGTTCGCAATGATTTGTCACGATTTGCAATTAAAGGCTCTGTAAAAGTTGATGAATTATGTAAAGTGTATACATTTGAACAAGTACATCAGTTAATTTCAACCGTTTCTTGTGAAGTTTCAAAAAATAGTCACCCTGTAGATATTATAAAAAACACATTTCCTATGGGAAGTATGACTGGTGCTCCAAAAATTTCAGCCATGAAAATTATAGAAGAATTAGAAGAAACCAAACGAGGATTATATTCAGGTGCTGTAGGGTATTTTACACCAAATGGCGATTTTGATTTTAATGTAATTATTAGAAGTATTCTTTATAACGCTTCAAAAAAATATGTTTCTTATTCTGTAGGTGGTGCAATTACAGCACAATCAATTCCAGAAAAAGAATACGAAGAATGCTTGCTAAAAGCAAAAGCAATGAAACACGTTTTATTAAACACTAAATAAGTATATTTACTCATTATTTATGAAAGCTGAATTAGAAAAACATATCACTCAAAATTTATCGTTTTTAAACGGAAAAAAATTGTTGATTGCTATTTCAGGAGGAATTGATAGCATTGTTTTAACACATTTATTCTATAAATTAAATTATTCTATTTCGTTAGCACATTGTAATTTTTCGTTGCGAGGTAAAGAAAGCAATAAGGATGAAGTTTTTGTAAAAGAATTAGGTGAAAAACTACAAGTACCAACTTTTACCATTCAATTTGAAACTGAAAAATACGCAACAAAAAATGGAATTTCTACCCAAATGGCTGCACGTGATTTACGGTACAGTTGGTTTGATAAAATACGTTTAGAAAACAATATTGATTATATAATTACTGCGCATCAAAAAGATGATGTTATTGAAACTTTTATCATTAATTTAACTCGTGGAACAGGCTTAGATGGTTTAACAGGAATTCCTGAAATTAATGGAACTCTTGTTCGCCCAATACTACCTTTTGATAGAAATGACATATTAATTTACGCTACAAAAAACAAATTGCAATGGCGAGAAGACCGAAGTAATTCTTCCATAAAATATGTTCGTAATAAAATTAGACACAAAATTGTTCCGGTACTTAAAGAATTGAATCCAGGTTTATTAGATACTTTTCAAAATACCTTAGATAATTTAAAAGGAAGTCAGCAAATTGTAAAAGATCGAATTGAAAATGTTCGACAAAAAGTGATTGTAAAACACAGCCATGAAATTCATTTTGATATTTCGAAATTAAAAAGCTTAAGCAACCCTAAAGTGTATTTATTTCAACTTTTAAATGCGTACGGATTTACGGAATGGGACGGTATTTACAATTTATTAAATGCTCAGAGCGGAAAATTTGTATTTAGTAAAACTCACAGATTATTAAAAAATAGAGATCTTTTAATTTTATCTAAAATTACTTCCGAAGAAACTATTTTATTTTCTATTTCAGAAAATACCACTAAAATTAAAAATCCACTAAAATTAAAATTTGAAACAATTAATATTTCTTTTGACACTAAAAACCATCAGAATAAAATTTTAAACGAATTAATTTTTGATGATAACAACACCGTTTCAATTGATTATGATAAAATTCAATTTCCTTTAACCATTAGAAAATGGCAAAAAGGAGATTACTTTTTCCCAATTGGTTTACAAGGTAAAAAGAAACTAAGCAAGTATTTTAAGGATGAAAAAATGTCGCTTATAGAAAAAGAAAATACTTGGTTATTATGTTCCAAAAATGATATTATTTGGGTAATTGGCAAACGATTAGATGACCGTTTTAAAGTTTTGGATACTTCCTCTAAAATTTTAAAAATAAAAAAGTGACAAGTGTTATTTTTTTTCAAAAAACGTTTTCGTTAAATTAGTAGCTTAATAACACTATATTAGTGAAGCTTTTGTATTTTTCACCACTTAACTTTTGAAGTATGCACAAACAACCAAAACAAACTAGGTTTAACGAAAATGTATTAGCAAAATACCAAATTTACAATAGTATTTTTATGACACTTCCGTTTGATACTATTACAAAAACTGGCGTACTCTTACCGCTGTTTCATGATATTTGCAAAGAAGGTTTTTCAGCGAAGCAAAACCCTTCAGAAATAGTTGAGAATTTCTTTAAAACCTACCAAGAAAACCCTTCCGAAGAAGAAAAAATAAATTTACTGTTCAAATTTATTCAATATATAGAACGTCAAGTTGTTTTATTTGATGCAATTGAAGATGCTGCATTTCCTATTGTAAATAACATGGATGGTGTTGGAACTTTAAGAAATAGTAAAGAAATTGCTGCCATTGAGAATAAAAAAGAGGCTTTAAAAAAACATTTAGAAGACTTTAAAGTTCGTGTTGTATTAACTGCGCATCCAACTCAATTTTACCCTGGAACAGTTTTAGGAATTATTACTGATTTAACAGAAGCAATTCAAAATAACGACTTGCTAATGATTAATCAATTACTGGCTCAATTAGGTAAAACACAGTTTTTCAAACAAGAAAAACCAACACCTTATGATGAAGCCGTTAGTTTAATTTGGTACTTAGAAAATGTATTTTACCATTCAATTTCTCACGTTTACAATTACATACAAAGTAATATTTTTGATAATGAAACAATTGAAAATGACATTATTAATTTAGGGTTTTGGCCTGGTGGAGACAGAGATGGCAATCCGTTTGTAACTACTGAAATTACTCTAAATGTTGCCAAGCGGCTGAAGCAAACTGTACTAAAAAATTATCATAAAGACTTACGTTTACTTAAAAGACGTTTAACTTTTTCAGGTGTTGAACAATCAATTTCTGAATTAGAAAATTTGTTATTTGAAAACAGTGTAAGTGCTAAGTCAAACTCTATGATTCCATTGTCTGAATTTATAGCAAAATTAACTCAAATTAAAGAAACGCTTATTTCAAAACATCAATCACTTTATGTTGAAGATATAAACGATTTAATAAATAAAGTACACCTATTTGGTTATCATTTTGCGACCTTAGATATTAGACAAGACAGTAGAGTTCACCACAACGTTTTTGCAGAAATTGTAACAACATTACAAAAAAACGGAAGTACACTATTTCCAAAAAATTATTTAAATCTATCAGAAGGCGAGCAATTAAAAATTCTTTCTGAAGTTGAAGATTCAGTGGATATTTCAATTTTTGAAGATGAAATGGCAACTAAAACACTAGGGTCTATACAAGCTATAAAAACCATTCAACAAAATAATGGTGAACGGGGTGCTAACAGGTATATTATTAGTAATAACCAAACTGCTGTTAACGTACTAGAAACCTTTGCAATGTTTAACTTATGTGGTTTTAAACACCAACTAACCGTTGATATTATACCACTATTTGAAACCGTTGATGATTTAACCAATGCGGCAGATGTGATGGAAAAACTATATACAAACGAAGCATATCGCAAACATTTAAAAAGTAGAAATAACAAACAAACTGTAATGCTTGGTTTTTCTGACGGAACAAAAGATGGGGGTTATTTAATGGCCAACTGGTCTATTTTTAAAGCCAAGGAAAATTTAACAAAAATCTCTAGAGAACACGACATTAAAGTTATCTTTTTTGATGGTCGTGGTGGACCACCTGCACGTGGTGGTGGAAAAACACATCAATTTTATGCATCGCTAGGACCAACTATTGAAGATGAAGAAATACAATTAACTGTTCAAGGACAAACAATTAGTTCAAACTTTGGCACGTTAGATTCATCTCAATACAATATTGAGCAATTGTTAAGTGCTGGAATTTCTAATGAATTGTTTAGCAATGCTAACAATATCATGACTAAAAATGAAGCTGAAATCATGAACAATTTAGCTTTAACAAGCTATGAAGCGTATGTTGATTTTAAAAACCACCCAAAGTTTATGCCTTATTTAGAGCATATGAGTACGTTAAAATATTATGGGAAAACAAATATTGGAAGTCGACCTTCAAAACGTTCACAATCTAAAGAATTAAATTTTGAAGATTTACGAGCCATTCCATTTGTTGGTTCTTGGAGTCAATTAAAACAGAATGTTCCTGGTTTTTATGGTGTTGGAACTGCTTTAAAAAAGTATGAAGATAGTGGCGAATTTGAAAAAGTAAAACAATTATATAACACGAACGTTTTCTTTAAAACTTTAATTGGAAATAGTATGATGGCACTCTCTAAATCGTTTTTTGGATTGACAGAATATATGGCTAAAGATGAAGAATTTGGTGAGTTTTGGAAAATTATTTACAACGAATACAAAACTTCTAAACGCTTAATTTTAAAACTATCTGATTACGATGAGCTAATGCAGAGTAACAAAGTAGGAAAAGCTTCCATAGATATTCGTGAAGATATTGTATTACCCTTATTAACAATTCAACAGTTTGCGTTACGTAAAATTCAAGAACTTCAAAAAGAAGAAAATCCAAATCTTGATTTGTTAAAGATCTATGAAAAAATGGTCACACGTTCCTTATTTGGAAATATAAATGCCAGTAGAAATTCGGCTTAATTATGAATGCAAATCAATTAAACGAAAATGAATACGCTCCTTTTTATAAAACTTACATTAAAGCTGTAGGCACTTCAAATTTGTTTGAAATTTTAACTACTTCTCTCAATAATTTAGTTTCAACAGTTAAAAATCTATCTGAAGAAAAATTAGTGTATCGTTATGAAGAAGGAAAATGGACCATTAAAGAACTTCTACAGCATTTAATTGACACAGAACGAATTATGTGTTACCGAGCATTGCGATTTTCAAGAAATGATAAAACCAACTTACCTGGTTTTGAAGAAAATTGGTATGTTGAAAATTCTAACGGAAATAACAGAGATATTCAAGATTTATTAAATGAATTAACGCTCGTACGAAACTCTAGTATTTATTTATTCAATAGTTTTACCGATGAAATGCCTTCACTACTTGGCACTATAGATGGAAATAAAATGTCTGTAAGATCTTTAGGTTTTATTATTGCTGGGCATCAAATACATCATTTAAAAGTAATTAAAGAAAGGTATCTTTAACCCTTCTTTACAAAGTATATTTTATAATAGATTCTCAAAATTCAAGAAGAATTCTATTCATAAATAATGCTTTTTATTACTATTTGTAATCCCACATAAAATACTATCTTTGAAGTAACTAAGTAAAATCACTATTTCAATGCGTATTTTAAAAAAAATTGCAATCATTATTATTATTCTGTTAGTTGTAATATTAGCAGGAGGTACAATGTATTATAACAGCTTAAAACCTTCCTACTCTGGGAACATAAACCTTGAAAAAATAGACAATGAAACTACTGTTTATTTTGATGATTATGGAATTCCACATATTTACGCAGAAAATGAATTAGACGCTGTTACTGCTTTAGGGTATGTTCATGCGCAAGACAGGCTTTGGCAAATGGAGTTAATGAGAAGAATTGCTCCCGGAAAATTATCGGAAATTTTTGGTGAAAAAATGTTAAAAAATGATCAATTTTTTGTGAGTTTAGGCATAGAAGAAGCTTCAGAAAAATCAATTAAAAATTTAGATAAAAACGGTGAAGTTTACAAATTAGCAACTGCCTATTTAAATGGAGTAAATCAATTTATTGATAACGGCCCTACTCCTATTGAATTTACATTAATTGGAGTTGACAAAGAACACTATCAGTTAAATGACATTTATAATATTATGGGTTATATGTCGTTTAGTTTTGCAATGGCTCAAAAAACCGATCCTTTTTTAAGCGTTATCAAAGAAAAATTAGGTGACAATTATTTAAAAGAATTAGGCGTTGATATCAACCCAAATACCACACTTATAAAAAATGCCAAGCCAACAGTTGAAAGTTTAGAAAATTTAGCTTTTAATGTGAATAAAATTATGGAAAGCAATCCTATCCCTCCATTTATTGGTAGTAACAGTTGGGTAGTTTCTCCTAAAAAAACAACTACTGGAAATGTATTATTTGCAAATGATCCGCATATAGGCTTTGCTCAACCAGCCGTTTGGTACGAAGCACACATATCAACTCCTAATTATGAATTGTATGGGTATCATTTAGCGGGAGTTCCTTTTCCGTTACTGGGACACAACAGAAATTATGCGTACGGATTAACCATGTTTGAAAACGATGACATTGATTTTTATAAAGAAGAAAACCATCCGTCAGATGCTTCGAAATATAAAACACCTAATGGCTATGAAGATTATAAAACTGTTACAAAAACAATTAAAGTTAAAGATGCTGAAGATGTAACCATAACTGTTAGAAGTACACGCCACGGACCAATTATGAATGATGTTGTTGCTGCTATTTCACAAACGGCACCAATTGCAATGTCATGGGTGTTTACACAACTTGAAGGTAACATGTTAAGCGCACTTTATACCATTTCTAGAGCTACGGAAATGAAAGATGTTAAAAAAGGAGCTTCAATGATTCACGCTCCTGGCTTAAATTTAATGTACGGTGACGCTAAAGGAAATGTTGCTTGGTGGGCGGCTGGTAAATTATACAAACATAAACCACACGTAAACACAAAATTTATTTTAGATGGCGCAACGGGAGAAGATGACCCTATTGAATATTTAGATTTTAGTGAAAACCCAATGGCTGAAAACCCAACTTGGAATTACGTATATTCTGCAAACAATCAACCAGATACAATTGCAAATATTTTATATCCCGGTTATTATTTATCAGAAGATAGAGCCAAACGTATAACTCAATTATTAGAACCAAAAAACAACTGGAATAAAGAAACAATGGCTTCAATGATTACTGATGTAACCTCATCGGTTTCTCCAAGTGTAATTAAAGAATTTGCTTCTAGTATTAATTTTAATTCCTTCAATAAAAATGAACAAAGAGCAATTGATATATTGCAACTTTGGGATGGCTCAAATACTATTGATGCTGTTGCACCAACTATCTATAATAAATTAATTTACCAATATTTAAAAAACACCTACGAAGATGAATTGGGCGAAGAATTGTTTACACAATTTTTAAGTACACACTTATCTAAAAGAGCCATTGCAAATCAAATTAAAAAGGATAGTTCAATTTGGTGGGATAACGTATCTACTTCAAACAAAATTGAAACTAAAAAAGAGATATTATCAACGGCTTTAATTGAAACTGTAGCTGCTTTAGAGAACCAACTTGGAAATGATATTAGCGCTTGGAATTGGGGAAAAGTTCATACTTTAGAGCATCAACATCCGTTGGGAACTGTAGCTGCATTAAAAAGTTATTTTAATGTGGGGCCATTTCCAATAAATGGCGCCAGAGAAGTAATTAATAATAGAGGTTATAAATATGATAACACCGGATTATATACAGTAAATGCAGGACCTTCAACAAGAAGAATTATCGATTTTTCTGATGTTGAAAACAGCTTAAGTGTTTTACCCACAGGACAATCTGGAAACCCGTTTAGCGCACATTACAAAGATCAAGCTGAGATGTTTAATAAAGGGAAGTTTCGAAAAATGAAATTGAACAAAGAAGAAATTATAAGTGTATCAACAAAATTAACTATTCAACCAAAAAATGAATAAAAGAATAACCATCAAGCAAATTGCTAAAGCATTATCTGTTTCAATTTCAACAGTTTCAAAAGCTTTAAATGATAGCTATGAAATTAGCGATGAAACAAAAACAAAAATTCAGGAGTACGCAAAACTTCATAAGTATAAGCCAAATACTTTAGCACTTAGTTTACAAAATAAAAGAACTAAAACTATTGGTATAATCATTCCAAATATTCTAAATTATTATTTTGCAAGAGTACTTAGAGGAATAGAAAAAGCAACTACAGAAAGAGGTTATAATATAATTACTTGTATTACTAATGAATCTTACAAAAAAGAGGTTGATACTATGGAAATGCTCTCTAATGGAACTATTGATGGTTTTATAGCGTGCCTTTCTACAGAAACTTTAAAAAAGAAAAACTTTGAACATTTTCATACTATTTTAGATGAAGGAACTCCTGTTGTGCTTTATGGTCGTGTACATAAAAAAATACATTGCGATAAAGTAGTTACAGACAATATTAAAAGTGCCTATAAAGCAACACGTTTTTTAATGAAATCTGAATGTAAAAACATTGCACTTGTAACAACTTCAGTTGGTTTAAAAATAAACAAATTTAGGATTAAAGGGTATTTAAAAGCACTTACTAAATACGGAATAACACCTAATGATAACATTATTATAAAACAAGAAAAAGAAAAAGGATTAGAAGAACGTATCAACAAAATGTTAGATACTAATGAGGTTGATGGAATTTTTACAATTGACGAAGTTTCTGGAGCAATAGTTACTCAGGTTTTAAATAAAAGAAAAATTAGAATTCCTGAAGACATTTCAATTATTGGTTTTACCAATGGTATTTTATCTAGATACAGTACACCACCTTTAACAAGTGTTAACCGTTTTGCGCACACTACAGGTGAAGTTGCAGCCAATAGATTGATTGATAAAATTGAAGAAAAAATTGAATTTGAAGATATTAAGACTGAAATTATTAGAACTAAATTAGTTGAACGAGACTCAACAAAAAAAATGTTCGTTAAGTTTTAAGAACAAAAGAAAAAGAAAAAATATGCTAGTGAAAATTTTTGGCAGCGCCGTTTTCGGTGTTGAAGCCACCACTATAACCGTGGAAGTAAATATAGATAAAGGCATTGGGTATCATCTTGTTGGATTGCCCGATAATGCGATTAAAGAAAGTAGCTACAGAATTTCTGCAGCACTTAACAATAATGGCTACAAACTTCCTGGTAAAAAAATCACTATTAACATGGCTCCAGCTGATATGCGCAAAGAAGGATCGGCCTACGACCTAACTTTAGCCATTGGAATTTTAGCAGCATCAAACCAACTGAAATCTGATAAAGTTGGAGACTATTTAATTATGGGAGAACTTTCATTAGATGGAGGTTTACATCCCATAAAAGGAGCACTCCCAATTGCCATTAAAGCTAGAGAAGAAGGTTTTAAAGGGTTTATTTTACCAAAACAAAATGCAAAAGAGGCTGCCATTGTTAATGACTTAGAAGTTTATGGTATTGATAATATTTTAGAGGTTATTAATTTCTTTGATGGAAAAGAAGATTTGGAAAGAACCATAATTGATACACGTACCGAATTTCATAAAAATTTAGACAATCCCGAATTTGATTTTGCAGATGTAAAGGGACAAGAATCCGTAAAACGTTCAATGGAAATTGCTGCTGCTGGTGGACATAATATTATACTTATTGGACCACCAGGAAGTGGAAAAACAATGTTAAGTAAACGCTTGCCTTCCATTTTACCACCAATGACTTTACAAGAAGCGTTGGAAACAACAAAAATACATTCGGTTGTAGGGAAAGTAAAAGACGCTGGTTTAATGGGACAACGACCATTTCGAGCACCTCATCACACTATATCAGACGTTGCTCTTGTTGGTGGTGGACAATATCCACAACCTGGAGAAATTTCATTATCACATAATGGAGTTTTATTTTTAGATGAATTACCAGAGTTTAAGCGTACTGTTTTAGAAGTAATGCGTCAACCTTTAGAAGACCGTGAAATCACAATTTCAAGAGCACGTTTTACAGTTACCTACCCAAGCAGTTTTATGTTAGTTGCAAGTATGAACCCAAGTCCGAGTGGTTATTTTAACGACCCCGATGCTCCAGTTACTTCCTCTCCTGCAGAAATGCAACGTTATTTAAGTAAAATTTCTGGACCTCTTTTAGATAGAATTGATATTCATATTGAAGTAACTCCTGTTCCTTTTGAAAAACTATCCGAAGAACAACTCGCCGAACCAAGTAAAGTAATTAGAGAACGTGTTACAAAAGCTAGAGAAAAACAATCTGAACGTTTTAAAGAGTTAGAAAATACACATTACAATGCTCAAATGAGTGTAAAACATATTCGAGAATTTTGTAAATTAAACGAAGAAAGTAAAACATTGTTAAAAACAGCCATGGAACGCTTAAACTTATCAGCTAGAGCATACGATAGAATCTTAAAAGTTTCTAGAACCATTGCAGATTTAGATAGTGTTTCTGAAATTTCATCAACTCACATCGCTGAAGCCATTCAATATAGAAGTTTAGATAGAGAAGGTTGGTTGGGATAACATTCAAGATTTATTGAAACTAATTACATTTGTAAAAGATAAAAACAGTAATCATATAGAGAGTTATGAGCAATATGGGAAATTTAGCATCAGTATAATCAAACAACTAAGAGTCGCTTCATAAGCATCCAGTTTCTATTTGAAGGCAAAGAAATAGCTATTCGTGAAATTGCTAAACTCTTCGTTTTAAACCTAATAAATTATATAAGCTCTTTTTCCTCTAATGATTTTTTCAATTGAGTTTGATTTTCCAAAAACCGAGCTTTAATTTTTTGTATAGTTTCATCAAATTCAGGATGTTTTTTAAAGGGTTTCATCAGCGGATCTTTTTCTAAAAATAATAAAATCCAGTATTGGTAATTATTTTTCGTTGCGAAAATTTTAAACTGTTCAATGGCTAAATCATATTCTCTTTCGTGCAAGTACTTTACCGCCATACTTGCAGATTGATATATAGATTGATCATTCTCACAATATTTTGAATAAGCACTATAAAATTCAGTAGCTTGTTTATCCAACCCCATATTCTCAAAAACAATTCCAATTTTAAGATCTTCTTGTGGATAAATATCTAAACCTTTTTTCTTCCTAAGTTTTACAAATTTCTCATAGTAGTAGTAAGCGCTCTTATAGTCCTCTTGAAAATAATAGAATTTACCTACTTCCTGCATAATATCTAAACGCGTAGTATCTTTTTCCCATTCCCGAACCAATAAATTTGTAGTTTTAGCTATGTTTTGATGTTGAGCGTATTGTATAAATATTTTTAAATAAGGCGAATAATTATTCTCAGAATTGTAATCTAGAGATAAATTTATATACTTAAGCGCTTCATTTACAAAACCATTTTGGATAAAGGCATTGCTTAGATTCAAATAGATATAACTTTTGCCAATTGAATCATTTGCAGCAATATCAAGCTGTATTCCTTTCAATGCATATTTCAAAAATTTAGCAGTGTTCGGAATGCTGCTAGCATATAAGTTTGAAAGTAAATTAACCACAGATGATGAATTTGGGTTATATTCTAAAGCCTTTTCTAAATGAGGAACAGCGTATCGATACTCCTTACTATGCATATAGTACAAAGCCTTGGCTATAAGACTTTCAGCAGATTTGGGGTCGTAGAGTAACGCTTTATCTGCATTATTATTAATAATATCTGTGTAGTGTTTTTCAACTTGATATATGTCTAGAAAATAATACGATATAGCAATTTTAGAATAAGCAAGGGCAAATTGTGGATCCAGTGCTATCGCTTTTTCAAATAAAGGGATGGCCTCTTCTAATCCTTCTTTAGTTCCTGCTTGAAATGGCTCTAGTGCTTTTAAGTAATTATCATATGCTAACAAATTTTCGGTAGGCCTTTTTTCAATTTGTTCTAGTTCAGCAGGTGTTACTGTTGCTTTTATAGCATCAGTAATTTTCTTGGCAATAGCATTCTGTAAAGAAAATATATCTACCACTTTATGATTATATTGTTCAGTCCAAATAGGCGTATCATTTGAAGCTTCAATCAATTGAATATTTAATAATACCTGATCACCAACGCGTTGCCCACTCCCTTCAACTAAGTATCTGACGTTGAGCTCTTCTGCTATCTCTGAAATAGTTTTGTAGGTATTTCTATATTTTTCTACAGATGTTCTACTGATTACTCTCAAATCTTCTATCTTTTGTAAGTTGTTTAGTGCCGACTCCATAAGTCCATTTACAAAATAGAGGTTCGTAGAATCACTACTCATATTCTTAAATGGCAATACAGCTATAGACTTTGTGATTTCAACATCTGCAATCTCAGAAGTGGCAAGTGTTTTATTAAAAAACAGGAATAAGCCAACAACTACAATCAATGAAGCAGTTACACTAATTTGCAAACGGTACTGCTTCAAAAAACCAATTTGAGCATCTTCTGTTTCTTCTATTTTTACTTTATCTTGTATATCTACTTCTTCAATAGCTCTTTTTCTAACTTCCCCTGGTGAATACCCATAATATTCTCGAAAACATTTGATAAAGTAAGAATTATTCCCAAAACCAATTTGATAAGAAATTTCAGAAACAGTAAGTTCCGTTTGTTCCAACATTTCCATACCTTTTTGAAGACGAACTTGACGAATAAATTGACTTGCACTAAGTTCCGTTTGTTTTTTGATTTTTCTCAACAAATTTGAACGACTCATATTCATGAGGGCAGCTAATTCTGAAACCCCAAATTGTTCATTAGAGATATTCTCCAAAATAATAGCTTCAGCTTGTTCTATAAATTTTCCTTGAAATGATGTGTTTAACATATTGCTTTGTGCTATGGCGAAATTAGAAAATTTTATTCAAATTTCATACTGCTGTGTATTTGAATTTTTTTTAAGAAAGTCATCACTTGCGTCATAATTGATACTTCTGCCTCATAATTTTTACACTTTCTACAAACTTAATACATAAGGCTGCATAAGTATTTGCAGGCACTTATCCTTTTGTCAGATCTTTGTAGAAACAAAAATAATAACACTTAAAAATTAAAATTATGAAAGTAACTAAAATGAATTCTTTAAAAAATGCAATTACTATTTCACTCATTATTATTATAGTTATGAGTGCTTGTTCTCAGTCTAAAAAAAGTAATAAAACTACTGCTGATAATAATACAGAAACTAAGGTAGTAGTGAATAAGCCAAGTGTAAATATTCACACCGCAGTATTATCTGGCAACCTTGAATTGGTTATACAACATATTCAAGCAGGAACCAATATTAACGAGAAAGAAGCTATGAGTGGTTCAACACCTTTAATCTCAGCAGCATCATTTAATAAATTTGAGATAGCCAAGGTACTAATTGATGCCAATGCAGATTTATCTCTAAGAAACAATGATGGTGCAACTGCTTTACATTCTGCAGCATTCTTTGGCCGTATAGAAATTGTGCAGATGCTTATTGATGCTAAAGCTGATAAAACTATACGTAACAATTTTGGGGCTACACCTAGAGAAAGTGTTATGGGAGATTTTGATGAGGTAAAGCCTATTTATGAAATGCTTAAGCAACAATTAGAACCAATGGGTTTAATACTTAACATGGATGAGTTAGAAAAAGCGCGCCCAGTTATTGCAATGATGTTACAGTAATTAAATTATTAAACAAAACTTAAATGACAACAGAAAGAAGATACGACATTGATTGGTTAAGAGTAATTGCAATTGGCTTGTTACTTATTTATCATATTTCCATAATATTTCAACCGTGGGCTATATTTATTGGCTTTATTAAAAGTAATGAACTCTTAGAGGGGTTGTGGAAACCTATGACTATGCTTAATGTTTGGCGGATACCTCTTTTATTTTATGTTTCAGGTATGGGGCTATATTTCGCTATGCGAAAAAGAAACTGGAAGCAATTGCTTATAGAACGATCAAAGCGGATTCTTTTACCCTTCCTTTTTGGCTTAGTGGCAATTAGCCCATTACATATGTTTATTTTTCAGAAACACTACAATATGTCACTTAACTATTATCCTCATCAAGGGCATTTATGGTTTCTAGGAAATATCTTTGTATATGTTCTTTTGTTGTCACCACTTTTTTTCTATTTAAAGAAGCATGAAGACGGTAAAATAAAAAGAGCGTTATCCTCTCTAATAAGTCATCCTGGCGGACCTTTGTTGATATCCTTATTTTTTGTCGTTGAGGTTTTGTTGGTAAAGCCCCAAATGTTTGCATTGTATGCCCAAACTTTACATGGATTTTTTAACGGGTTACTTGCTTTCTTTTTTGGTTTTCTATTTGTCTATAGTGGGCAAGGTTTTTGGCAAACAGTTTCAAAATGGAAGTGGTTATATATAGGGATTGCAGTTGTATTATATACAATTAGATTTACTGGATTTGAATTGATATCAACAATGTATATCACTGCGATTGAGTCCAATTGTTGGATATTTGGTGTTTTTGGTCTAGGATATCAGTACCTAAACAAGCCAAGCGAAATGTTAAGTCACTTAAGCAAAGCCGCTTACCCTATATATATCATCCATATGTTTGTATTGTTTGCTGGTACTTTGATCATTTTACCATTAGAGATTCATCCTATGTTTAAATTTATAATCATTACATTATTCACCTTTGTTACCTGTTATCTCATTTATGAATTTATCCTTAGAAGGATTCCTATTTTAAGACCATTATTTGGACTGAAATGGAAATTTAACAAAGCAGAACAGCAAATAAGTATTTTGAAAAATTAAATAAAAATAATATGACAGTTTTAGTAGTAGGTGCAAGTGGTGCAACGGGAAGACATTTGGTTGAACAACTTCTAATTCAAAAGCATAAAGTTAAGGTAATTGTAAGGTCTCCGGAAAAGTTACCAAAATCATGGAAAAATAATGACAACCTTCAAATCATCTCTGCAAGTATTTTAAAGTTAAGTGACATAGAAATGAGCGAATATAGTCGGGATTGTCAAGCCATTGTATCATGTCTTGGTCATAATCTAACCTGGAAAGGTATCTATGGGCAACCTAAGAAATTGGTTACAGATGACGCGCAAACTATGTGAAGCCATAAAAGCTAATAAACTAGAGCAAGGTGTACGATTTATTTTGATGAATACTACAGGTAATAGCAATCGTGACTTAAATGAACCGATATCATTTGTGCAAAAGTGTGTTATTGCCCTTCTTCGTTTACTTTTACCGCCACATGTAGATAACGAAAAAGCAGCAGATTATTTACGAACAAAAATCGGACAGAACAATGAGTGTATAGAATGGACTGCTGTTAGACCAGATGGGCTAACAAATAAGAATGAAGTTACCTGGTTACGAAATACACCCTTCACCTACTAGAAGTGCTATTTTTAATGCAGGTGAAATTAGTCGTATTAATGTTGGGCATTTTATGGCTAATTTAATAAGTGATGATAATTTATGGAAGAAGTGGAAAGGACAAATGCCTGTAATTTACAATAAATCGTCTGTTGATAAAAAATAAACTTAAGTCGTTTAATTATGGTGATAAAATATTAAAACGATTTCATATATTTATAGTTGTGAGCAACTTAAAAGTGCACCGTCCTAAAAAAATATAACATTATGACAAAGAAACAAACAAAACGAATACTCAGAATAGTATTTATTATTGCAAGCGTAACCTCTCTGTTCTACGTACCATGGATTTTGGTAAAGGCTTGGATATTACCACTACCTAATACGGTTCAAGAACAAGTAAATGAAGCAATTGGTCATGGATTTGATGGAATGATTGTTTATGTTGATGAAGCAGGAAAACAGCCAGCGTTTTATACAGGTGGTTGGAAAGACCGAGAAAACAAAATACCTGCCAACCCAAAATCTTTGTTTAAAATTGCAAGTATTAGTAAGTTATATGTAGCAGTTTCTATTACCAAACTAGCCAAAGAAAAACGTTTATCTTTAGATGAAACGCTAGATAATTATTTTCCAGAACTTGTAGGTAGAATTGAAAATGCAGAAAGAATCACCTTGAAAATGATGGTACAACATCGGAGTGGTATTCCCAATTTTACAGATAATCCCGCTTATTGGGAAGATGAACAAGGAAATGGCAAAAAAGCCCTTGATTTTGCCCTTGATTTACCAGCGAGTTTTGAACCTGATAAAGGATATGAATATTCAAACACTAATTACTTGTTGCTCCGCAATATTATTGATAATAAATTAGGATATAGCCACCAGCAATATATAAAAGAGAAAATATTAATACCACTCGATTTGAACAATACGTTTTTTTCTCTTAAGGAGGTAAATTTAGAAGATGTTATGAGTGGCTACTATGTTGGCTATAATGAAGATTTTAAAACCAACGAAAATGGGATGTTAGCTACAGCAGAAGATGTAGGTAAATTTTTGCGTGCAATAAACAATGGTTCTGTATTTGCTGAAGGAGAACAGGAAATCTATCCCTATGTCTACGAACATGGAGGTCTAGTTATTGGATATCAATGTCTTGCTGAATATCATAAAGATATCGATACAGTTGTAGTTCAATTTATTAATACAACAGATTTTGAAGGGTATGAATGGAATTTATCGAAAATAATAATTAACCGTATTGTAAAAATAGTGAGAAATAAAAAAAACTCATAACAAATGTATAAACGGTGTTCTAATACCCTTTATACATTGTTCTACTCAATCTTAAATAATTTATTGATCAATAAAACTGTCTATTCCACGTTTTAATCTTAGTTTATCAACTATATGGAAAGTCCGGTTAAATTGAGCCACTCATTCCGGATGAAACTGAGCAGTGTAA
>CAYPNJ010000006.1:0-40617 GCA_964412305.1 uncultured Lutibacter sp. | reverse complement strand
ACAATGCAAATTTGTCAGATTTTTCAAAGAATTTATCTTCTGAAAGCATTCCGTACTCAATGATTACTTTTATATCGTCCCATTTTTCTTCAAATCCTTTGCGATCATTTTTGAATAAGCTAATTAATTTATCAGCAACTTTTCTTGTAATGTAACTTGCTATTTTTTTAACGGCACCATCAGCTTGTAAATACGAACGAGAAACATTTAAAGGAATATCTGGTGAATCTATTACACCACGTAACATTTGTAAAAAGTCAGGTACAATTCCCTCTACATTATCAGTTACAAACACTTGGTTTTGATATAATTGAATTTTGTCTTTTTGTGGGTCTATATTATTTTTTAAAACAGGGAAATATAAAATACCAGTTAAATTGAACGGATAATCAACATTTAAATGAATGTTAAATAAAGGTTCTTCAAATTGCATTGGATACAATTCTCTGTAAAACGATTTGTAATCTTCATCTTTTAAATCATTTGGGTTTTTGGTCCAAGCAGGAGTAGGGTTGTTTACAATATTATCAACTGTAATTTCTTCAGCTTTAGCATCTTTTGGTGCATCATCAGCTAGTGGTAATGTTTTTGTACGTGTTCCAAATTTAATTGGAATTGGCATAAACTTGTTATACTTGTTTAAAAGTTCTGTGATTTTGGCCTCTTCTAAAAATTCAGTAGAATCATCGTCAATATGTAAAACTATTTCTGTTCCTCTTTCAGTTCTTTCAGTTTCTTCTAAGGTGTATTTCGGACTTCCATCACATTCCCAACGGACTGCTTTTGATTTTTCAGTAAAAGATTTTGTGAAAATTTCTACTTTACTAGCTACCATAAAAGAAGAGTAAAATCCTAATCCAAAATGGCCAATAATTCCTGTTTCAGTGTCTTTGTATTTTTCAACAAATTCTTCAGCTCCAGAAAAAGCTACTTGATTGATGTATTTTTCAACTTCTTCGCCTGTCATTCCGACACCTTGGTCAATAATTCTAATTTCTTTTTTCTCTTTATCAACAATAATTTCTATAATAGGGTTTCCAATATCGCCTTTAACTTCTCCTAAAGTTGATAAGTGTTTTAGTTTTAAAGTTGCGTCTGTTGCATTCGAAATTAATTCACGTAAAAATATTTCGTGATCAGAATACAAGAATTTTTTGATGATGGGAAAAATATTTTCAGCGGTTACATTTATATTTCCAGTTGCCATATATCTAATTTTTTAATTTGTTGTTTAATAGTTATTAGTAGTCAAAAAAAATACCAAACATTTAATTATGACAAACTGACACCTATTTTAATTATGTGGCATTTTTTAATTGATGTTTAAAATTAATTATATTAGTTGTTTATTGCATAAATTATGAATAAAACATTTGATTACGACTATGTAATTATTGGCAGTGGATTTGGTGGCTCTGTGAGTGCACTCCGTTTATCTGAAAAAGGATATAAAGTACTTGTAATTGAAAAAGGAAAGTGGTTTAAAAGTGAGGATTTCCCTAAAACTAATTGGAATTTAAAAAAATGGATTTGGGAACCTAAAATTAATTTAAAAGGGTTTTTTAAAATGACTTTCTTAAATCATGTAACTGTACTTTCAGGTGTTGGAGTGGGTGGAGGTTCTTTAACTTATGCAAATACATTACCAGTTCCAAAGCATGATTTTTTTACTTCAGGAAGTTGGGAAATATTAAATAATTGGGAAAAAGTATTAAAACCATATTATGATATTGCATATAAGATGTTGGGTGCTTCAACCAATCCAAAATTATATGTTGGAGATGAGGTTTTAAAAGAAATAGCAAAAGATATAGGGAAAGAAAATAATTTTGAAGCTGCAAAAGTGGCTGTGTATTTTGGTGAAGCAGGTCGTACTGTAGATGATCCATACTTTAAAGGTAAAGGACCTAATAGAACTGGCTGCACACATTGTGGTGCTTGTATGACAGGGTGTAGATATAATTCCAAAAATACTTTAGATAAAAATTATTTGTATTTAGCTCAACAGTTGGGAGCTGAAATTTTAGCAGAAAAAGAAGTGTTTAATGTTTCTGTTTTAGGGGCTAAAGATGGAACTGATGGATATAAAATAGAATTCAAATCAAGTATAGGAAAAAAATCAAGAGATAGTGTTATCACAAAAGGAGTTATTTTCTCTGGAGGTGTTGTTGGTACAGTTCCGTTACTTTTAAAATTAAAAGAAGGTTCATTACCAAATTTATCAAATTTAGTAGGGTGCAATGTTCGTACAAATAATGAATCATTAATGTTAGTAACATCAACAAAGAATAGTTCTGAAGATTTTTCAAAAGGACTAGCAATTGGCTCTGTTTTACATACTGATGAGAAAAGCCATTTAGAAGCTGTTAGATATGGTAAAGGATCTAGTTTTTTTAAATTATTAACCTTACCAGTTGTTTACAGTAAGTATCTAATTTTTAGAATTATAGGAGCTGTAAGTTTGGTAATAACTAAACCAATAATATTATTTAAAACCATTTTCACAAAGAATTACTCCGAAAGAACAACAGTTTTGTTATTTATGCAAACGTTAGATAGTACACTTCGTATAAAGTTAGGGAAATTCACAAAAATGAAAACGGAAAAAGAGGGAGGTGCCAAGCCTAATGCATTTATTCCTGAAGCGTTAAGTTTAGGTAATAAATTTGCTGAAAAAGTTCAAGGGATTCCGTATGCTAATTTTACAGATGTTTTACTTGGAACACCGACAACAGCACATATATTAGGTGGAGCAGTAATGGGTAGTAACACTTCTGAAGGTGTTATTGATAAAAATTGTAATGTATTTGGATATAAAAATATGATGATTTGTGATGGCGCTATGATTTCAGCAAATCCAGGTGTAAACCCTTCTTTATCTATAACTGCAATTACTGAATATTCAATGAATCAAATTCCAAACAAAAATTAACAATGCAAACAGACGATTATATTTTAGTTGATGGTTTTAAACATATTAGATATAAACACGAAACATATACCGAAAAGGAAATGGTACTTCGTTCCGAAAACTATTTTGAATGGTTAAATAAACGTAGATCAGTTCGTCATTTTTCAGATAAACCTGTAGCAATTGAAGTTATTGAAAACATTATAAAATCAGCTGCAACAGCACCTTCAGGAGCAAATAAACAACCTTGGACATTTTGTGTTGTTCAAAATCCAGATATAAAGAGAAAAATTAGAAAAGCAGCTGAAGAAGAAGAGCGTAAAAGTTACGATGTTAGAATGAGTGATGAATGGTTAAATGATTTAAAATATTTAGGAACAGATGCGGAAAAGTCATTTTTGGAAACAGCTCCATATTTAATTATTGTGTTTAAAAGACCTTATGAATTGAATGATGATGGTAAAAAACATCAAAATTATTATGTAAATGAGTCAGTTGGTTTAGCCTGTGGATTTTTAATTTCTGCAATTCATAATGCAGGGCTTGTTACATTAACACATACTCCAAGTCCAATGCGATTTTTAGAGCAAATATTAGAAAGGCCATCAAATGAAAGAGCCTTTTTATTGTTGCCTGTTGGCTATGAAGCAGAGAAAGTATATGTGCCAGATATTGGAAGAAAGCCTTTAAATAGGGTGTTGAAAATTTATTAAGTAACTTTAAAAGTTTAGTTGTATATTTAATACAATAGATATGTATGAATGTAACAAATACAAAATACTAAAGTTGTAAATGCTTGTAGATTTTAGTATGTTTGAATAAATAAATTAAATAAAATTATATGTATAATTCGAAGATAACAGGGCTTGGTTATTATGTGCCTGATAATGTGGTGACTAATGATGATTTGTCAAACTTCATGGACACTAATGATGAGTGGATACAAGAGAGAACTGGGATTAAAGAACGAAGATGGATTAAAGAAGGAAGTGATGATACATCAGCAGTTATGGGTGCAAAAGCATCTCGAATTGCTATTGAAAGAGCTGGATTAACAAAAGGTGATATAGATTTTATAGTTTTTGCAACTTTAAGTCCTGATTATTATTTCCCTGGAGGAGGAGTTCAACTACAAGAAATGTTAGATATGAGAACTGTAGGAGCAGTTGATATTAGAAATCAATGTTCAGGGTTTATTTATGCGATGTCTGTTGCAGATCAGTTTATAAAAACGGGTATGTATAAAAACATATTAGTTGTAGGGTCTGAATTTCACTCAGGAGGTTTAGATAAATCAACTAGAGGTAGAGGTGTTTCGGTAATTTTTGGTGATGGAGCAGGAGCAGCAGTTTTATCTAGAACCGAAGATAATACAAAAGGTATTTTATCTTCTCACCTACATTCTGAAGGTAAACATGCCAAAGAATTAATAGTAGAATCCCCTAGTATTAAGCATTGGGTACCTGCATTAATTGCTGAAAATAATAAAAATGACGAATCCTATTATCCATATATGAACGGTACATTTGTTTTTAAACATGCAGTGATTCGTTTTTCTGAAGCAATTGTGGAAGGTTTACAGGCCAATAACCTAGAAGTTTCAGATATAAATATGTTAATACCTCACCAGGCTAACTTGCGTATTTCTCAATTTGTTCAACGAAAGTTTAAATTAGCTGATGATCAAATATTTAATAATATTATGAAATATGGAAATACAACTGCAGCATCAGTAATAATTGCACTAACTGAAGCTTGGGAACAAGGTAAAATTAAAGATAATGATTTAGTTGTATTAGCCGCTTTTGGAAGTGGATTTACTTGGGGAAGTGTTATAATTCGTTGGTAGAAATATAATTATGGAGTATAAAAAACACCTTTTAAAAGGTGTTTTTTATTTAACAATATAAACAGAATTAATATTCCCATCATAGTCATATTCTTGTACAGGGTTATTGGGGTCAATAATCCAATTATCATCAACAATAAATTTGTAATGATGTTTACCACTTGAAAGTTTAAAAGTATATTCCCAGCCATTTTTGGTTTTAATCATTTGATAATTATTTTCATCCCAATTATTAAATGAACCAGAGAGAATAACTTTTGTAGCATTTAAGTTGTCATTCAATCTCAATGTAACTAGCTTTCCAA
Source organism: uncultured Lutibacter sp. (assembly GCA_964412305.1). Classification (GTDB taxonomy): domain Bacteria; phylum Bacteroidota; class Bacteroidia; order Flavobacteriales; family Flavobacteriaceae; genus Lutibacter. The sequence continues at coordinate 35,552 of CAYPNJ010000006.1, read as the reverse complement.
TTCTAATTACTGAATTAAATCCATCAAACTCATTTTTGTTCATTAAAGGGTTTTCAGTATCTGTGATCCATTCACCGTCAACAATAAATTTATACTCGTATTCTCCAGGCCTTAGTTGTAATGTTAATTCCCAACCATCTTCAGTTTTTAACATGTTAAAATAGTCTTCATTCCATCTATTAAATGTACCTGATAAAATAACTTTTTGTGCATTCTTATAACCCTTTATTTTAAACGTAGCATTTCCATTTTTATCAACATAAGCAGTTGTGAAATTTAAATTATAAACATCTAATTGATGGCCATTTTTTGTTGCTTCATTAATGTTAAAATCTTCTTTTGATGGTTCTGCCCAATAGTAGTTATTAATTACAAATTTGAATTCCCATAAGAATTCATCAGTAAAATCATTAATTTTTTTTCTTAGTTCATATATGTTTTCATTTAATTTAATCATTTTCCATTTGTGTAATGACCAATTATTAAATTCACCTGAAACTACAACATTATTAATATCAATATCCTCGAAATCTGATTTTGTGTAATAATTATTTTTTGACACTTTCGTATAATCTCTTTTATCAAAAGAAAATACAATTTCATCTCCCTCAATTCTATAACCTTTTACTTTCTCGTTTTGTGCAAAAGTTTGTATGGTTACTAAAAGTAAAAATAATAAGATGCTATGTGTTATTATTCTTTTCATTTTCTAATAATAGGGTAATTTATGAAATATAGTTTTTCTTTTTGATAATTAATAATAGTTCTTTTGTATTTGAAAAATTCATATCCTAAGATACCATCAAGTTGAGTGCCAAAAACTTCATACATTTTACTAAGGTTTGTAAGCATAGTTTTCATTGGCCCTAAATAAATGGTTTCACTTAATTTTAAACGATTTAAATCTCCCATCAAAACTTCAACACGTTTATCGCTAGCACCTGATAAATTAATACGTTTTTTTGGAACGAAATATTTAAGAACTTTTTTGTTTACACTTTTATTGATTTGATTAAATTCTGCGGCAGTATCTAAACCAAGCTTAAGTTTTTGATTATCTATATAGCCATTTATAACGATAGTATGTTTCTTCAATTTGAAATTGAGGCTATCTACAATTTTTTCTGCGTACACTTTAGGGTCTAACCTGTTACCAAATTTATCAACCTTAGTTAAGGTTATTTGATTTAAGTAGAGGTCTATAAAAATTTCATAATCTTTTAAAATATTGTAGCCAATTATTCCTAAAAGTTTCATTTTTTTACTTTTTTCAATATGTGATAAATCAATGATGTCTGATTTTTGATTTTCTAAGACAAAGTGCTGTAAATTAAATGATTTTAACCTTTTTTGAAGAGGGTTGTCGATATAACTTAAGATTCCTGTAGTTTCATTATTTTTTATATTGTGATTATACTTTGATGGAAAATGGACTTTGTTTAATAGTAGTGTTTCTGAACCGGTATCAATAATAAAATTTCCTGTTTTGTTCAATACACTTGCTTCAACTACAATTAAGTGATCGATAAGTTTAAATGGAATTCTGACTGTATTTTTATTTAAAATTTCTGCTTTAGTAAAAACTACATTATCTGTACTGTTCGCAAAATTGTTTGCAAAACAGATACAAAATAGTAAAGTAGTAATTTTTAGCATAATTTTATTATTTAGTATGCATAAGTGTAAAAAAAAACCTCTAAAATGCAAGTTTAGAGGCTTTGTAAAAGGTTAGATTAACTAATTCAAATAATTATCATATCCTTTTTATATTTTCAAATTACATTTTATAAGTCGCTTATTAAATTTAAACCTTACATATATAATTCTGAATAGCAGCTATTTATAGATTTTACATAAATCCGCCTCCACCTTGAGTTTCATTATTATCTCTTGACTTACGTCTCTTCGCTTTGTTTTTACCTCCACCAAAACGGTACATAAAGCCTAAGTAAGCTGTTCTGCTTTCCCAGTTAAATTGACCATCAAAAGGATATGGGTTTTCAGACTCAAATTTAAATTTCATTCCTTCAAAAATATCATTAACTCGTAAGCTAACAGTTCCTTTTCCTTTTAATACATTTAAACTTGCTCCCGTATTAATCATCCACATTGGGTCTACTTTAAATTGTATTGATTCTCCACCACCTCTGTACATTGCAAATAATTGAAAGCGTAAATTTTTACTAGCTTTAAAATTATTACTTACTCTAAAGTTTAATGAGTTGTTTGTGATTTCAAGTTCTTCACCATTAGCAATACCACTTTCCTTTTGTGTGTACAAGTCAAAACTTGCATTTACTCTCCACCAATTTGCAAATTTATGATTGCTCGATAATTCTAGACCGTAACGGTTATTACTTTCTGTATTGAAGTAAGATATTTCTACATTATTTTCATCTAAAGGATCTTCGTTTAAAACTCTAGTAATATTATCATTCACTCTTCTGTAAAAAGTACCTAACGTAAACGACCCTTTTTCGTATTGATGTGTATAATTTAATTCAAATGAATTGGTGAATTGAGGTTTTAAATTTGGATTACCAACAGATGTAATTTGTGGTGTACTCCATTCTCTAATTGGATTTACTTGTCCTATTGAAGGTCTATCAACTCTTCTACTATAACTTAATTGATATTGATTTTTTTCTGAAGGATTGTAGGTGAAAAATGCTGAAGGGTATACAGAGAATATTTCATCGGTATAATTAGCAGTTTCACTTCCTTTTACAAAAGTCCCATCAACTTCATATTGCTCTAAACGAGCACCTAATTGCATAGTTAGTTTATCAAACTTATGATTGAAATTTACATATCCAGAGTAGATACTTCTATCATATCTAAATGATGAATTTCCCTCATCAAATTGAGTTGTAATTCTATTATTTTTAGTGTCGTTTATTCTAACTTCAGCACCTAATTCTAATTTTGAATTTTCAGATAAAGGATTTGTATAATCTATATTGTATAATGTTGTACTTCTCTCATTGGCAATAATATCAGTGTAATTTAATATAAAATCACTAGGATCTAATAATTCATCATACAATGTATTTTCAGGCTGATTAGAACTTGAAAAATTGGCTTCAAATTCTAAATTATGACCTTTCTTTTCAAAATCTAAAGTGTAGTTAAAATTATACGTTTCAGAATTTGATTCACTATCTACAATCATTGGGCTTTCAGTATCTAAAACATCATTAAAATAGACCAATGTATTTCCGTTAAAAGTATTGTCAGATTTGTTCTGAATAGTGTAAAAAGAGAATGTATTTTTATCATTTAAATATATATCTGCTCCAAGTTTTAACATGTGAGATGTTCTATCATCTAAAAAGAAGAAATTTTGTAACGAGTTATTATCTTGTCTTGTTATTACACCATAATTTTCTCTTTTGCCATCGTTTAAACCGTAATTAACAAAAAAGTTTACTTTACCCGTTCTTAAATTCATATCTAAAGAACCATTAAAGCGTTCATTTTCACCAATTGTTAACCCTGTATTAATAGAACCGTTGAATCCCAGATTTGCATTTTTATGTAATACTAAATTTATGATTCCGCTCATTCCTTCAGGATTGTATTTTGCTGATGGATTTGTAATTAGTTCAACACTTTTTATGGAAGTTGAAGGTATTTGTTTTAGCAATTGTGCAGGATCTAAATTTGTTGGTTTTCCATCAACTAATACTCTTACATTTTCATTTCCACGTAGGCTTATTGCTCCAGTTTGACTATCAACTGAGACTGATTGCACATTGTTTAATAGTTCTGATGCTGTAGCGCCTGCCGAAGTTAAATCTTTACCAACATTAATTACTTTTCTATCAATTTTTTGTGTAATTGTAGAGGTTTCGGCAATAACAGTTACTTCGTCTAATTGAGAAGCTTCTTCTTTTAATAGAATAGTTCCTAAATCTATTCTAGAGTTTGCTCGTGTAATTGTAATTGCTTTTGATTCGGTTTTATAACCAATAAATTGAATTTCAACACTGTTTTTACCTTCAGGTATTTGTTTTATAGTAAAAACTCCATCATCATTAGTTATTCCTCCTGTAGTTATTTTGTTTGTAGCATCTTTTATAATAATGCTAACGTAAGGTAATGCTTCATTAGTTGTAGCGTCAATTACTTTTCCAAAAACGACACCTGTTTTAGGGTTGTTGTTTGAAGGAAGTTGTGCTATGGCAGTCAAAGATAGGAGTAGACTGCATACTATAAATAGTTGTTTCATTTGAGATAAGTTGTTTTAGTACTGCTTGTTTAGTTTTAAATAAATTTAAATTGAGTTGGATTTGAATAACGTCTTCTATTATTCCAGCTTAATCGTTTTGACATGTTTATTAATTCAAATGTTGAATTGCTTGTTCTACTGTTTTGTGTATGTATTGATTTCATAATATGTTGTTTTTAAATTTTGTTACTGCAAATGTATATTGTTTTTATAGTACTATGCAAAACAAAGTACTATTTTATGAATTAATTAACATTTTTATGATTAATTTTGAATTCTGATAAAGCACTGTAAGCTTTACTATGACTAGTAGACTATACATAAAAAAATATGTTACGTTGTTTAACATACTTTAACTAATTTTAACAAATGATTAGGAAAACATTGGTATTAGGTGCATCTGAAAACTCTACACGGTATTCAAATATTGCAATAAAGAGATTGACATCAATAGGTGTCGAGGTAAAAGCATTAGGAAGAAAAAAAGGAACTGTTGAAGGTGTTTTAATTGAAACTAACTTAATTGAATTTGAAGATATTCATACAATCACTTTGTACTTAAGCGCCAAAAATCAAGAGGAATATTATAATTATATTATTGCATTAAAACCACAAAGAGTATTATTTAATCCAGGAACTGAAAACTTATTTTTGGAGCAATTATTAACTGAAAATAATATTGCTTTTGAACGGGCTTGTACTTTAGTTTTGTTAAGTATTGGTGAGTATTAATAAAAAACATTCAAATACATTTACTCAGATTTAAGTAAATGTATTTGAATGTTTCTTTTACTCATTAAAACTTTTAACCTCTCTATCGTTTAGAGGTAGCGTTGGTCTGTAATTATTATGTAAAATAGTAGAAAATTTATTTATTTGTTCTTTGGAAGCTTGTAACGGTTCTTGTAAAATATACCAGTTTACAATTTCTGTACAAGGTGGTGTTGTTAGTGAACCGTTATAATTATAGTAGCTTAAATTGTTAGGAAGTAAGCTTGCTAATTCAATCTTATTTTCAGATATAAAAGTGCCCTTAGTTTTTGGCATATCCGCTAAATAATTTGAGAACAATTCATAAGCTTCACCTTCTTCAAATAGAACGCCTATCACAGCATAATCGGTATCAGAATGTTTATGCACAAAATGAACTTCTATTGGCGAATAGTTACCATTAATTGTATGTTCGCTTTTTGCATGGTAATGAAACTGTAATAATGTATATTCTTTATCTTTTATTATCATTGTATTATTTCCCGATATATTAAATTGAACAGTGTGACCATTATTAATAATGTCAACTGTGTTTGAACCATAGTTAAATTCAAATGCAGATAATTTATTATTGCTTGAAACTTCATTAGTTACAATATTAATTGGTGATTGTATTTCTCCTCCACAATCTGAAAAACCGTCACATAAGTTTTTCCAATTTTCTGGACCGTTCTCACCAGCTTTATGTTCCCAATGTGCATCGTCACAATTAGTATATTTAACTACTTGTTCAGTTTTTTCTGTAGATTGTACTTTCTCTTTTGATTTTGTTTTACAAGAAGAAAATAATAATAAAGAGAGTGCAATTGTAAGAATACTAATACTTAGTTTTTTTTTCATTTTTATAAATTTAAGACTACATTTTTATAATTAAATTCTATGATTTTTTTCGATAAATTCAGCAACTAAAGATACTAATTTTCTTGTGATTTTAAGCCGAATGGTATTGACTTTTGTTACATAAAAAATAGCAGAATTAATTTCTAACAGTCTGCCTAATTGTCATTTGTATTATTTTGGCTTAATTTTAGACGATATTGAACTATGAGTAAAAATAAAGTATCATTTTATTGGGCATTTAAAGAATTTATTTGGCCAAGGAAAAAAATTGTTTTTGTAGGAATTATTTTAATAATTATTAGAAGTTTAGCAGGTTTGGTGTTGCCATACGCAAGTAAAAACTTGATAGATGATGTAATTCCGGCACAAGATGTTAAAGCATTAACAACATTACTAATAGTTGTATGTATAGCCATATTATTTCAAGCAGTAAGTTCTTTTTCATTAACACGCTTATTAAGTGTTGAAGCACAACATTTAATATCATTACTAAGAGCAAAAGTTCAAAAAAAGCTACTAACATTGCCTATAAGTTTTTTCGATAATAATAAATCCGGAGCGTTAGTTTCTCGTGTAATGACTGATGTTGAAGGTGTTAGAAATTTAGTAGGAACTGGTTTGGTGCAATTGGTTGGAGGAACTTTTACAGCAATTATTTCATTAATTATTTTAATTAAAATAAATGCTTTAATGACATTTTTTGTGTTAGTCCCTGTTTCAATTTTTGCAATTATAGCATTAAAAGCTTTCGGATACATTCGTCCAATTTTTAGAGCACGTGGTAAAATTAATGCAGAAGTAACAGGAAGGTTAACTGAAACATTAAATGGCGTAAGAGTAATTAAAGGTTTTAATGCAGAACAACAAGAAAATAAAACATTTGAAGCTGGTGTTGAACAATTGTTTTTAAATGTAAAAAAGAGTTTAACAGCTACGGCTTTAATTACTAGTTCTTCAACATTTTTATTAGGTTTAGCATCAGCAGGTATTATGGGAATTGGAGGTTACTTTATTATGCAAAATACGATGACTTATGGTGAGTTTATTTCATTTACATTGTTTTTAGGGTTTATGATTGCACCAATTGTTCAAATGAGTAATATTGGAAGTCAGTTAACTGAGGCAATGGCAGGTTTAGACCGTACTCAAGAGTTAATGAATATGACAGAAGAAGATAATCCTGAAGTTAGAACTGTTAAACTAGATACTATTAAGGGAGATATGTTGTTTCAAAATATTTCTTTTTCTTATGAAGAAAATAAAGAAGTACTTCATAATATTTCGTTTGAAGCTCCTTCAGGAAGTGTAATTGCTTTGGTTGGTTCTTCAGGTTCTGGAAAATCTACAATTGCAGGTTTGGCTGCAACATTTTTAAACCCATCAAAAGGGATAGTTACAATTGATGGTATTGATTTAAGTACTGTTAATTTAAATAGTTTTAGAAGTCAACTAGGAGTTGTACTTCAAGATGATTTTTTGTATGAAGGTACAATTCGCGAAAATATTTTATTCCCACGCCCAAATGCTTCAGAAAAAGAATTATTAAAGGCGGTTAAAGGTGCATATGTAAACGAATTTACTGATCGTTTTGATGATGGTTTAAATACTATAATTGGTGAGCGTGGTGTAAAACTATCTGGTGGTCAGCGTCAACGAATTTCCATAGCAAGAGCATTATTAGCAAATCCAAAAATTATAATTTTAGATGAAGCTACTTCAAATTTAGATACAGAAAGTGAATCTTTTATTCAGAAAAGTTTACAAGAATTAATGAAAGATAGAACTACATTTGTAATTGCACACAGGTTAAGTACTATTCAAAAAGCAGATCAAATTTTGGTGATAGAAGGAGGGAATATTGTTGAACGTGGTAAACACGATGAATTAATAGCCAAAAAAGGAAGATATTTTGATTTATATACGTATCAAAGCAGAATATAAATTAAAAACAATCATTCTCGGCTTCAAAAATTTCTTTAACAGCTATATTGTATGCTCTAATATTTTTTGCTTTTTTTATCTTTTTCAAAGTTTTTCGAGGATTCGAAAATTGTATTGAGAAGTACTCCCATAAATGATACATTTTCAGTAATAAATGATTTGGACCTGATAAAGCTTCACTATATCCTTGATAAAGTGTATTGTGAAAGTCACTAAAAACCTCATTTTTATTAGCAGGATATTCTAAAGTATTATTTTTAATCATACTTGGTAAGAAAGGGTCAGAAATAAGCCCTCTACCAATCATCCAATGGCCTATGGTTGGGAATCGTTCTTGCATTTCATTAAAAACACGAACCGAAGTAATATCACCATTGTAATATAATTTGTGTTTTGTAGTGTCTACACATTGTTGAAAAGCATCTAAGTTTACAACACCTTTATACAATTGTTTGCCAATACGAGCGTGTATTGCAATATTTTTAAGCGGAAAAGTATCAAGTACAGGTAAAACATTTAAAATTTCTTCACTGTTTTCATATCCTAAACGCATTTTCATAGATACAATAATATCAGATTCAGAATGAATTTTATTTAGAATTTCATTTATTTTTATGGAATCATTTATAAGACCAGCTCCCATACCGCATTTAGTAACCATTGGGTATGGGCAACCTAAATTCCAGTTTAGTTCTTTATATCCTAGTTGTTGAACATAGTTGGCTACAAATAAAAATTCATCAGCATCATTGGTTATAATTTGTGGTATAACTTCTAACCCAACATTATTTTCTGGAAGAATGTCTCGCTGGTATGCAGGTTTTATTATATGTTTTCCATTCAATCTTATATAAGGTGAGTAAAAGGTGTCAATTCCACCAAAATACTTATTAAAAGCATTTCTAAACCTAAAATCTGTAAAACCTTGTAGAGGCGAAGAGAGCAGTGTGTAATTCATATAATTTACGTTGTGCAAATATAAGTTACTTTAAATTATAAAATTATTGAATGTTCAAATTATATTGATTTTTTACAAATCATTAAAAATAATGGGTACTTTTTAATTCCAGTTTTGAGTTCTTTTTCTATTACATAGCTTATATTATAATATTCAATGGTAAAACCATTATTTATTAAAAGTTGACTTAATTTGTTTTTATCAAACCCATTATGGCCATCAAAATTTGGATGTTTGCTATGAAATGAACCATCTTCTTTAACCAAGTCTGCAATGCATAAATAACCATTAGTTTTTAATAGGGAATTAAATATTTTGGTAACTTTTTTTAGGTTTTTTATATGATGAAGCGTCATTAACATATAAATTACATTAAATGTACCAATGTTTAGGTTTTCCTCTAAAAGATCAACAAGCAGCGGTTTAAAATTTAATAAGCGCTGTTTTTTTATTTTTTCCTTTAGAACATCAATCATTCCTTCAGAGTTGTCTGCAAGAGAAATTGTTTTAAAAACATCTTTTAATTGAAAACTTAGCAAGCCTGTGCCACAACCAAATTCTAACGCATTATTGGTTGATTTAGGATTGATAAAATTTATAATTTCTTTAGCAAATATTTTTGCTCTTTCAGTTTTTTTAGGGTCATTATCCCATTCTTTGGCTTGCTCATCAAAATGTTTCATTAAAATAGATATTGAATAGATAACTAAAATTGAGTCAAATGTACTTAAAGTTTGTGTAATTGATAAGGTGTGTGAAAGAAGTAACGTGTAACCAAACTATTAAAATTTAATAGTAGATTACACGTTAAAAAAAGGGTTTTTGGGGTTTTCTTTTTGTTGCAATAGCAACACTATAATTTTTTTAGCTACTTATTTTAACCAAACTAACACTACAAATATAGGACACTCTTAAAAAAGTTACTTATTGTTAAAGTTCAAAAACTTATGAAAAAAGTTCTTTTATGTATTTTTTAGCAATTTTTTGGACTAAAGCCGAATTCTTTTTTGAAGGCAATGCTAAAATTTGAAAGATTATTATAGCCAAAATCGGTATAAATTTCTGAAGGTGTTGTAGTTGTATTTTCTAAAATTTTTTTAGCTTTTTGAAGTCTCTTTTTTTGAAACCATTTTCCAGAATTTTCAGAATATTCTTGAGTAAATCTACGTTTAAATGTTGATAAACTCATATTGCATAAAAATGCTATTTCTTCTAATTTTAAATTGGTAAAAACATTGGTTTCGATTATTTTTCTAAACGAAGAATTGCCATTTGGAGATGTTAAAGAATGTAAATATTTAATAAAATCATCTTCATACTTATTTGCTAGATAAAGCATTAATTCTTCAAATTTAATGGATAATAAATTATCTGAAAATTTAGAATTTAATTGTTGTATTGATGATAAAGAATCTACAAAAGTAACTGTGTAATCATCATTTTCTATCACAAAAAAAGGTATTTCACATAAGTCATTATTTTCTTGAAACGAAAATTTAGAACGATGTTTATATAAAAAATCTTCTACATTTTTTTGCGAGAAAAAGAATAACTTGCAAAAGTAAACTAAATCCTTGTTTAACAGTTCTGTCATTAAAATATTACCAGTCTTAATTATAATTGACTGTTTTTCATTAACGGCAACCGAGTTATTTGCAAAATGAACTTGTTTTTCTCCAACTTGTAAAAAACTAAACATGTGTAAGTTTAATTTTACTTTTAACAACATCATCAGTCATTCTAAAATCATGAACAAATAAACTAGATTGATTGGGAGCGTTATCTTTAAATATTTCAGGAATATTTTGAATCATTGGTAGAAAGAGTAATGGCTGTTTATAACAAATTTACTAAACTATTATTAGAACGATACATTCTAGGAAATAACTTAAATTAATTATACGTTTAGTTTATCTCAAAAATTGCACCTGTTTCTGCTAATAATGTGTTGTTGAAAATTTCCTGAGCTTCAGTCTTAAAGTCTTCAATATTTTTATATCGTCCGCTATAATGTCCAATAATTAATTGTTTAACATTTGCTTGTTTTGCAATACTTGCAGCTTGTGTAGCAGTTGAATGTTTGGTAGTGCTAGCTAATTTTTCTTTGTTTTTTAAGAAGGTAGTTTCGTGGTATAAACAGTTTGCATGTTTTATTAATGGCACAATTTCAGGAAAATAAGAAGTATCACTACAAAATGCGTAGCTTATAGGTTTTGAAGGGTTTAAAGTAAGTGTTTCGTTTTTAAGAATTGTACCATCTTCTAAAATATAATCTCTACCATTTTTAAGGTTTTGATAATCACAAATTTTAATTTCTTCAAATTTAGTGATGGCACCCATATTTAATTTTCGTTCTCCTAATTTTTCTTTGAACAAAAACCCGTTGGTGTATATCCTATGGTTTAAAGGAATTGTGTGTACTTCAACTTTCTCATCTTCAAAAATAAGTTCACTTTTATTGGAAGTCAATTCATGAAATATCAATGGGAAATTTGTCCAGGATTTGGAGAGTTTTAACTGTATGGTAATAATTTCTTTTAACCCTTTTGGAGCGTAAATATGTAGTTCACTTTCTCTGTTTAGTAATCTAAATGTTGAAATTAAGCCAACCAAACCAAACATATGGTCTCCATGAAGGTGCGAAATGAAAATGTGTTTTATTTTTGAAAATTTAACACCATATTTTCTTAACTGCACTTGTGTACCTTCTCCGCAATCAATTAAGAAGTTATGATTTTTTATTTCTAAAAATTGTGCTGTTGGATGAGAATTTACTCTTGGTGTAGCAGAGTGGCAGCCTAAAATTGTGAGTTTTAAACTCATCTAATTACCAGCCTTTTTGATTTAATTTCGTTTTCAGTTTGCAAAGTATAAATGTACATTCCTTTAATTAAATCATCTCTATAAAAAGGAATGGCATTGTAACCAATTTTTGCTTCAACTTTAATTAGATAAACAGTTTTACCCAACAAATTTTTAACAGAAAATTCAACTATTTGCTTTTTAGTAGATTGAAAATTAATCTTAGTCGTAACATTAAATGGATTTGGGTATGCTGATACTGATGATAACGTTGTTTGAGGCCCATTTTTTTGAATGCTCAAACCATTCTTTTTATTTTGTTGCGCAAAAGAAAAAGAGTAAACTAATATAAAAGTTATTAAAAGTAGTTTTTTCATCAATAAGCTAAATTGTTTTTAAAATCCTAAATCTCGTTCAATAGCATCCATTTCAAGAATGTCTATTGCTTCTGTAAATGTTGGTACTATATTAATTTCATCGGGAATAGTATCAATATCAATTCCTTCAGAAATAAGTACAAAACTTGTGCCATTTACTTTCTGTTGAACACTTACTTTCAAAAATAACATTAATTCTTCAATTTTAATGTTAAATTTTTCTGAAAAATCAATAATCACATGCTCACCTTTAAATTCGGAATATCGATTTTCAAAGTTGTTTAAAAAAGCAATAATTGAATCTTCTGAAGGTTTAAGTAGTGTGTAATTTTTACTTTTAGTTATATGCATTGCTACTATTGTTGAATTTGTTGAGCTAATAAATAAATAACAGCCATTCTAATGGCAACACCATTTTCAACCTGATTTAGTATGATAGATTGGTCAGAATCTGCAACATCACTAGATATTTCAACACCTCTATTTATAGGGCCTGGATGCATAATTACTATTTTTTTATCAAGTGATTCTAATAATTTTTTGTTTATTCCAAATAGCTGAGAGTATTCTCTGGTTGATGGGAAATAGTTAATTTCCATACGTTCATTTTGTACACGTAATACATTAGCAACATCACACCATTCAAGTGCTCTTTTAATATTTGTTTCCACACCTACACCTAAGCTTTCAATGTGTTTGGGAATTAATGTTTTTGGGCCGCACACTTTAACTTCAGCTCCTTGTAATTTTAAAGCATATATATTTGAAAGTGCTACACGACTGTGTAGAATATCACCCACAATTACAATTTTTTTACCTTCAACATTCCCTAGTTTTTCACGAATAGAGTAGGAATCAAGTAGTGCTTGGGTTGGGTGTTCGTGTGTGCCGTCACCTGCATTTACAATTTTTGCATTAATATGTTTAGATAAAAAGTCACACGCACCAACATTTGGGTGTCTCATAACAATTATATCAACTTTCATTGATAGAATATTGTTAGCAGTATCAATAAGTGTTTCTCCCTTTTTTACAGAAGATTGGCTCGCAGAAAAATTTATAATATCAGCAGACAATCTTTTTTCTGCCAATTCAAATGATAGCTTTGTGCGTGTACTGTTTTCAAAAAATAAATTAGCAATGGTAATATCTCTAAGAGATGGTACTTTTTTAATAGGCCTATTAATTACTTCTTTAAAGTGATCGGCTGTTTCAAAAATTAAATCAATATCAGCCTTGTTTAAATGTTTTATACCTAAAAGGTGTTGTACGCTTAACTGGTTCATGAAATTAATTATTTATTATATAAACTGCATCTTTAGCATCATTTTCTTTCCAATGTACGGTAACTTTTTCTTCATTAATTACATCAACTTGTCTTCCTGTGTAGTCGGGTTGTATGGGTAAATGACGGCTAAATCTTCTATCTATCAATACCAAAAGTTCAATATTTGATGGTCTTCCAAACGATTGAATGGCTGTTAATGCAGCTCTAATACTTCTACCAGAAAACAGAACATCATCAATAAAAACTACATTTTTATCTTCAACAATAAAATCTATATGTGTTTTATTAGCCTCTAAAGGAGCTTCACGTCTTCTAAAATCATCACGATAAAAAGTAATATCTAAATGCCCTAATTTCACATTTGAAATACCATAATCGTTTTGTAAAATAGCTACCAAACGTTGAGCTAAGTGAATTCCTCTTGGCTGAATACCAATGAGTACAGTGTTTTCAAAGTTATTATGATTTTCAGTTAACTGGCACGCTAACCGATGTAAAATGATGTGAATTTCTTTTGAGTTAAGTAGTGTTTTTTTACTCATTGTAGTACCAAACATTGTTTGGAATACAAATATACAGCATTTTGTTAATTAATTTGTTAAAAACATTAGAAGTTAACAATAAAAGTGCAGAAAAGTTCTTGTACATTTATTATTATAGAATTAATCTATTATTTGTTATGTTTTTAACTCCAAGAGAGAATAATATTCCGTTATCAAAATTTGAATCTATGCTAAAAACAAATAGCGTCTATTTTTTTGATTCTATTGAGTTTGAGGAAATTATACATTATTATTTAGATTCAGGAAAAAACTCATTAGCAAAAAAAGCCATAAAATTAGGTTTAGCACAGCATCCAAAATCGGTATTGTTAAAATTATTGAGCGCTGAATTATTAATATTTGAGGGTGAAATAGACAATGCAACAATTTTATTAAAAGAATTACAAGCAATAGAACCAACTAATGAAGAGGTGTATGTGCAGCAAGCAAATATATGTTCTAAAAAAGATGACCATAGAGGTGCTATTAATTTATTGAAAATTGCATTAGCTTATACAGATGATGAAGCAGATATTTTATCAATGATTGGTATGGAGTATTTGTTTTTAGATAATTTTGATGATGCACGCTTAAATTTCGCTAAATGTTTAGAAGTTGATTTTGAAGATTATTCGTCACTTTATAATATTATTTATTGTTTTGATATGGAAAATAAACATTCCGAAGCAATAGCATATTTAAATAACTATATTAATAAAGATCCCTATAGTGAAGTTGCTTGGCATCAATTAGGAAGACAATATTTTATATTGGAAGATTTTAATGAAGCCCTAAGAGCTTTTGATTATGCAGTACTTATTGATGAATATTTTGTTGGTGCATATCTTGAAAAAGCTAAAACTTTAGAAGAATTAAACCGTTTTGAAGACGCAATAGAAAATTACAAAGCAACTTTAGAATTAGATGATCCAACTGCATTTGTTTTTTTAAGAATTGGAGCATGTTATGAAAAGTTAAAAATAAGCTCATTGGCAATTCAAAATTACCAAAAAGCAGTACACGAAGATCCATTGTTAGATAAAGGCTGGATTGCTATTACTAATTTATACGTAAAAGAAAAGAAGTTTAGAAAAGCACTATTTTTTATTAATAAAGCCATTGAAATTGACGAGCAAAACACAATCTATTGGCGTAAATATGCTGAGATTAATTTAAATTTAGACCTTTTTGAAGAAGCGGTGCATGCATTTCAACAATGTATTTTATTACAAGATTTTGATCTTACAATTTGGTTAGGATTAAGTGATACATTATGTTTTTTAGGTGAATATGAAGATGCCTTAACCAATTTATTAAAAGCTAGCGTTTATTTTAAAGATTTCGCGGAGATAGAATATAGGTTAAGCGGTTTATGTTTTAAATTTAAAAATTATAAAAAAGGAAGCCTACATTTAAAAGCAGCGTTATTTATAGATTTTAAATATCAATTCGTATTAAAAGAGTTATTTCCAGATGTTTTTGAAATGAAAGAAGTTCAAGATATTGTAAATAGTTTCAAAAAAAAATCATAATAAAAATGCTACATTTGTCAACTAACATTTAAAGGCAAATGCAGCAAAGAAAATTCATCCACTATTTTATAATCTCATTAAAAGGAATGGCTATGGGTGCAGCAGATGTTGTTCCTGGTGTTTCGGGTGGTACAATTGCTTTTATATCAGGAATTTACGAAGAATTATTGTCATCGATTAGTTCTATTAATTTTGGGGTGTTAAAGGTTTTAAAAGCAAGTGGTTTTAAAGCTGCTTGGAAAGCCATTAATGGTAATTTTTTATTAGCTCTAGTTATTGGAATATTTGTAAGTATAGTTTCATTAGCTAAATTAATTTCCTGGTTATTAGAGCATAAGCCAATCTTAGTTTGGTCTTTCTTTTTTGGTTTGGTATTAGCAAGTATTTTATACATTGGAAAGCAAATTGCAAAATGGAACGTATTGGCTTTTATAGCCTTATTTATGGGAGCTATTTTAGCGTACTATATTACAACGTTACAGCCTTTAGTCTCAGAGAATTCCTCACCAATATTTTTGTTTATAGCAGGTGCTTTGGCAATTTGTGCTATGATTTTACCAGGAATCTCTGGAGCATTTATTTTAGTGCTTTTAGGTGCGTATAAACCTGTTTTGGAGGCAGTTCACACGAAAAATTTTAAATTAATAGCAATTGTTGCTATTGGAGCAGTAGTAGGATTGTTATCTTTTTCAAAAGTATTAAAATGGTTATTTATTAACCATAGAAATTATACCTTAGCCGTGTTAACGGGTTTTATTATTGGGTCTTTAAATAAAATTTGGCCTTGGAAAGAAACGTTGACTTGGCGTGTTAATTCTCACGGCATTAAAGTTCCTTTTAATCAACAAAGTGTTTCTCCATTTTCATTTGAAGGAGACTCACAATTGTTAATGGCACTACTTTTAGCAACTATTGGGTTTGTTGTTATTATTTTATTAGAAAAAATAGCTGTAACTACTAATAAAGAATAATTTTTGGCAAAAGAACGTAACATATTAGATAAGTTCTTCCTTTTTATTAAAGGGCTTTCTATGGGTGCTGCAAATAAAGTTCCAGGCGTGTCTGGTGGAACTGTTTCCTTTGTATTGGGTTTTTATGAAGAAATGATTTATTCCTTCAGAAAAATAAATTACAAAGCTTTTTTATTGTTGATAAATGGTAGGTTTAAAAGCTTTTATAGGTACACCAATGCTACATTTTTATTGTTAGTTTTTGGTGGAAGTATGTTTAGTTATTTTAGTGTTTCTCTAGTGTTAGATTATTTACTACAGAACTATGAATTGTATGTGTGGAGTTCTTTTTTTGGAATGATTTTAGGCTCTATTTATTATATTTCAAAAGATTTTAATGATTGGCGAACGAGTAATATAATTTCTTTGGCTATTGGAATAGGGCTTGGTGTAGCAATAAGTTTTATGAACCCTGCGAAAGAGAATGATAATTTATGGTTTGTTTTTGCCTGTGGAATTATAGGAGTTTCTGGGATGACTTTACCAGGTCTTTCAGGGTCATTTATACTAATTTTATTAGGGAACTATGTACTATTATTGGTAGATTCTGTAACCATGTTATATAAAACTGTGGCAGAAATTTTCACAGGAGATTTTAGTTTTATGGATAGTGAAGAGCGAATGCGATATCTTAAAATTATTACCTCATTTACATTTGGTTCTGCATTTGGGTTGGTGTTTACATCACATATTTTAGGGTATGTTTTAAAACGTTGGCATCAAATTGTTACAGCAATAATTATTGGTTTTATAACAGGTTCTTTAGGTATTGTTTGGCCTTGGAAAAGAGAAATATATAAAATAGAGGAGGGGCAAACACTTATTGATGTGAATGGGCATAAAGTTATTGAAAATTTTGAGAGATACTTTCCTAATTTTTCCAATCAAGAAACATGGATTGCAATTATATTTATTAGTACAGGTCTTGGAATTATTTTATTAATTGATAGGTACGGAACAGAACGTAAAGAATACATTGATGGAGAATCGTTATAAATTTGGTTTGGTAGGGAAGAATATTTCCTACTCTTTTTCTAGAAAATATTTTACTGATAAATTTCAAAAGTTAGGTCTAAATTCTTTTAGGTATGACAATTATGATATACCTGAAATTGAGGAATTTCCGTTTATTTTATATCATAATGAAGAAAATTTTCAAGGGTTTAGTGTCACAATTCCATACAAACAATCTATCATGAAGTATTTAGATGAGGTTGATGTAGATGCGCAAAATATTGGAGCTGTAAACACTATAAAAGTGACTAATGATAATAAGTTGTTAGGCTATAATACAGATGTTTACGGATTTCAAAACTCCATAAAGCCATTGTTGAAAAATCACCATAAAAAAGCACTTATTTTAGGTACAGGTGGCGCTTCTAAAGCTGTAGCTTATGCTTTAGATAATTTAAATATATCGTATAAATTTGTTTCCAGAAAAGTAGCAGAAAATAATTTATTGTATTCACTATTAAGTAAAGAAATTATTGAAGAGTACACTATAATTATTAATTGTACACCACTTGGAACACATCCAAATATTGAAAATTCACCTAATATTCCACATGAGTTTATAACAGAAAAACATTTGTTATTTGACTTAATTTATAATCCTGCAGAAACTAAATTTTTACAAGAAGGGAAGCTGAGAGGCGCTGCTATTAAAAATGGACTTGAAATGCTAGAACTTCAAGCAGAAAAGTCTTGGGAAATATGGAATTCATAAAAAGAATTGTTTAAATTTACGCAACTTTAAGTAAGATTTTACATCTTATAAAGAAATGGTATTTTAAGTGATAATACTATTTTTTCAGATTATTAATGATTATAATTTAACGAACCTTAAACATTTTAATATGTTAGACGAGACCAACAAATTACAAACAGAAGAAGAAAGTAATTTAACTCCACAAAACTCTGAAATTTCAGAAGAAAAAAAAGAAACTAGTTCAACTCAAGAAGAAATTCCTTCAACAAACAATGATATTGAAGTAAAAGAAACTAAAGAAGTTATAGTTGAAGAAAGTGAAACAACTTCAGAAACTCAAGAGAACAAAAACAAAGAAAAACAAGAAACCTTACCAGATGAAGTTAACTCTTCAGATAATAAAGCTATTGACGAAATTGAGAGTAAAATAGCAGAAAGTTCTGAAGAAATTGAGCATAAAACAGTTGAATTGATTGACTATAATACGCTTAGTTTAGAGGAGTTGGTAGCTGAATTAAGTAAGTTAGTTAAAGAGAACTCTGTGCAAAGTATTCATAATAATGTGAACAACATTAAAAATACGTTCAATGTTAAATTTGGAGAGTTATTAAAAACTGAAAAAGCTAAATTTTTAGAAGAAGGAGGGAATATTATAGATTTTCAATATAGCAACCCAATAAAATCTAATTACAATAGTATTCTTTACGATTATAAAGTTAAGAAAAATGAGTTTTATACAAATCAAGAAACTCAGTTAAATGATAATTTGAAAATTAAGTTAGAATTAATTGAAGAACTAAAGCATTTAATAGACAATGCTGAAGGTGCTACAATGTATAAAGTATTTAAAGGTATACAAGACAAATGGAGATTTGTTGGCCCAATACCTAGAGCTAAATACAATGATACTTGGAGAACGTATCATCATCATGTTGAACGTTTTTATGATTTGTTACATTTAAGTAATGATTTACGCGACCTTGATTTTAAACATAATTACGAAGAAAAATTAAAACTGGTTGTAAAAGCTGAAGAATTAGCTGAATTAGAAGACATTAATTTAGCTTTTAATGAGCTTCAGATTTTACATAAACTTTGGAAAGAAGAAGTTGGTCCAGTTGGTAGAGAGCATAGAGAAGAAGTTTGGGGAAGATTTAGTGCTGCAACAAAAAAAGTACACGATAAACGCCATGATTTTTTCAAAGATTTAAAATCTAAATTTGATGAAAATGTAGATAAAAAACTCGTTGTTATTGAAACGATTGATTCATTAGATACTTCAAAAAATAAAAGTAGATCTGATTGGCAAAAAAGCATTAATGAAATTGAAGAGTTGCGCAATCAATTTTTTAGTATTGGTCAGGTTCCTAGAGCAAAAAGTAATGAAATTTGGGCGAAATTTAAAGAGGCTACCAAAAAATTTAATATTGAAAAAAATAATTTCTTTAAAGATGTAAAAAAAGATCATCTAGAAAATTTAAATAAAAAGAAATTATTAATTGAACGTGCAATATCTTTAAAAGATAGTGAAGATTGGGATGTTGCAACTGAAGTAATGAAAAAAATTCAGGCTGATTGGAAAAATATTGGTCATGTTCCTCGTAAGTATTCAGATAAGTTATGGAAAGAATTTAAAGATGCTTGCAACCATTATTTTGATAGACTTCATTCTGAACAAGATGCTGGTAGTAAAGAGGAATTAGAAGTTTTTATTAAAAAGAAAGAACTTTTGGCTAAAATTAAAAGTGGTGTAGCAGATAAAAAAGAAATTACCTTAGATATACTTAAAGAATATGTTAATAATTGGCGTAGTTTAGGTAGAGTGCCGTTTGAGATGAAGCATATTGAGATGAAATTTAATAAACTAATTGATAAAATTGTAGCAGCTAACTCAATTGACCCAATAGAAGTTGAAATGATTAAGTTTGAAAACTTAGTGAACAGTTATTTGGAACAAAAGAATTATAGAAAACTAAATGGTGAGCAGCTTTTTGTAAGAAAGAAAATTGATGAGACTGTGAGAGAAATTCAACAATTAGAGAATAATGTTGGGTTTATTTCTAATGCCTCTGCAGATAATCCACTACTTAAAAATGTAATGGATAATATAAAAGTTTATAAAGAAAAGCTGTTAATTTGGAAAGCTAAATTAGAGTTTTTAAAGAGTTTAGATTATTAAAAAAAAGCCTGCTTTAAGCAGGCTTTTTTTTAATGATATTTTAAGTTAGTTGTAACTTCAATTTTAACTTCATTCCAAGTTCTAGGTATACCATCATCACCAGAATGTAAATCTTTACAAACAGCATTTAAGGCTTCTAATGCAAGTTGAGCTTCCCAATTGTCTAAGTTCATTAGCGCTTCAATAATCACAGTTTGTTTATTAATTATACACGTAATTGGTAAAACTTTAGAGATTCCATTCATGGTTAATTCAACAGTCCCAGAAGTTTCATTAGCCATAGTTATTGTACCGGTTATTGAACTAGTATTTATCATTGTTCCAAAGAAGAATTCTTTTAATTTCCCATCTCTAATAGTATCTTTAGTAACTAAACTATTAACAGGGATGTTAAATTTTAGACCGTTTAATGCTTCTAAAGGTGTTGAAGCAGTTTTACTGTTTTCTATTGTCACTTTTGAAAACTGACCTTTTACAGGTACTTTATTAGTTGTTTTGTAGGCAATCCAATTTATGCTTGTTGCTTTTGAATCTACACTAAATATTTTTCCTATAGGTTTAGCCTCTTTTTTTTCATTCTCTTTACAAGATGAAAATGTAGTGATTGACACTAATAAAAGGCTTAGAATATATAATTTTTTCATAATTAATTGTTGTTATTTTAAGTGCTTATTTACAAGGCTAATGTATTCTTTTTTTGCTTCGTTTTCACTTAAATGACTTAGCTGAAACCAAGCATTTAATTTAAATGAATTCCTCAATTGAATATTCCCGGATGGTTGCTCGTAGTTATTTCCTCTAGTGGCTTGTTTGTAATAAGCATAAAAAACAAGCATCACATCTGGAGGAAGTTTTATGCTTGTATTACAAGCAAACTCATATGCTTTATTAAATTCAGTGTCTAACTCTTTTTCCATAATAAATTAGAAATGGTTACAAAGTAGCTACTATTTGCTCACCACCTATTACTTTGTCATTTAGTTTTACATTAATTTTAGCATTTAAAGGTAAAAATAAATCTACACGTGAGCCAAATTTAATAAAACCAGCGTCAGAACCTTGAATGGCTTTTTGAGTTGGTTTAGCGTAATTTACAATTCGTCTCGCTAATGCTCCTGCAATTTGCCGGTATAAGATTTTGCCAACGGTTTTATTTTCTACAACAATTGTTGTTCGTTCATTTTCTTCGGAAGCTTTTGGATGCCAAGCAACTAAATATTTCCCAGGATGGTATTTACTAAAATTAATAGTTCCACTAATTGGGTACCTAGTTACGTGTACATTTAAAGGAGACATAAATATAGATACTTGTAATCTTTTATCTTTAAAATATTCTTTTTCAAAAACTTCTTCAATAACAACCACTTTACCATCTACAGGTGCAATAATGGCATGGTCGTTAAGTGTAGTGTTCCTTTTTGGGTTTCTAAAAAATTGTAATATTATTATGTAAATTAATAATAGAGTAATAGCTAATAATTTATTTAGCCAATCTATAATTATAAAATTTTCTATCAAAATAATTCCTACACCTATACAAAATGTAGCAATTAACATTATTTTAAAGCCTTCTTTATGAAACATAATAATTAAACGTATTGTAAGTAAATAAATATAAATGGAGCAGCAAAAATCACACTGTCAAACCGGTCTAAAAAACCTCCGTGACCAGGAATAAAATTGCTGCTGTCTTTTACACAAGCTTGTCTTTTAAACATAGATTCAATTAAATCACCTAATACACCAAACACACTTACTATACCTGCAATTACAATCCATTGTATTAATGATAGTGTAGTAAATTGTTGTGCTAAGAAAAAGCTCAATATAAAAGTAAAAAACATTCCTCCAATAAACCCTTCAATTGTTTTGTTAGGTGAAATGCGTTTTAAAAGTTTATGTTTTCCAATGTTAGTACCTACTAAAAATGCGAATGTATCATTTGTCCAAATTAAAAGGAATACCCCTAAAATGGTGGTATTTACATAATTAAATGTCGTGTTTAAAAATGGAATTTTTACAATTAATGTAAATGGTACAACAATATATATGATTGATAAAAATATTTTTCCTAAATGACTAATTACTTCTTCTTTTTTAGCAAATAAGATTGATGCAAATGATATGAAAATAGTAAAAAATAACGCTACACCAACATAATCGAAAATCATTTTTCTAGGGATATCTTCAACGCCTAATATATTTCCAAAAACATAAAGTAACGTTCCAATTAGATAAGGAAATACACTTTTAAGTTGAATCATTTTTTTGAATTCATATAAACAGAACATCATTAAAATAAAAAAAAGTACAATAAAAGAAATTTTACTGTAAAGGATTGAAAATATCAAAACACTTGCGAAAATTGCTCCTGAAAGTGCACGTTTTAAAAGGTTGTTCATAAATTATAAATCTTCGAATAGCAGCAAATATAAGTTTTTTGCATTAGTATTCCCATAATTCATAAAATCAATATCTTTAGAATTTGGATTGTAATTTTTTATAGCACTAATATTGCTAGGAATATTACCCTGGTAGCGTGTTTTAATTCCAGTTAAACTGTCACTATTTGAATGTACCAACTGGCTTGTAGTTGCATAAACTATAAAGTTTTCTGACAATTCAGAAATTTTACATTCCTTTAATTGGTTTGATGAAAACAAAATACTTCCATTCTCAGCAATTAAGTGCTCACAACTTACAAATAAAGGAAATGCATTGTTAAAATTTCCAGTAGTTTTTAAAGAAACAGTTTTTACAAGTTTTAACAAATCAGTGTCATTACAAATAATACTGTCCCAAGAATTTTCTTTAACTATATTAGCTAAATTTAAAGTAACTTCCTCTAAAGTTGTACAATAGAGGAACTTACCATTATTTTTTATAAAATTTTGGACAAAAATTTGATCAAGAGATAACTCTTCTATAGCTAAAGTTAACTCTTTAGAATCTTTTTCTTTTTTTAGATTAAATAACTTTTTGAAAAAATTCATTCTTTGTTTTGAGTAATTCCAAAATTATAAAAAAGATATCAATTTACTCTTGTGTTTCTGATGAATTTTCAGTCTTAGATTTTTCAATAACCTCTTCCTTTACTTCTTCTTTAACAATTGGTTCTTCTTTATCAAAAGGTCTTTTTCCGAAAATTATTTCTAAATCTTTTTTAAATATGACTTCTTTTTTAAGTAATAATTCAGCAAGTATTGTTAGTTTATCCTTATTTTCAGTAAGAATTTTAATGGCTCTTTGATATTGAATTTCAATAATTTTCGAAATTTCTTTATCTATAACCTGGGCAGTTTCTTCACTATAAGGTTTTGTGAAGTTGTATTCAGATTGTCCTGAAGAATCATAATAAGTAATATTACCTATTTTATCGTTCAAACCATAAACAGTTACCATAGCTTTCGCTTGTCTTGTTATTTTTTCAAGATCGTTTAATGCTCCAGTAGAAATTTTATTAAACATTATTTTTTCAGCAGCTCTTCCTGCAAGAGTTGCACACATTTCATCTAACATTTGCTCAGTTTGTACAATTTGGCGTTCTTCAGGTAAGTACCATGCAGCCCCAAGTGATTGTCCCCTAGGAACAATTGTAACCTTTACTAGTGGTGCAGCATGTTCTAACATCCAACTAGCTGTTGCGTGACCAGCCTCGTGAAATGCAATTGTTTTCTTTTCTTTAGGTGTAATTATTTTATTCTTCTTTTCAAGTCCTCCAACAATCCTATCAACAGCATCTAAAAAGTCTTGATGATGTACTGCTTTTTTACTTTTTCTAGCTGCAATTAAAGCAGATTCATTACATAAATTAGCAATATCTGCACCAGAAAATCCAGGAGTTTGTTGAGATAAAAATTCTAAATCAACATCTTTGCTTAATTTTAAAGGCTTAATATGAACTTTAAATATTGCAGCACGTTCAGTTAAATTAGGAAGGTCTACATATATTTGACGATCAAAACGTCCAGCACGTAATAGTGCTTTATCTAAAACATCTGCACGGTTAGTTGCAGCAATAACAATTACATTTGTATCAGTCCCAAAACCATCCATTTCAGTTAGTAACTGATTTAAGGTGTTTTCACGTTCATCATTTCCACCAGTAATATTATTTTTACCTCTAGATCTACCAACAGCATCAATTTCATCAATAAAAATAATTGAAGGTGCTTTTTGTTTTGCTTGTTTAAATAAATCACGCACACGTGATGCTCCAACTCCAACAAACATTTCAACAAAATCTGACCCAGAAAGAGAGAAAAAAGGCACGTTTGCTTCACCAGCAACCGCTTTTGCTAATAATGTTTTTCCTGTACCTGGAGGACCTACTAATAATGCTCCTTTTGGAATTTTACCTCCTAGTGATGTATATTTGTCAGGGCTTTTTAAGAAATCAACTATTTCTTGAATTTCTTCTTTAGCTCCTTCTAAACCAGCAACATCTTTAAATGAAGTTTTAACTTTTTGATCTTGATCAAATAATTTTGCTTTAGATTTTCCAATGCTAAATATTTGCCCACCACCACCTGAACCACCTCCAGACATTCTTTTCATAAAATAGATCCACAAACCAATTAAAAAGATAAAAGGCAAGTACATAAACAACTGTTCTAATAAGTTTGTTTTTTCAACATTCGAAGTGTCAAAATCTAATTCGTTTGCTGCTTTTTCTTCATTCAGCTCTTTTTCAAAATTTTGTAAATCACCAAAATCGTAATAATACATTGGTGAATTTCCAGTATATAAAGAGCCTTTATTTTTTTTATGTTTTTCCTTTTCTACAGCCTCTTTTTTGATGTAAATATTTGCAATATCTCTATTAACAATTACTATTTTATTAATATCATTATCAGCTAAAATTGTTTTAAACTCGTTTTGGCTTAAATTTTTAGAAGAAAAACTGTCACTATTAATTAGTTGATAACCAATAAATAGTATAAAAATACCACCGTAAACCCAATAGAGGTTAAATTTAGGTGTTGGTATATTTTTTTTATTTGAAGTATTTTTTTTATCCTGACTCATTCTGTTTTCGATTTCAATAAGTTAAAAAACTTTTATTTTGCTGAAGAAATAGTTGTAATTTTTGCATCACCCCAAAGGCTTTCAATATCGTAATATTCTCTAATGTGCTTTTGGAAAACATGTACTACAATGTTTACATAGTCTAATAAAATCCATTCAGCATTTCCCTCGCCTTCAACATGCCAAGGTTTATCTTTGGTTAGTTTGCTTACTTGCTTTTGCACAATGCCAGAAATTGCATTCACATGCGTATTTGAAGTACCAGTACATATTACAAAATAATCACAGACTGTATTGTCAATTTCTCTCAAATCTAAAATTTGAATATCTAGACCTTTAATTTCGTCTATAGCTTTTAAAATAGCAGCTATTGAGTCGTCTGCGTTTATATTTTTTTTTGTCATTAATTTTTTTTTAGTTTGTTACAAAGTTATTATTTTTTTATAATAATTAATGTTTTAAGTAACTTTGTTAAAATTATCAAATTCTTTATGAATATAATCAAACTTAATGCCATTGATTCTACAAATTCTTACATAAAGAAGCTTGCAAATAAAACAGTTATTGAAAGTTATACAGTTGTAGTAGCAAATCATCAAACTAAAGGTAGGGGGCAGCTTGGAACAACTTGGACTTCGAAAAGTGGTAAAAACCTAACATTCAGCATATTGGTTAGATTCAAATCTTTTAAAGCTACGCGTCAATTTTATTTAAGTATGGCTGTTTCATTAGGTGTTTTGACAATTGTTAAAAAGGTTGTTAAAATTTCGTTTAAGATAAAGTGGCCTAACGACATTTTGGCAGAGAAAGACAAAGTTGCGGGAATATTAATTGAAAACATACTTAGCGGTAATTATATTAAGAAATCTGTAATAGGTATTGGGTTAAATGTGAATCAAGAAAACTTCCCTTCAGAAATAGGAAATGTTACTTCATTAAAGAAGAGTACAGGGATTAATTGGGATAAAGACATATTATTAAAAGACATTGTAAATAGCATTCAATATTACATAAAGTTTATTGAACAAAAAGAGTTTTCAAAATTAAAGGAATTGTATGTAGCTTCACTTTATAAGTATAAAAATCCTACCATGTTTGAAACTAAAGAAGGTGTAGTCTTTTTGGGAAAGATTGTAGATGTTTTTGAAGATGGTAGATTGGTAGTTGAATTAGAAAATGAAACGACTCGTAAATTTAATTTAAAAGAAATTAAATTTACGAGTCGTAAAAATTAGCAATAAATTTATTATAATTTTTCTGCTTGTTCGCTTAAAGTATCAATAAAATTTTGAAGTGGTTTTTTTACCATCATAGCCATCATTGGGTTAAAATCACCTTCAAACAATAATTGAGTTTCACATGTATTTGATGAAACTTCTTTGATAACAGTAGTTAGTGTAAAACTTAATTTGCTACTAGCTGCACCTAATACAATTTTATCAAATTCATTTTTCTCTTTTACAACCAATCTAATTTCTGGCATTCCTTTTAAACTAAAAATAAAAGAGTCGCCATCAACCTCAAATTTTTCGGTATTCTCAGGCATTAATTGTTTGAAATTTTGAAGGTTGCTTAAAAATTCAAAAAAATCTTTTTGAGATTTATTAATGATAGATTTTTTACTTTCTAAATTCATAATTTGTTATTTATTGTTTCCACTTACTTGGATTATTTCTCCATTGTTGAAGAGTTTCTAATTCATTTTCTGAAATATAATTACTATCAAGTGATTGTTCTAATAAATGTTCATAATCACTTAATGTATTTAATTGAACAGCTGCTTTTTCAAAGTTTTTGGTTGCAATATCAAAACCATATGAAAAAATAGCGACCATACCCTTTACATTACTACCCTCAATATTTTTCAATGCTTTAACAGCATTTAAACTGCTTTTTCCAGTACTAATTAAATCTTCTACAACAACTATGTTTTTGTTTTTTTCAAGCAAACCCTCTACTTGGTTTTTTCTTCCATGTTTTTTAGGTTCTGGTCTTACATAAATAAAAGGAACATTTAATTCTTGCGCAACTAATACACCAATTGCAATTGCGCCAGTTGCAACGCCTGCAATTACATCTGGCTTACCGTATTCTTGTTCAATAATTTTTGCTAAATTTTCACTTAAATAATTTCTAATTTTAGGAAAAGAAAGCGTAGTTCTATTGTCACAGTATATTGGAGACTTCCAGCCCGAAGCCCATGTAAAAGGTTCATTAGGTTGTAACTTAATGGCTTTAATTTGCAATAACAATTCAGCCGTTTTTTTTGCAGTATCTTTGTTCATAATCATAATGCAAATGTATAAAGTTTTTGTGAATGACTGTCCAATATTTTTGACAGATACCAAGAAGATTTCAACAGGTTTTGAAATAATAAACTTTGAATGCGCTCTAATTAACCAAATTATTGAAGCTTTCCTTCAGAAGAAAAAAAAGGGTGTTTACTTATATTGTGAAGATTTAGAAGCTGCTTGGGGAACATTTCAGTCTAAATTGAAAATACAAAAAGCAGCAGGTGGAAAAGTTATAAATTCAAATAATGAAGTGCTTTTTATTTATCGTTTTAATACTTGGGATCTACCCAAAGGAAAATTAGAAAAAGGTGAATCGATAGAGGAATGTGCTGTTAGAGAAGTTGAAGAAGAGTGCGGAATAGCTAATTTAATTATTAAAAAAGAACTTCAAACGACCTACCATATTTTTGAGAGAAAAGGGAAAATTATTTTAAAAATAACCTATTGGTTTTTAATGAACTCAAATTATAAAGGAAATTTAACTCCACAAATTGAAGAAGAGATTGAAAAAGTTGAATTTAAGAATGTTGCAGAAACTAAAGAAGTGCTTAAAGATACTTACGAAAACATCAAATTATTGTTTTAAGTATTCACTAATAATTTCACGAATACCTTTTCGTTAATTCTGGATGCTGTTAATTGATAAATAGTCACAACCAATTAAATTTTTACGCTATATTTGCCGCTTTTTACAAATAACTACTTATGACTGAATTTATTAGAAAAAGAGTATCCAATGTACGTAATGATGTTTTATCAGGTATAACTGTTGCTTTGGCATTGGTACCAGAAGCTGTTGCTTTTTCCTTTGTTGCTGGGGTTGATCCGTTAGTTGGATTGTATGCCGCATTTATGGTTGGTTTAATTACCTCAATTTTTGGAGGAAGACCAGGAATGATTTCGGGTGCTACAGGTGCGTTGGCAGTAGTTATGGTTACATTAGTAGCTAAAGGAAACGCCATGGGAAGTCCAGATGAGAATTTAGGATTGTACTATTTATTTGCAACGGTAATTTTAATGGGAATTATACAAGTTTTAGCAGGTGTTTTAAAGCTTGGGAAATTTGTTCGTTTAATACCACATCCTGTAATGATGGGGTTTGTAAATGGTTTGGCAATAGTTATTTTTCTTTCTCAATTGGGAATGTTTAAAACAGTTGTTGAGGGTAAAAAAGTGTGGTTACAAGGAAATCAATTGTATTTAATGGTAGGTTTAGTTGGTTTAACGATGTTAATTATGTGGGGTTTACCAAAAATTAAACAACTACAAAAATTACCTGAAGCTTTAATAGCAATTTTGGTAGTTAGCACGATAGCAATTTTATCAAAATTTGATATTGCTACTGTTGGTTCTTTTATTAGTGATGGTGGTGGAGAAGGTTTAAAAGGAGGTTTGCCAACATTAAATTTGGAAACGTTTTCTAAAGTGCCTTTTACAATAGATTCAATTATTTTTATTTTACCATACGCTTTAATATTAGCAGCAATTGGATTGATAGAATCGTTAATGACGTTGAATTTAATTGATGATTTAACCGAAACTCGTGGTAATGGAAATAAAGAATGTGTAGCACAAGGAAGTGCTAATATAATTACAGGTTTATTTGGAGGTATGGGAGGTTGTGCCATGATTGGTCAATCTATTATCAATATAAAAGGTGGTGGTAGGGGAAGATTATCTGGTATTGTAGCAGCAATGATGCTATTATTTTTTATTTTATTTGGATCATCATATATTGAACAAGTTCCAATTGCAGCATTGGTTGGTGTAATGTTTATGGTTGTTATTGGTACGTTTGAATGGAGTAGTTTTAGAATTTCAAATAAAATACCAAGAACCGATTTATTTGTACTGATATTAGTTTCAGCGTTAACTGTAATTTTTGATTTAGCTATTGCAGTTATTGCAGGTGTTGTAGTAAGTGCGTTGGTTTTTTCTTGGGAAAATGCAACAAGAATTAGAGCTAGAAAAAGAATGAAAAAGGACGGTACGAAAGTTTATGAAATTTGGGGGCCGCTTTTTTTTGGCTCTATAACAACATTTAATGAAAAATTTGATATTAAAAATGACCCTGAAAATGTTGAAATAGATTTTATAGAATCTCGGATTAGTGACCATTCAGCATTAGAAGCTATTTTAAATATTGTTGAAAAATATGAAGCTGCAGGAAAAACAATTCATTTAAAACATTTAAGTGAAGAATGTAAAATTTTATTAGTGAAATCAAATCCTAAATTTAACGAAGTAATTATTAAAGCTATAGATGATCCTCGTTATCATTTAGCTGCAAACCCTGAAGAATTTACAAAAGGGTTGTTTGATTAATTTATGAAAACTCATTTAAAAAGGATATCCAATCTTTTTTAGAATTTATATTTTTTGAAATAGCCTTATCAGAAACTTCAATTTTTGAAATTTTGATAGGGTTTAATTTTTTTATTTGAAAATCTAACCTTGCATTTTTATCAGTTGTATTTAAAACTAATAGTTGTTTCCAAAAAGTAAAATCCATTTTTATAGGATGCCCATTCTTACCTTTATAATTTGGTATTACAATAGTATTTTTTATCTCAATAATTTTTTGAAGTTCTACTGAATTTAAAATAGGAACATCAATATGATTTAGTAGTATGTCGTTTGAAGAGTGTATGTTTTTTAACACTGTTTGAAGTGTAGAAAAAGAACCTAATTCTGGATTATTATTGATAATAACTCTAACTTGTAACCCCTGAAAATCTACAGAATTTGTAACAGCATCTTCCAACCAAGGAATTGCATTAAAGTAATGTTGAATATTATAGCCTAAACCAATATAAATTTCTAAAATTGAAGTTTTTGAGATTCTATTTAGTTGTTCTAAAATCCAAAACGTTTGATGGTATTTCAATAGCCCTTTATCAACACCCATTCGTTCAGATTTTCCACCAGCTAATACTACAAAAATTGTGTTATTTCCCATAGTGAATTTTCAACAATTCAGCAGCAATACTAATAGCAATTTCTTTGGGTGTATGACCTCCAATATCTAAGCCAACCGGACAATGAACAGCCGAAATTCCAGCTTCAAAACTCAATTCATTTTTAAGAATATTATTAAACTTGTTTTTCTTTGTTTTACTACCAATAAGCCCAATATACTTTGTTTTAGAATGTAATGCTAAAGCTGTAATTTCAAAATCAAGTTTATGATCGTGTGTCATAATAACCACATAACAATTTTTACCCCAATTAACATGCTGTTTGTACAAATCAAAATCAATATCAGAAAAGGTAATGCTTTTATCAATATCAATTTGTTGCTCCCAATTTTCACGAGTATCTAGGAATGTAATATTAAAAGGAGTGTCTTTTAATATTGTACAAATTTCAAGGCCAATATGTCCAGCACCAAAAAGATATAATTCAGGAATTTGATTCATAGGTTCTATAATTAATTCAACTTTACCACCACAACATTGTTCAAATTCTGGACCTAAAGTATATGAAAATTCTTTGATGTTATTTTCATTAATTGCAATTACGGCTTCATCAATTACTTGAAATTCTAATTTTCCACCACCAATAGTTCCAAAAATTTCTTTTTGTTTGGTAACAATCATTTTTGAAGCTACTTTACACGGAGCAGAACCTAAAACCTTTGTAACGGTAACTAAAGCTATAGGTTGTTTTTTAGATTTAAAACCTAATAATAATTCTATCCAATTATTCATAAAGTGTTATACTAAACCGTAATCTGATAATGGTAAATTGTAATATCGTTTCCCTGTTGCTTTAAATATTGCATTAATAATAGCAGGAGCAATAACTGGAACACCCGGTTCACCAACTCCAGTAGGCCTTTCATTACTTTCTACAATTTCAACATGAACTTTTGGAGCTTGATGTATACGTGTCATTTTATAATCGTGGTAATTGCTTTGTTCAATTGCGCCATCTTTAGCCGTAATTTTCCCGTAAAAAGCAATTGACATTCCAAAAATTGCCGATCCTTGCATTTGAGCTTCAACTGTGTTTTTGTTAACAACAGTACCACAATCTATGGCTGTAAATACGTTATGAACTTTTACTTTATTATTTATGACTGAAACTTCAACAACTGAAGCAACATACGTATAAAAACTGTAATGAACTGCTAAACCATACGCATGACCTTCAGGAAGTTCTTTTCCCCATTCTGCATTTTTGGCGGCAATTTTCAGTACATTTTTAAGTCGGGCTGTATTGTATTTAATTTCATCAGGAGTATCTTCAATTCTATCTTTTCCAATTAAATTTAAGCGAAATTCTAGAGGGTCTTTCTCAGCAGTAAAAGCCAATTCGTCAGCAAATACATTTTCTGAAAATCCGTGAGGAATATTTATAACAGATCGTAACCAACCAATTCTAACATGTGCAGGTGCTTGTCCAATTTCAACTTTAATATTTTTTATATCAAAAGGAATATTTGTAGCACTTGAAATTTCAAAACCAGCAGCGTAATCTACTCCAGGCTGAAAAGTAGAAACAATTGAAGGTAAAGCAAAGCGGTGTAACCAACCTGTAACATTTCCATTTTTATCTAATGAAGCTTTTAAATATTGCGCACTTGTGGTGTGGTAATACCCATGTTTAATATCGTCTTCGCGAGACCAAACAACTTGCACCGGTGCATTAATTGCTTTTGAAACCATTACAGCCTCAACAATATAATCTGGTTTTGATTT
The DNA here is from genome assembly GCA_964412305.1 of uncultured Lutibacter sp. Lineage (GTDB taxonomy): Bacteria > Bacteroidota > Bacteroidia > Flavobacteriales > Flavobacteriaceae > Lutibacter. The sequence goes on along the minus strand of CAYPNJ010000006.1, from coordinate 3,348 downwards.
TCTTCCAAAACCACCACCAAGTAGGGTGACATTTATAGTTACCTTTTCTTCAGTAGTCTTTAAATAATCTACCACTTCTTTTCTTGCAGATTGTGGTGCTTGTGTTGGAGCCCAAACTTCACAGCTATCTCCCTGAACCCAAGCTACAGCATTTGGAACTTCCATAGGTGCGTGCGATAAATGTGGTAATTGAAAAGTGCTTTCTACAATTTTATTTGCATTTTTAAAGGCTTTATTTACATTTCCAGTATCTTTTCCAACCTTCCCTTGTTTGTGAACATTTGCAGTAATTTGATTCATGTATTCTTCTGAATCATACGCTTCATTATCACCATAATTCCATTCGATTTTTAAAGCATCTCTACCTTTAAAAGCAGCCCAAGTATTTGTTGCAATTACAGCAACACCACCTAAAGCTCCAAAAGGTTTTTCAATTCTTGGAATTTCTATAACGTCTTCAACACCATTAATTTTTAAAGCTTCAGTTTTGTCAAAAGACTTAACGGTTCCAAAAGTAACAGGGCAACGTTGAATTGCGACAAATTTCATATTTGGGATTCGTTTATCCAATCCAAAAACAGCACTTCCATTTGAATATTCTTCAGCATCAACACTTCTTAAATATTTACCAATATATTTAAAATCTTTTGGTTTTTTTAGTTGTACATCAGCTGGAATTTCTAATGTTTTGGCAATTTCAACCAAGTCACCAAAAGTAATTTTTTTTCCACTAGAATGGATTATAAAATGATTTTCAGCAGTACATTCAGTTTCTGGGACTTGCCAAGTTTGTGCAGCAGCAGAAATTAATAGTGCTTTTGCCATTGCTCCCATTTGTCGCATTGTTTCGTATAAATAACGAATACTACGAGAACCATCTGTATTTTGGTCACCATATTTGGCATCTCCAGTAGCTTGTTTTACAATTACTTTATCCCAATCTGCTTCCATTTCATCAGCAATAACCGATGTTAATGAAGTTCTTACACCATTACCCATTTCTGAACGTGAAGCAATTAAAATTAAACTTCCATCAGAATTTAACTGAACAAACAAGTTTGGATTAAAATCCACTAAATTTTTTAGTTCTTCTTTTTCTGAAAAAATAGATGTATTACAAGCTAAAATTAAACCACCTGAAGCTAAACCAATACTTCTAACAAAAGTTCTACGACTTATATTTTTTATAGTACTCATAATTAGTCTTGGTTTTTAAGTTCAACAGTTCTATGAATCGCATCTTTAATACGTTGATAAGTACCGCATCTACAAATATTACCTATCATAGCTTCATTTATATCTTCATCGCTTGGGCGTTCATTTCTATCAAGTAAAGCAGCAGCAGCAATTAACTGTCCAGGTTGACAAAAACCACATTGTGCCACATTAAGTGCTACCCAAGATTTTTGCAATAATTGTAAATTATCAGAGGCCCCTTCAATAGTTAAAATATCTTTACCCTCTGCTGCAGAAACAGGAATCATACATGATTGTACAGGTGAATTATCTAGCAATACTTTGCAAGAACCACATTGCCCTATTCCACAACCATATTTTGTTCCTGTAAGTCCTATAATATCTCTAATAGCCCAAAGTAAAGGCATTTCTGGAGCAACATCAATAATGTGCTTCTCTCCATTAACACGAAGTGTAATCATAAAATTTAGTTAGTTATTAATTTAAACCAACAATTTAAGAAAAAATTTATGAATGATTTTTGTTTAACAGAAATTTAACGAAGATCAAATAGATGATTAGTTTTAATAACATCACCAGGTTGCATTTCTGAAAGCAAAATATTTCCAATTTTTACACGAACCAACCTAAGTGTTGGGAAACCAACTACCGCAGTCATTTTACGGACTTGTCTAAATTTACCTTCTCTTAAAGTGATAGAAATCCAGCTAGTTGGACCATGTCTTTCGTCTCTAATTTTTTTTGCTCTTTCAGGAAGTTGAGGTGTTTCAATTAACTCTTTTACAATGCAATTTCTTGTAAAATATTTTCCAGTTTCAGTACTAATTCCTACTCCTTTTTTTAATTGTTCAATTGCTTCTGAAGTAATTTTACCATCAACTTGTGCATAGTATTCTTTTTCAACTTTACTACTTCTAATAAATTCACTTGTTTTTCCATCAGTAGTCAATAATAATAAACCTTCTGAAGTTTCATCTAAACGTCCAATTGCCATAGTTTTTTTTAGGAAAATTGTATAATTCACCTAACATTTTTTTATTTTTACGCCTTGTTTGATTATTTACAAACTGACTTAAATAACCGTATGGTTTAAAGATGATAAAATGCTGATGTCGTTCTTTATTCGTAGTCTTTTCCATTTAAAATAGCGTAAACCAATTCTTTAGTGAGTGTTTTTCCAGTTGCTTTTTTTCTAATTTCATCGAAACTAAAAATAAAATTACAACCGTTTTTATAATCACTACAACCATAAGCTGTTTTTCCTTTCAAAACAGTTCCTTTTTTACATTTTGGACAAATTAATGTGTCTGATATTTTATTTCCTGAAGTTTTCTTTTCTTCTAATTTTAAGTTGAAATTTTCATCAAAACGGATCAATCCATCAGCTTTATTGTTTTCAACTTTAAAACCTTTTAAATTTACAGTACATCCTTTTTTTAATAAACGGACATATTGATTTTCTGAAATCTTTTTATCTAAAAAGCTAAACGGAAGTCTAAAATTACACCCGTTATTATAGCCGCTACAACCATAAGCTGTTTTACCTTTTATAATTTTTCCACTATTGCATTTTGGGCATTTTTCTGATGTGATTCCCTTATTTTTAGTCGTTGTTTTTGGTGTGGCTGAAAGTTTTTTAGTCGTTACCGCTGAAATATTAGCTCTTATTTTTTCTGAACGGACTTCATATACCAAATCATCCACCATTTTTTTCATATTTTTTATAAAAGTTCCGGCATTAAAATTCCCTTTTTCAATTTCTTTCAATCTTTTTTCCCAGCGCCCCGTTAATTCAGCCGATTTTAACAATTCATTTTGAATAATATCAATTAATTGGATACCTGTCTCGGTTGGGATAAGTTGTTTCTTTTTTCGTACAATATATTTTCGTTTAAAAAGTGTTTCAATAATATTGGCTCTTGTTGATGGACGTCCGATACCGTTTTCTTTCATTAACTCTCTCATTTCATCATCATCAACTTGTTTTCCAGCAGTTTCCATAGCGCGTAAAAGTGTGGCTTCAGTATAATTACTGGGTGCTTTGGTTTGCTTTTCAAGAAACGAAGGTATATGTGAGCCTTTTTCACCTTTTACAAATGTTGGTAATATTCCTGTTGCTGTTTTTTCTTCAGATTTAGAAGATTCGAAAAC
>CAYPNJ010000005.1:0-42138 GCA_964412305.1 uncultured Lutibacter sp. | reverse complement strand
TACAACGCAATTAGCTCTTTTTTGCTAAATCCTTAAGTCGAACTCAGGTTAATAATAAAAGGGAATCACATTTTTGCGATTCCTTTTTTTATGCAACTAATTGATTTTATTTTTATTAAATTTCTGTAACAAATATTACTTATAAACTAGCCCTTAAAGAACAATTATAATACACAATTTGGTAAATTTGGTAACACTTAATTTAATCAAATTATGAAAAAATATAGTATCTCAACTTCAATTAAATTGTTAGTTTTCACCGCACTAATTATTTTATCAAGTTGTAATCAAGAAAAAGCAGACAAAATGAATAACTCTAATATTTTAATAGAAGAATGGACAGGTCCTTATGGAGGTGTTCCAGCATTTGATAAAATGGATATTAAAGACATTAAATCAGCTCTTGAAATAGGCATGAAACAGAACCTTAAAGACATTGATGCAATTACAAAAATCACTGAAGTCCCTACTTTCAAAAATACCATTATAGCTATGGAGAAATCTGGTGAAGTTTTAGATAGAGTGCAAAGATACTACGGCATTTGGAGTTCAAATATATCTTCAGTTGAGTTTAGAAAAATTCAAGGAGAAATGGCTCCTGTTTTATCTGAATTTCGTTCAAAAATATCGCAAAATGAAGCATTATTTAATCGTATCAAAACTGTTTATGATAATTCATTGAAAACACCTCTTGAAGATGATCAACAACGAGTTGTTCAACTTATTTATGAAAAATTTTCAATGAATGGTGCTGAATTAGATGCTGAAAAGAAAGTACGTTATGCAGCAATCAATAAAGAACTTTCTACACTTTATACTAACTTTTCAAACAATATTTTAGCAGATGAAGAAAATTATGTCGTTTATCTAACTAAAGACCAACTAAGTGGGTTGTCCGAAGGAATTAAAAAATCTATGGCTAAAATAGCTTCAGAAAAAGGACAAGATGGTAAATATGCCATCAGCAATACGCGCTCCTACATGAGTCCATTTTTAACTTATTCAGACGAAAGAGAATTACGAAAAACAGTTTGGACTAATTATTATTCTCGTGGTGATAATGCCGATGAATTTGATAATAACAAAAATATAACTGAAATTTTAAAACTTAGAAAAGAACGTGTTGCACTACTTGGTTATGAAAATTATGCAGATTGGCGTTTACAAAACAGAATGGCTAAAACTCCCGAAAATGCTTTGAAATTAATGAATGCTGTTTGGCCTTCAGCAATTGCAAGAGTTAACGAAGAAGTAGCAGATATGCAAGCAATTGCCAACAAGGACAATATTACTATAAAACCTTGGGATTATCGTTACTATGCTGAAAAAGTTAGAAAACAAAAATACGATTTAGATTCTGATGAAGTAAAACAATATTTACAGTTAGATAAACTTACCGAAGCATTATTTTTTGTTGCTTCAGAAATATTTAATTACAACTTTACACCAGTTTCTGAAGGTTCAGTTCCTGTTTTTCATAAAGATGTAAAAGTTTGGGAAGTAACTAATAAGTTAACAGGTGAACATATAGGCTTATGGTATTTAGATCCTTTTGCAAGACAAGGAAAACGTTCTGGTGCTTGGGCTACAACATACAGAAGTTACTCTACTTTTGATGGTAAAAAGAATGTTCTAGGCTCCAACAATTCCAATTTTGTAAAACCTGCTCCTGGAGAACCTGTTTTGGTTTCTTGGGATGATGCTACAACATTTTTTCACGAATTTGGACACGCATTGCATTACTATTCTTCAAAAGTAAAATACCCAACATTAAATAGTGGAGTGAGAGATTATACTGAGTTTCAATCACAAATTTTAGAACGTTGGCTTTCTACAGATAAAGTAATAAATCAATTCTTAATTCATTATAAAACTGGTGAGTCAATGCCACAAGAATTAATCAAAAAAATTAAGAATGCTTCAACTTTTAATCAAGGATTTACAACTACAGAGTATTTAGCTTCTGCCTTAATGGATATGAAACTCCATATGACAGATCCAACTAATATTGATGTGGATGCTTTTGAAAAAGAAACATTAGCAGCTATGAATATGCCTAAAGAATTGGTTATGCGACACAGAACACCACACTTTGGACATGTTTTTTCTGGTGAAGGTTATGCAACCGCTTACTATGGGTATATGTGGGCTGATGTACTTACAGCTGATGCAGCTGAGGCTTTTACTGAATCAACAGACGGATTTTATAATAAAGAAGTTGCTGCTAAAATGGTAACATATTTATTTACTCCTAGAAATGTTATGGACCCTGCTGAAGCTTATAAATTGTTTCGTGGACGAGATGCCAAAATTGATGCTCTAATGAGAGATCGTGGTTTCCCTGTACCAAAAAAATAACGCTATAAAATATATTATAAAAAAAGGAATTACTAAATGTAATTCCTTTTTTTATTTTAAAATTATTAACTTGTCTTTTTAAATTAAATTTTCTCAAATATTAATTTGATGAGTCATGAAAAACCTAACAGCACCTCTATTATTATTCATTTTTTTTATTTCATTTCCAAATTCTACCCTTGCTTCAGAAAACAACATTTTAAATGACACCATAAAATTTAACAAATACAAAGGAGTTGTAATAGATGGTAAAACAAAAAAAGCATTGGTTTTTGCCTCATTAACAGTTAATGGAACAAATATTAGTACAATTACAAATACACAAGGGAAGTTTTTATTAAAAATTCCTAAAAAATACACTTCACAAAACGTAACCATTTCATTTTTAGGCTACACAAGCAAAGTAGTTAAATTATCAGATTTTAAACCAAAAAAAACAACTATAAAGCTTGAAACTTATATTGAAGAACTTACTGAAGTTAATATTTCTATAAAAGATGCTAAATCTTTAATATTAGAAGTGCTAAAAAGAAAAGGTGACAATTATTTAGATGAACTAACCTCTATGACAGCCTTTTATAGAGAAACCATAAAAAAACGAAGAACGTATGTATCACTATCTGAAGCTGTGATTGAAATAGACAAGCAGGCATACACAAGTAACAAAAGAGACAACCTAAAACTTTATAAGTCTCGTAAAAAAACCGATTTTACAAAATTAGATACCGTTGCATTTAAACTTAAAGGAGGTCCATTCAACTCCATCTATATTGATATTATAAAAAATCCAACTTTTTTCTTTGAAGAAGATATGATTGAAATTTATGATTTTTCCTTTGACACATCTACAAAAGTTGATAATAGACCTATTTACGTTGTAAATTTTAAACAAAAAAAGCATATTACTAGCCCTCTTTTTTATGGAAAACTTTATATAGATGCACAAACATTAGCCTTAACAAATGCAAAATTTCAATTGAACATAAGTAATAAAGAAAAAGCTAGTAAACACTTCATTGTAAAAAAACCTAGAGGTGCAAAGGTGTATCCAATTGAAGCTTCCTATCAAATAGATTATCGTTCAAAAAATGGCAAACGGTTTTATGGATATAGTAGAATTCAGCTTGGTTTTAAAATAAATTGGGATAAAAAATTATTTAACACCATATACCATACAACAATTGAAATGGCTGTTACAAACTGGGAGAAAAACACAACAAAAAAACTAATTAAACCAAAAAACAGATTAAGACCCTCTGTAATTTTAAGCGAAAAAGCATCAGGTTTTTCAGACCCTGAATTTTGGGGAGAATACAATGTTATTGAACCTGAAAAACCTATAGAGTTAGCCATTAAAAAAATTCAAAAACAATTAAAAAAGCTAAATTAACAACTGATTTTTAATTTATTCTAGAAATTAAAAGGGTATTATATTTTTTTAAATTAGTCTTTTTCTTTAACATATATTTAAGAAATATTATGCATTAGTTTAATAAATTAGGCTTTTATAATTTTACCCAAACTTACATCATATGTCAAAAAACCTTTTAACTAGTTTACTAACTATATTTATAATAGTTGGAACATTTTCTACAGCTGAAGCTCAAAAAAAAAGGAAGAAGAAAAAAGAACAACCTGTAGCTCAAACTCCACCACCCAAACCTAAAGAGAAAAAAGGAGCAATTAAACCTTACGATAAGGTAGTTACAAAAGACACAAAAACAGATGAAGGTTTGTTTAAAGTGCACTTTAAAGATGATACTTACTTATACGAAATACCCAATTCTTTATTTGAAAGAGAGTTATTAATGGTTACTCGTATTGCTAAAAATACTTCAAACGATAGAAGCTTTGGAGGGCAAAAAACAAATACCCAGGTTTTACGCTGGCAAAAAAAAGGAAAAAAAGTATTACTAAGAGTTGTTTCTTATAAAATTGTAGCTGATGAAAAACTTCCAGTTCACGAAGCAGTTGTAAACTCAAATTTTGAGCCTGTTTTATTTTCATTTCCAATTAAAGCTTTTAGCGATGATAAAACCTCAACAGTTATTGATGTAACTGATTTGTTTTCTATTGATGTAAAAGCCTTAGGCTTACCACAGTCTATTAGAAAAGGCTACAAAATAACACGCTTAGAAACTAAAAAATCATTTATTGAGAGTGTAAATAGTTATCCTAAAAATATTGAAGTACGCCATGTAAAAACATATGCTGCGAGTGCTCCACCTTCAAATTCTAGCACAGGAACTGTTTCAGTTGAAATGAGTAACTCAATGATATTATTACCGAAAACTCCAATGAAACGTAGAATTTTTGATGAAAGAGTTGGATGGTTTACAACAAGTCAAACAGATTATGGTTCTGAAGCTCAAAAAAGTAAAAACATAACCTATTTGGATCGATGGAGATTAGAGGTTAAAGATGATGACATTGAAAAGTTTAAACGTGGAGAATTGGTTGAGCCTAAAAAACAAATTGTTTATTATATAGATAGGGCAACTCCAAAAAAATGGAGGAAATACATAAAGCAAGGTATTGAAGATTGGCAAGTTGCTTTTGAAGCCGCCGGGTTTAAAAATGCAATTATAGCAAAAGATCCTCCAACTAAAGAAGAAGACCCAGAATGGAGCCCTGAAGATGTTCGCTACTCTGTTGTAAGATATTTAGCTTCACCAATACCAAATGCGAATGGCCCTCACGTAAGCGATCCACGTTCTGGTGAAATTTTAGAATCAGATATTAACTGGTACCATAATGTCATGAGTTTATTGCAAGGATGGTATTTTGTCCAAACAGCAGCTATCAATTCTGAAGCCCAAACTACCGAATTTAAAGATGAAGTCATGGGTGAACTTATCAAATTTGTTTCATCACATGAAGTTGGTCACACATTAGGTTTTCCTCACAATATGGGAAGTAGCTCTGCATATCCTGTTGACTCTTTACGTTCAGCTACATTTACAAAAAAATATGGCACAGCACCATCAATTATGGATTATGCTCGTTTTAATTACATAGCGCAACCTGGTGATAAAAATGTTGCTATGATGCCAAATATTGGAGTGTATGATAAGTATGCCATGAGTTGGGGATATAGACCTATTTTAGATGCAAAAACTGCAGAAGATGAAAAAGAAACGTTAGATAATTGGATATTAAAACACGCTGGTGATCCACTATATCGTTTTGGGCATCAACAAGTTGGTGGCGTTGTTGATCCAAGTGCTCAAACCGAAGATTTAGGTAATAATGCCATTAAAGCAAGTGCATATGGTATTGCAAACTTAAAAATAATTGTTCCAAATTTGATTGAATGGACTTCAGAAAAAGGAAAAAATTATGATGATTTAAAAACGATGTACGGTCATGTAATTTCTCAATTTAATAGATATATGGGACACGTCTCATCAAATATTGGTGGTGTGTACGAAAACTATAAAACATACGATCAAGAAGGTCTTGTGTATTCACATGTAGATAAAACACATCAGAAAAATTGTTTGAAATATGTTAACGAGCAATTATTTGAAACTCCAACTTGGTTAATTGATAAAGAAATTATTGGAAGAACTGAATATGCTGGAATTACAGAAAGAATAAGAAGTACACAAGTTAGAACATTGAACAATATTCTTAATTTAGGTCGCATGATGCGTATGATTGAAAATGAAACTTTGAATGGTTCTAAAGCTTATTCTTTAATTTCTATGATGCGTGATTTAAGAAATGGAATTTGGTCTGAACTTCATACTGGGAAAAAGATTGACACCTACAGAAGAAATTTACAAAGAGCACATATTGAAAAACTTGCAAGTTTAATCGTTTCTAAAGATATTAAAAAAACAAACCGATCTAGCTATGTAAAATCTACTGCTGTAACAGTAAAGCAATCTGATATTGTACCTATTGTTCGTGGTGAACTAAATCGAATTAAAAGAGAGGCACAAAGAGCTGCTAATGTAAGTACAAATACAGTAAGAATGTATCACTTACAAGATATTGCAAAGCGAATTGATGTTATTTTAAATCCTAAATAATTATTTAATACAGCAACTTTAAATTAATTTAAAGTTGCTGTATTATTTTCAGTTTTACAGCTACACCTAGAGCTCCCTTTTTTAAACTATAAATTGTGCTGACAACTTTTTCAGGTTCATAAGAGTCTAGTTGAATATAAATAGTAGCATCCGGATTCCTTAAACCAACATTCACCTTGTTTTGAGCAACTACTGATGTTAAAAGTCTTGAAAAAATAAACATAGCTTCTTCAAACTGATAAATAAATGTTGTAGAATTATTTTCTTTTCTTCTTTTTATTAAATTTTTTCTTTCTTCTTGAAGTAATAGGGACCGTCTCATTAAATGTATCTTTTGTTTTATTCCCTTTATTTTTCTTCCAAGAATTTGTTGAAGGCACTAACTTTTGCAATAAATCTCCTCTACCAACCTTAGTTAATACATTTCTAATCCATTGCTGATTTTCTTTTTTATACCAAAAGAAGAATCGATGTTGTTCATCTTTTTCATTTTTAGATTTTGGAGTTCTCATTTTCTTCAATGTGTAAGGATGATAACCACTGTAATAAATAACTGTAGCCACCGTCATAGGTGTTGGTGTAAACCCTTGCACTTGTTCTAATTGAAATCCTAAATCTTTGGTTTCAGCAGCTAAATTAGCCATATCTTCCAATTCACAAGCTGGGTGACTAGAAATAAAATAAGGTATTAACTGAAGATTTAATTTTTTTCTGAAGTTAATTTTATCAAAACGCTCCTTAAATTTATGAAAATAAGAAAACGATGGTTTACGCATAAGTTTTAACACATTATCTGAAGTATGCTCTGGAGCCACTTTTAATCTACCCGAAACATGATTAGTCATTACTTCTTCAGTGTAGGCATCTAACTCTTTTGGATCTGCTAATTTGTTAAACTCTGGCACTAATAAATCATGTCTAATTCCACTTCCTATAAATGATTTCTTTACTTTAGGATGTTCATCAACCGCTTTATAAAGGTCCGTTAATGGTTTGTGTGAAGTATCTAAATTATGGCAAATTACTGGCGAAATACACGAAGGCGAAACACATTTATCGCAAATTTCCTGAATTCTACCTTTCATTTTATACATATTTGCTGAAGGCCCTCCAATATCAGATAAATAGCCTTTGAAATCTGGCATATTTGTAACTTGGTCAACTTCCTTTAAAATAGATTCCTGACTTCTACTTGCAATAAATTTTCCTTGATGTGCAGAAATAGTACAAAAACTACAACCTCCAAAACAGCCACGATGAATATTTATAGAGAACTTAATCATTTCAAACGCCGGAATTGGTCCACGCTTGTTATATTTTGGGTGTGGCAATCGTGTAAAAGGCAAATCAAAAGAAGCATCAATCTCAGTTTCTGTCATTGTTGGGTATGGTGGGTTTATTACTAATGTCGTATCTCCAACTCCCTGTAAAATTCTACTTCCAAATATTTTATTCGACTCTTGCTCAATCACTTTAAAGTTTGAAGCAAACTTCTTTTTATCTTTCAAACAAACTTCATGAGAATGAATTGTAACATCTTCCCAATTTTTATTTTTAGAAATATCCACTTTCTTATTTTCAAGATATGCCGTCTGATTAATCGTTTTTAATGATGCAAAAGGCACTCCTTTTTGTAATAAGTTTACAATCTCTCTCAATGGCTGTTCTCCCATTCCATACACCAATAAATCAGCTTTAGAATCGGTTAATATATTTGGTTTTAACGTATCACTCCAATAATCGTAATGTGTTACTCTTCTAAGTGAAGCTTCAATTCCACCAATTAAAACTGGAACATCAGGAAATTTTTCTTTTAAAATGTTTGAATAAATGACACTTGCATAATCTGGTCGAAAACCTTTATCGCCATTTGGTGTATAAACATCTCTATCTCTCTTTCTTTTACTTGCGGTATAATTACTTACCATAGAATCCATTTCACCTGCAGTTACTCCAAAAAATAATTTTGGTGTTCCTAACTTTGTGAAATCTTGCAAATTATCGTGCACACTTGGTTGTGGTACAATTGCAACACGCAACCCATAACTTTCTAAAATACGACCAATAACTGCTGGCCCAAACGCTGGGTGATCTACATAAGCATCACCGCTAAATAAAATTACATCTAACGCATCCCAACCTCTAAGTTTTACTTCTTTGTTAGTAGTAGGCAACCAATCTGAAAGTTTATTCATCATCATATTTTGCAAAAATACACTAAATATAGCAATTGTATTTGTGTTGTAATAATTGCTACTATAGTTAACAAGTGTTAATAAGTGTTAACATTTTAAACCTTTGTAATAAAGTTTTGTCTTAGAAGTGTAACATAAAAATAGTTAATCATTTAAAAATAAAAACATGAAAAAATTAATTGGAATTTTAAGTTTAATACTTGTATTCAGTTTTACAAGTAATGCACAACAGAACAAGAAAAAAATGGGTGAAAAGGCTGATTTTTCTCCAGAACAAATTGCAATATTGCAAACTAAAAAAATGGATTTGCACTTAGATTTATCTAACAGCCAAGAAAAAGCCGTATTTAAACTGATAGAATCTCAAGCCATTGAGCGTAAAAAAGCACGTGACGAATTTAAATCAAAAAGAGAAAAAGGTAATAAACCAACAAGTGCCGAACGATTTGAACATCAAAATACACGCTTAGATAAACAAATTGAGCATAAGGCTGCTATCAAAAATATACTTTCTGATGAACAATTTACTAAATGGGAAGAAACAGCAAAAAAAAGAATGAAAACCAATAAGAAAAATGGGAGTTCACAAGGTCAAAATAATGGTGAACAACAAAATAGAAAATTTAAAAATAGAAGTTAGGTTTGTTTTAATTGTTAGTTAATGAAAACGCTGCAGATTGCAGCGTTTTTTTTATTTAATTAAACTTAGAGTTTGTCCTACACTAATATTATTAGATTTTAACCCATTAAAGCGTTTTAGTTCTTCAACAGTTAACCCATATTTTTTTGAAATAGAATACAAAGTATCCCCTTTTAAGACGATATAATTAGCAACTGTATTTGTTATTTCTTTTTTAAAAGATGTACCCAAAACCTTTGTGTCATATTTATGTAAATCGTATTTTTCAATTAGCACAATTAATTTTGCAGGATACCTTTTATCTGTTGCATAACCCGCTTCGCTTAAACCTTTTGCCCATTTTACATAATCTCCTTTTTTTAATTTAAACAGTTTTGAGTAACGACCTCTTCCTGTTAAAAACAAGGAATGATCTTTAAATGAAGTTGCCGGATCTTTATAAACTCTAAAACAATCGTCCTTTTTATCATCATCATGATACACTTGTTTTCCTTTCCATCCTTTATGGCATTTTATCCCAAAATGATTGTTAGATTTTCTGGTTAATTCACTATTACCACTTGACGATTCTAAAATACCTTGTGCCAAGGTAATACTTGCAGGTATTTTATACTTCCGCATAGATTCCATAGCTATTTTTTTATACGTGTTAATATATTTAATTGTAGAGTTTGTAATTGGAGTATTTGTCTTTTTTACAGCTTTAATTTTTGTGTTATTGCTATTGATAACTACTTGCTCTCTTTTATTTTTTTTGACAACTCGTTTTTTCGATTTACAACTTGAAAGCAAACCAATTGTTAATAGTGTGATAAAAATATATTTCAATTTCATAAGTTATTCTATTTGGGGTAATTTTTTCCTTTTTAACACTAAATTCATTCCTTCAATTCCCTGTAAACCGCCTGTATGAATTGCTAAAATTTTAGTTCCTTTCTTAAAATAATTCTTCTGTATTAAATCTACAATACCAAATAACATTTTCCCTGTATAAACAGGATCTAAAGGTATGCTGGTTTCACTTTTAAATTTATTGATAAAAGTAATTAATTCTTCTGAAATTTTGGCATAACCTCCAAAATGATAATCGGTACTTATACTCCAATTATCGTTCCTTACAACGTATTTTTCTATTTCTTTCTGAAGAAAATCACCTTTTAACGCTGGAAATCCAATTACTTTTTGGTGCTTTTTAGTTGAATTTATCAATCCTGAAATTGTTCCTCCAGTTCCAATAGCACTACAAATTACATTGTATTGATTATCTTCTTCTGTTAAAATTTCTTCGCAACCTTTCACCGCAAAATTATTAGTCCCACCTTCTGGAACTAAATAAAAATTACCAAATTTAATTTTTAGCTTCTCTATAAATTCTAATGTGGTTTTATTTCTATATTCACTTCTTGAAACAAAATGAAATTGCATATTGTGTTCTGAAGCAAATTTTAATGTTGGGTTATTTTTAAGAACCTCATCAATATTAGTTGCCAGTTCATCACCTCTAATTACGCCTATTGTTTTAAAACCATGTTCAAAACCGGCAGCCGCTGCGGCTGCAATATGATTAGAATAAGCACCTCCAAATGTTAATAGTGTAGTGTGTTTTTGTTGATAAGCTTCTACTAAATTGTATTTTAACTTTCGGTATTTGTTCCCTGAAATAAAAGGATGCAATTTATCCTCACGCTTTATAAATAATGAAATTTCTTTTTCTTTTATTTCAGAAAAGTGAATTTCTTGAATGTTACTATTTTTAGATTTTAAGAACAATTTTCTATTTTTTCTTGAAGTTCAGACCATTCTTCCATCAACTCATCTAACTCCTCTTTTTTAGCTTGGTAATTTTTAAAAAAATCAGGGTTTGCATTCACCTCTTCAGAGTTTTCAAATATTTCAGCATCTAAATTAAGGATTTCGCTTTCTAAACTTGCAATGGTTTTTTCAACTTTACTTAACCTATTAGTCAACTGTTTTGTTTTTTTTTCTTTTTGTTTTTTTTCTAAGTAAGCTTCTTTTCCCGTTGACTTAGCGGTTGTTTTCTCAATTGTTCTTTTTTCTACTTCTCTAAAATTTTCTAAATTATGTTGCTCTAAATAATAATCAATATCTCCTAAATATTCTCTAATTACTTTATTTTTAAACTCGAATACTTTATTACTCAACCCCTGTAAAAAATCACGATCGTGAGAAACTAAAATTAACGTTCCTTCAAAACTTTGCAAGGCTTTTTTCAATACATTTTTTGATGCAATGTCTAAATGGTTTGTTGGCTCATCCATAATTAAAACATTGAACGGGTTTAACAACATTTTACACAAAGCCAACCTATTACGCTCACCTCCCGAAAGGACTTTTGCTTTTTTATCAACCTCTTCACCTCTGAACAAAAATGAACCTAACATATCTCTTACCTTGGTCCGGTTTGCATCGGTTGAGGCACCTTCCATAATTTGTAAAACTGTTTTCTCCCCATCTAAATATTCTGCTTGATTTTGAGCAAAATACCCAATTTGAACATTGTGTCCTAACTTTAAATTTCCATCAAAGTCAATATCATTAACCATCATTTTTGCCAAGGTAGATTTCCCTTGCCCGTTTTGACCAACAAAAGCAATTTTACTGTTGCGTTCAATTAATAAATCTACATTTTCTAACACTTGATTATCTCCATAGTTCTTGGCTAGGTTTTCAGCTTCAAAAATAATTTTACCTGGCTGAATAGAGACCGGAAAACGAACATTTAATATTGCATTGTCATCTCCATCAACTTCAATACGTTCAACTTTATCTAACTTTTTTATTAAAGATTGAGCAAATGCTGCTTTTGATGCTTTATATCTGAATTTTTCTATAAGCTGCTCTGTTTGTTTTATTTCTTTTTCCTGATTTTTTTGAGCTTGTAATTGTTTCTCTTTAATATCTTTTCTCAGTTCTAAAAACTGAGTGTAAGGCTTATTATAATCGTAAATTTTACCTAACGAAATTTCTATAGTACGATTAGTAACATTGTCTAAAAACATTTTATCGTGAGAAACCAATACAACTGCACCAGGGTAACTTTTCAAGAAATTCTCTAACCAAATAATAGACTCAATATCTAAATGGTTTGTTGGCTCATCGAGTAGTAAAATATCATTTTTTTGAAGTAATAATTTTGCCAATTCAATTCGCATCCTCCAACCTCCTGAAAAAGTTTCAGTTAATTTTCCAAAGTCTTCACGCTTAAAACCTAATCCTTGCAATATCTTTTCTGTATCGCCTTGGTAACTATAACCTCCTAATAATTCGTATCTATGTGTTAAATCATCTAACTCATGTAACAAATCATGATAACTTTCCGATTCATAATCGGTACGTTCGGCTAAACTTGTATTTATACTTTCTAACTGTTTTTCTACTTTTTTAATTTCAACAAAAGCTGTATATGCTTCTTCTAAAATTGTTCTTCCATATGTAAACTCAATATCTTGCTTTAAAAAACCAATACTTGTGTTTTTTTCAAACGCCATAGTACCTGTGTCATATTCTAATTCTTTAGCAATAATTTTAAGTAGCGTAGATTTCCCTGCTCCGTTTTTCCCTATAAGACCAACTCTATTTCCTGCGTCTAACTTAAAAGTTATGCCCGTAAATAAGTCGGTTCCTCCAAATGAAATTGATACGTTGTGTGCGTTTAGCATAATTTATTACAAATAACTAATTCAAAATATTTTAACTTTGCAAATCTATTATAAATTTAACAAACTCTATGTTTAAAAAAGGAACGAAACTATATAGCATTCTGTTTAACAAATGTCCAAAATGTCATGAAGGTGATTTTATGAAAGAAAAAAACATATTTAAACTTCATAAAGCATTTAAAATGAATGATAATTGTGGGGAATGTGGATTTAAATATATGATGGAACCTTCCTTTTTTTATGGAGCTATGTATGTAAATTATAGCCTTACTGTTGGAATTAGCATTGCTACTTTTACAATAGCTACTCTATTATTTAATTTAAGTTTGCTAGAAAGTTTTATTCCAATTGTTGTTATGTTATTAATATCTGCTCCCATTACTATTAGGCTTTCACGAATTATTTGGATTAATATTTTTGTGAAATTTAATCCTGAGATTCATAAAAACGCTGAATCGTAATATCTTTAGACAACTCCACTCCTCTTTCTAGATGATTATAAAGCGCTTTTGCAGCTATTGGAGCTATCATTACTCCTCTTGTTCCTAAACCATTTAAAACAGCTATATTTTGATATGTTTTATGTTTACCCACCAAAGGTCTTCTATCTTTTACTGTTGGTCTAATTCCTGCGGTATGTTCAGTAATTGTATATGGTACAGTAATAAATGAATTTAATTTATCTACCAACTCTTGTTTCCCTTCAGAAGTAGGAAGTTTAGTTTTATCTTTCCAATTGAATGTTGCACCTACTTTATAGTAATTATTTCCTAGCGGAAGTACAAAAACAGCCGCTTTAATTAAAAAATCTACATTTAAACTAGGTGCATGTATGGTTATTAATTCACCTTTAGCTTCTTGCATAGGTAAATTATTAAAAAAAGGATTTTTTAATAGTCCAAAACCTTCGCAAAAAACAACTTTTGAAGCTTTTACTCCTTTATATTCAACTGTATTTTTATCTATTTTTAATGCATCATATTCAAAACGCTGTTTTTTAAGCAAATTATTTTCAAATAAGTAATTCCTAAAATCTTCAAGTAGCGCTTTCGTCTTAATTCTTCCTGTATTTGTTAATCGTCCAAAACCATTATTTGCTAAAATACCTTCAAATTTTTTATTAATTATTTGAGGAATCATATAGTTAGATAGCAACAATTTGTCACTTGCAATAAACCAATTATTTTGCTCTTCAACCGATTTAAATATTCTATAAATATCAACCGAATAGTTATATTTTTTATTGAATTTACTCTCTAAAGATGTGTAAAAAGGAATTGCAACTTCTAACTGTTCAACTGCATTCCAAACTGGTGTAAACCGTTTTAAAATCACTGGGTTGTACATTCCTCCAGCAACATTAGAAGAGTTTTGAGAATCATCTTCAAAAACTACAAATGATTTATTATTCTCTTCTAACTCCTTTGTAAAAGCTAAACCTGCCAACCCTAAACCTACAACTATATAATCTACTTGCATACAATAAATTTAGTTTATAAAACAAAAAACTCTTGCTAATGCAAGAGTTTTATTATCTATTTTCAGGAATTTAATAATTCCACAAATCTAGTTCTATATTACGAATAGATTCTTTAATTTTATTAGACTCAAGAACTTGAAATAATGCGTTTCCTTTTACATATTCAGCAACATCTCTATCTCCATAAATATTTTCTTCTCTATAAATAATAGAATTAAATCTTCGAGCATTTAATATATGGTCAAAAGATATTGGGTATGCTGAATTTTTTTGATTGAAAACTTTCATGTCATGAAGTGTCTGCCTTGCATCTGGATACCAAACCCAAAATATTGCAAGCTGTTCAGTTATATCAATATCTTCTCTCCCCATTGTTTGCACATCAGGTGCTACTGGTGCTATAGCTAACAAACGATATTTTAATTCTCCTTGACGTTTATCAATATACCAAAGTCCTTTTACTTTAAAACCTTCAATATCTTGAGATGTTAAGTTAATTTTATCAATATATTCATCAATATTAGTTGCCCCTGCATTTAACTCATCAAAACCTGCATCTGTAGTGTCAACTCTAAATAATTTTCCATTAATTTCAGCTTTTGTCATTTTAGCTGTAAAGTAAGAATC
Source organism: uncultured Lutibacter sp. (assembly GCA_964412305.1). Lineage (GTDB taxonomy): Bacteria > Bacteroidota > Bacteroidia > Flavobacteriales > Flavobacteriaceae > Lutibacter. The sequence goes on along the minus strand of CAYPNJ010000005.1, from coordinate 27,121 downwards.
ATCATAAACTTCAGTAATAGCACCTCTATTTATACCTCTCAATAAAGTATCAAAAAGCGAACGTCTATTTGTTGATACATTTGTTGTATCAACAGGATAGTAAATTGGTAAATTAATACGTTCATTTAAATCTATATATTCCCAAACAACTTTAGACCACATAATATCTCTATCATCTATATAACCATATTCTAATGGTTTATCATTATCTATTGCTAATTGAGCAGTAGTTTTTTCACCAATATTAGAAGGTCTTGTCGCATTTAATAAATTTGACTGTGCATTTGTTGTAACACACAGTAAAAATGCTATACTAAAAAATCCAATATTTCTATAATTCATCATTTAAATTCAATTTTATTGTATTTCTATACTCACAGCAGCTGCATTTTTAATCTTATAAGCTGAATTACCTACTAACGAAGATTTTATATCAAATATTGCAATTACATCACCTCTTTTAGCTTTATTAATTGCCTTTCTCGCTTGTGCGTTCATTTTATTACCAGCAACTACAACAGCTGATTGCCCTGGTACTTTAACCGTAAACCCTGAAGTTCTTAACTTTAAATCAAAATCAAAATCAGGTAATTCAGCTCCTACAGTTATTTTAACTAATGTAGTTTTAGGCATTTTCACAAAACCCATTTCCTTTCTAACAGATCCTCTTGGTGATGGAATATCTTTAATTCTAAATTTTTGAGAAGTACTAACTGTTTGTCCATTAGGTAGTTTTCCTGAAACACTAATTTTAACTTCTCTTCCTGAACTTGGTGTCATAAGGTATTTCCCTGTTCCATTAGCTCTTTTAAGCCCAATTCCATTTGCTGTAACTAAATTATCTGGAATTCCAGGAATTGAAATTGTCATAGGGTTTGGCACTCCCCTATACACAACATTCATTTTGTCTGCAGATATAACCGCACTGTTAGGTTTTGGAATTACAGCATAGGTACTGTTAATTTCTATTTCAACTGGCTCCCCATTTTCAATAAAAACAAATTTCCCTTTAATTTCACGTTCACCAACAGGCCCTGCAGGAAAATCTAAAATTGCGCCACCATCTTCAATAGTTGTGATGTTATTTCCATTAACAACTACTTCTGAAGGTTTTAATGAAGCATCATAACGTCCTAAAACTATTTTCCCTTTGAAATTTTCACCTTGGAAAAAGGCTGATTTTTCTGGAATTAAAATTGTTTTATAATTAGACATTGAAACATCACTTTCTAATTGACCTCCTAAAAGGCTTCCATAAATTTCAGCTTGTGTAGTTATAATATCTGTTTGCAAAGACGTTAAATTGGTTATTGTGGATATTAAAGGAAATCCTTCATACCTATTTTTTAACCACGGTTGTTTGCCATCTTCTGTATCTTGATCAGATGTGTCAAATCTCTTATTTACATTTTTTGTTAATGGGTTTTTATCCCCTAATAGTTTAACTATGGAATTTCTATAATTATTAATTTGGTCTAAAAATTCTTGACCTTCAGGGGTGAAATTATCTCCTTTAAAAAAGTATTCATTTACAATGTTGGCATTATCCATTGTTTCATAATTGGTAGGATCGTCAACTTTTTTTAAGAAAAAATCTTTTTTGTTTGCTAAATAATCATTAAATGTTTTAGACAATTCATCTACTTTTTTTGCATTAGCAAATAACGAAGCATATTTTTCAGGTTGGTCATTTGCTTTCGTTTCTAAATTTTTAAGGATGTTACTATTATTTAATGAGGTAGTAATATTATTCTCTGTCAGTTTTTCGTTCATATAACCAAAAGCCGAAAGTACTTCTTTTGACATTTGCATTGCTAACATTGCAATGAAAATTAAGTACATAAGATTAATCATTTTCTGCCTTGGAGAAAGTTTACCTGAAGCCATTCTAATTAGTTTTTTGGGTTAATAATTTTAGATTTAATAATCAAACTAATTAATTATTTTTTGACATTGCAGATAACATACCTCCGTAAACTCCATTTAATGAAGAAAGGTTTGTAGCTAATGATTCCATTTGTTCTTTTAATTTTTCTGAGTTAACAACAACCTGTTCATTAATTTCGGCTTGTCTACTCGAACTATCTAACTGAACTTTATATAAACTATTTAACGATTCCATTTGAGCAGCCGCCATTGACATTTGCTCACTATATCTGTTTGTTGCAGCAATAGAATCTACTGCTGGGGCAATATTCTCTGCAGCACCTTTAAAATTTTGGATACTATCGCCTAAACTTTGCATTAAATTAACATCTAATTTAGCATCTTTAAGCATCTTATCTAATTTTTGAGATAACATAGTTTGAGATTCTCTTGCTTCATCTCTATCTTTATCTCTATCTAAATCTCCAGTTAATTCAGGGTATACTAACGACCAATCTAAATCATCTTCAACTGAATCAAAAGCAGATATAAAAAACACCAATGCTTCAACTATCATACCTATAGATAGCATAGTTCCACCACCAGACCAGTGTTGAATTTTAAAAAGTGCTCCTAAAATTACTATTGACGCTCCTATACCATAAGCATAATTGAATAATTTTTTTGTGTTCTTAGCTTGTGCCATAATATATTTTTTAAAGTTTGGGGTTTAAATTTTATGTTAATTTCCGTTTATATTAGTTCCTAAAAAATCTTGTACTGTTCTAAACCCAACATAACTTCTTGCTGAATCTGAATATTCATAATCACGAGTACTTACTTGTAGGAAATAGGCTACATCTTTCCAAGATCCACCTCTAATAATTTTTCTTTCATTTTTATTCATTTCAACATTAGGGTTCATTGTTGACCCAATGTAATATGATGCTTCACTATATGCTGTATTTGTCCATTCTGATACATTTCCTGCCATATTATACAAACCATAGTCGTTTGCATTGTATGATTTAGCTTCCATTGTATATAATGCCCCATCAACTGCATAATCACCTCTTGTAGGTTTGAAATTTGCTAAAAAGCAACCTCTATCACTTGTTGTATAAGGCCCACCCCAAGGATATGTAGCATAACTTAAACCTCCACGTGCTGCATATTCCCATTCAGCTTCTGTTGCTAATCTAAAATATGGAACTGAGGTTGGATTTTTTCTAGAACTTAAAAAATCATTTTTCTTTTTAGTTCTCCAGCTACAAAAAGATTTTGCCTGACTCCAAGTTACACCTACAACAGGGTAATCTTGATATGCTTGATGAGAAAAATAATCTTGGTGCATTGGATCATTATATGAATAGTTAAAATCTTTAACCCATACTGTTGTGTCTGGATACACTTCAACAACTTTACTTTTAATAAAGTCTTTTCTTTCTCCTTTATTTCTTGCTGCAGATTCTCTATCTAACCAAAAGTATTTATATTTTAATTTTTTGGTGTCTAAAATTCTTTTCCCGTCTATACTATTTTCAATTGATATGAACATTGTATCCATAACTTCAGAATAATATTCATCTGGAAAATCGTTGGTATCCCAAAGTAGCTCTTCTTCCCAATTTAAAGTTCTACCTTGCAATGGGGAATTTACATCTCCTAAACTACCATAATTATCCATCATATACTTTTCATACGGAGTCATATTAGCTGTATCCACATTTTTGAATTGATAGTCAGGAAGAATTGCATTTGTATCATCAGACATTAATTCAGATAGTATTGCTAACTGAGTTCTAACTATAGAATCTCTAACCCAAAAAACAAACTCTTTATATTCAGCATTGGTAATTTCAGTTTCATCCATATAATATGGTCTAACAGTAACTGTTCTAGCTGGAGAATTTAAGGATCCTGCGATATCTTCATCTTCTTTACCCATGGTAAATGAACCTCCAGGAATTAACACCATTCCAAGTGGTTTTTTTGAATACCATTTACTATGAGATTTTGCACCAACTAATTCTCCTTGATCGTTAGACCCACAGCTATATACTAACAAAGCTACTAAAACATATAACGATATTTTGTTCATACTAATTTTCTTCATCTATTTAGGCAAACCTATTACTAATTATTTTAAAAAACAATATTTTCTTTAATCTGATTCAAACAACAAAATGCATTTTTTAAATAATTAAAATAATACATTTCAAATTAATTTTTTCAATGTTTTTATCCACCTATCAGGGATTTCCTGATTAGTTGCGCTTATATAATCTTGATAAGTACATGGTATTAACGCATGTCTCTTAAATTTATTATTTTCATTTAAATTAATTTCCATCCACCAACGTCCACTCTTATTACTCTTATGAAAATTTAAAATTTGATCTTCGATTGGAACAATGAATTTTTGATAATTATCTTTCAATCCAAACGGATAGTCTTTTGCTCTATAATTAACACCTTCAATAAAATACCAAATCATTTGTGAAATTAGTTGAGCTGTTTGAGATTTGACATCATGCTTTGCATTGTATTCGTACACCCCAAACGATGTTACTTTATCACTAATTCCTGCATAGCGTGCTATAGCGCAAACCTCTGCACCTGTAAACCCATTAGGCGTCGCATTATTATTTGCAGGTGCATCTGCATTTTTAATGGATGATAAATCTATGCTAACAATATCTGCATCACGCATTAAAGGTTCTACTACTTGAATTGAATTTGCTACTTCACCTAGTCTATAGGTATCAAAAAACAAACTATCTAATAAATCTATTTCGTCTTGAGAATTATAATAGGTTTGATAACCTATGTTACTATAATTAAATAAGTTGTTTGGTTTATTCATTACAATTTTACTAAGGTACGATTGTGATGTTAACTCATCTTCAATTGAACCTAAATCAAATGTATTATCTACAGATACTATATTTACAGTTTGTTCAAGGGTATCATAGGCTCTATAATTAGCATATGTTAAATCTTGACCGCCGCCTATTATAACAGGTATAATTCCTTTTTTTATTAGGTAAGATAATAAGCTTTCTAAAGCAAAATAAGTATCTTCAATTGTATTTCCTTGCTTAATAGTTCCTAAATCAACCACATCTACAGGCCAATTCCCAGGGTATAACTTGTAGAGTTCTTTCCTAATTTCATCTAAATTATCACCTGTTCCATAGTTACCAACTGAAGCTCTTCCTTCTTCTACAGCAACTATTGCTATTTTTTTATTCGCTAAATCTGGAAAACCTTTTTGTGCAGTATAAATTTCGATACATTGACCAAAAGTTTGATTAGATTGCATTTTGGCATGCACCAGTAATACATCATCAACGGGATTCAAATATTCAAAATTCATTTAATAGGGGTTCTTATCTTTTTCTTATCTAAGGGCAATATAAACAAAAAATTTATTTTTTTGTTGTTTTTTTGGCCGCTTTCTTTTTAGGAGCTTTCTTTTCTATAATATCTTTAACTTCTTCTAAAGTTAATTTTGTTGCATCAACAGTTTTTGGTAGTTCAATTTTAATTTTACCTTTTAAAATATTTGATCTTCCCCAACGCGCTTTTTCAACTCTAATTCCTTCTTCTTCCCAGTTATGAAGCACTTTTTCAATCTCTTTACGTTTTTTATCTTCAATTAGTTCAACAATATTTTCATAGCTTAAATTATCAAAATCGTATTTTTTATTCACATTAATAAAAATACTGTTCCACTTAATAAATGGGCCAAAACGACCAACTCCTTTTTGAACTGGTAAACTTTCATATTCAGCAATTGGGGCATCTGCTTTTTGTTTTTCTTGAATTAATTCAATTGCTCTATTGATATCAACCGACATTGGGTTTTCATCCCTTGGAATAGAAACGAACATTGTATCGTATTTAATATAAGGTCCAAAACGACCATTTGCAACTATCACTTCAATATCTTTATAGCCTCCAATAACCTTCGGAAGTTTAAACAAGTCCATTGCTTCATCATAAGTGATTGATGTTAATGTTTGTCCAATTTGCAAACTCGCAAACTTAGGTTTTTCTTCATCGCTAACTTCTCCAATTTGTATCATTGCTCCAAATCTTCCTAAACGCGCATATACGTTCTTACCACTACTTGGGTCAACCCCTAACAAACGCTCTCCTTTTGCACGTTCTGCATTTGCAGCCACATCTTCAACTATAGGGTGAAAGTTATTATAAAATTCTTTTATTCTTTCAATCCAATCAGCCTTACCTTCTGCAATTTCATCAAATTCAGATTCTATTCTTGCTGTAAAACCAAAATCTAGAATGTTTGAAAAATTTTCTACTAAAAAGTCATTTACAATATTACCAATATCAGTTGGTGTTAATTTCCCTTTATCTGATCCAACTTTTTCGGTTAAATCTTTTGAAGTAACTTTTTGGCTTTCTAATTTTAACTGGGTATAATTTCTATCTACTCCTTCAATAGCTCCTTTTTCTACATATTCCCTACGTTGAATTGTTGAAATTGTTGGTGCATAAGTTGATGGACGTCCAATACCTAATTCTTCTAACCTCTTCACTAAAGAAGCTTCTGTAAAACGATACGGTGCTTTTGTATAACGCTCAGTTGCAGTAATATAATTATTTATTAAAACTTCATTAATGGTCATTTTTGGAAGCATTCCTTCTTGTTCTTCATCTTCATTATCTGTACCTTCTAAATACACTTTTAAAAACCCATCAAATTTTATCATTTCACCATTAGCAGTAAAAACTTTTGCATTACTACTGTTAGAAATTTTAACGTTTGTGCGTTCTAATTGCGCATCACTCATTTGAGAAGCAATGGTTCTTTTCCAAATTAAACTGTACAATCTATCCTGATCATAATCCACAGAAACAGATTGCGTGCTCATATTAGTAGGTCTAATTGCCTCATGCGCTTCTTGAGCACCTTTAGATTTGTTACTAAAATTTCTAGGTTTACTATAAGCTTCGCCGTACGATGCAATAATTTCTTCTTGCGCATTTGTTTTTGCGTCATCAGAGAGGTTTACACTATCTGTTCTCATATAAGTTATAAGACCTGCTTCATACAACCGTTGCGCAATCATCATTGTTTTAGCCACTGGAAAATACAATTTTCTTGATGCCTCTTGTTGTAAGGTTGAAGTTGTAAATGGTGCTGCTGGTGTTTTTTTAGCGGGTTTCTTTTGTAAATCACTTACTTTAAAATCTGCTGCTACACACGAGTTTAAAAATGATTGTGCATCTTCTTTTGTATCGAAATTTTTTGGCAATGAAGCTTTAAACTTTTTTCCTGCTTCTGTAAGAAATTCAGCAATAACTTTATAAGATGCTTTTGGTGTAAAACTTGTTATTTCACGTTCTCTCTCTACAATTAATCGAACGGCTACAGATTGAACTCTACCTGCAGACAAACCCCCTTTTATTTTACGCCAAAGTACTGGCGACAATTCATAACCAACTAGCCTATCTAAAACTCTACGTGCTTGTTGTGCATTTACCAGATTGTAATCTATATCTCTTGGATTTTCAACAGCTTTTAAAATTGCTTTTTTAGTAATTTCATGAAAAACAATACGTTTGGTATCAATATTTTTTAATTTTAATTGCTCGTATAAATGCCAAGCTATAGCCTCTCCTTCACGATCCTCATCCGATGCCAACCAAACAGTATCAGCCTTTTTAGCTAAATCTTTTAGTTTTTTTACAATTGCTTTTTTATCGCTTGCAACTACATATTTTGGCATAAAATCACCATCTACATTTATCCCAATTTCTTTTGAAGGTAAATCTGCAATGTGTCCAAAACTAGATTCTACTTGAAAATCTTTTCCTAAGAAATTTTCAATTGTTTTTGCTTTTGCAGGTGACTCTACTATTACTAAATTTTTAGCCATATTTCTTTATAAAATTATTTTTTCAACTATCAATGGTTCCATTTTCATCATCAAAACTAATTTGATTTATATTGAGATTTTCGATTGCAAAAGTATATAGATTTTTTTAAATGCCACTTTTAATCTTTCAAAAACACTTAATTTAACATATATTTCACTTGTATATTTCTGCCAATCTGTCATATTTCTAAAAAATTGGTTATATCTTTGCAATCGAATATATGATATATGGGTAGCGAAAAAGTAATAGCAGAAAAGAATCAAGGGCAGGCACTTTTAACTGAAAAAAAAGAGGGCAATAGCAAAAAATTATATATAGAAAGTTACGGTTGTGCTATGAATTTAAACGATAGTGAGATTGTTGCTTCAATTCTTTCAAAAGAAGGATATAATACCACACATTTAATTGAAGAGGCCGATTTAGTATTAGTAAATACTTGTTCAATTAGAGAAAAAGCCGAACAAACAGTTCGTAAACGTTTGCAAAAATACAATGCCATAAAAAAAATTAACCCAACTATGAAAGTGGGTGTTTTAGGTTGTATGGCCGAACGCTTAAAAGCTAAATTTTTAGAAGAAGAAAAAATAATTGATCTAGTTGTTGGGCCAGATGCGTACAGAGATTTGCCTAATTTATTAGAAGAAGCAGGTTCAGGACGAGATGCAATAAATGTTATTTTATCTAAAGAAGAAACCTATGCCGATGTTTCTCCTGTTCGACTAAATAGCAATGGCGTTTCAGCTTTTGTATCTATTACAAGAGGTTGTGATAATATGTGTACTTTTTGTGTAGTTCCTTTTACGCGTGGTAGAGAACGCAGTAGAGAACCTAAAAGTATTTTAGAGGAAGTTAAAGACCTTAGCAATAAAAACTATAAAGAAATTACACTCTTAGGTCAAAATGTAGATAGTTATCTTTGGTATGGTGGCGGACTGAAAAAAGATTTTAAAAATGCTTCAGAAATTGCCAAAGCAACTGCAGTGGACTTTGCGCAACTATTAGATATGGTTGCAACTGCTTTTCCAAAAATAAGAATTCGTTTTTCTACTTCAAATCCGCAGGATATGAATTTAAACGTAATTCACACCATGGCAAAACACGAAAATATTTGTAAATACATTCACTTACCTGTTCAATCTGGAAGTACTTCTGTTTTAAAAAGAATGAATAGACAACATACCCGTGAAGAGTACATGGAATTAATTGACAACATAAAAAAAATACTTCCTAATTGTGCTTTATCACAAGATATGATGACTGGTTTTTGTGGTGAAACTGAAGAAGAACACCAAGACACCTTAAGTTTATTAGAATATGTAAAATATGATTTTGGTTTTATGTTTGCTTATTCTGAACGACCAGGAACACCTGCTGCTAAAAAAATGGAAGATGATATTCCGTTAGCAGTTAAAAAAAGACGTTTGGCCGAAATTATTTTAGTTCAACAAAAACATAGCTTGTATCATTTAGAGCAATTTGTTGGGAAAACTGTTGAAATATTAATTGAAGGAACCTCAAAAAAATCTGATACACATTGGAAAGGTAGAAACTCACAAAATGCCGTTGCTGTTTTCCCAAAAGGAAACGAAAAAATTGGTGATTTTGTAACTGTTTTTATTGAAAGTTGTACTTCTGCAACACTTCTAGGAAAAAAAGTTTAATTATGGAATCATTACAAGCAATAAAACAGCGTTTTGAAATTATTGGAAACGATATTCATTTAAACAGAGCACTTGAAAAAGCCATTAGAGTTGCCCCTACAGATATTTCTGTATTGGTAACCGGTGAAAGTGGAGTTGGTAAAGAGAGTATTCCCAAAATAATTCACAATTTATCACATAGAAAACATGCTAAATATATTGCTGTAAACTGTGGAGCCATTCCTGAAGGAACTATTGATAGTGAACTTTTTGGACATGAAAAAGGAGCATTTACAGGAGCTACTTCCGCACGTAAAGGGTACTTTGAAGTAACTGATGGTGGAACTATTTTTTTAGATGAAGTAGGTGAACTACCACTAACCACACAAGTTAGACTGCTACGTGTTTTAGAAAATGGTGAGTTTATAAAAGTAGGATCTTCACAAGTACAAAAAACCAATGTTCGTATTGTTGCTGCAACTAATTTAAATATGCACGAAGCAATTGGGAAAGGAAAATTTAGAGAAGACTTATACTATCGTTTAAGTACTATTGAAATAAACCTACCTCCGTTACGCGAACGTTTGGCTGATATTCATTTATTATTTAGAAAATTTGCAGCAGATTTTGCTCAAAAATATAAAATGCCAACGGTTCGGCTTTCAGATAATGCTATAAAAATGATAGAAAATTATGGCTTTCCTGGTAATATTCGTCAATTAAGAAATATTGCTGAGCAAATTTCAGTAGTTGAAGAAAACAGAGAGATTTCTTCAGAAAATTTATTACAATACCTACCAAATAGAGGCACCAATCTACCATCGGTTATTGGTGGAGAAAGTTCTAATGGAAATTTTGCCAACGAACGAGATATTATGTATAAAATTTTGTTTGACATGCGAAATGACATTAACGACCTAAAAAAGTTAACGCTAGACATTATGGAAAGTGGTGATAATGAGAAAGTTCAAGAAGAAAACAAAAATCTAATTAAAAAGATTTACAAAGAAGATATTTCTAAATTACCACATGAAAATCAAATTGAAGTTGTTCGAATAAATGAAAAATATAGTGAGGATAGTAATTATGAATTTGCTGAAACTATAGATGCCGATGAGAGTTTATCTATTCAAGATAAAGAAATTGAACTCATAAAAAAATCATTGGAGAGAAACAACAATAAACGAAAACTCGCAGCAAAAGAATTAGGAATTTCTGAAAGAACTTTATATCGTAAAATAAAACAATACGATTTATAGTTTAAATAATTAACTTTGAAGCTTTACTAAAACAAGTTTAAAATATTTTAATGAAAAAATTTAGTTACGCAATGCTGTTTTTATTAATGTTCACAATTCAAAGTTGTGGTATTTATTCGTTTACAGGAACTAATTTACATCCCGATGTGAAAACAGTACAAATAGATTATTTTCCAAATAATGCCGTTTTAGTAGAACCAACTCTAAGTCAGTTATTTACAATACAGTTTCAAGATTTATTTTTACAACAAACAAATTTAAGTTTGGTTACTTCAGGTGGTGATTTACAATTTGAAGGTGAAATTACTGGGTATAAAATAAATCCCATGACAGCTACCGCGCAACAAACAGCCGCACAAAACAGGCTAACTATTACTGTAAATGTTCGTTTTTTTAACAATAAATTAGAAGAAGATAATTTTGAAAGAACTTTCTCACATTATTATGATTTTGATGCAAACGCACAATTAACAGGTGGTATTTTAGACGATGCTTTTAACGAAATATTAGAACGTATAACGCAAGATATTTTTAATGCTTCCGTTGCAAAATGGTAAACTGATGAATAGTACTGAATACACATATTTGTTACAAAACCCAGAAAGTATAGACGCTTTAAAAACACAACAATTAGAAGATATTATTGTTGAATTTCCTTATTTTCAATCTGCCAGAGCAATTTTATTAAACGGCCTTAACAAAACAAATAGTTACAAATACAATCCAACATTAAAAAAAACTGCCGCATACACTATTGACAGAAAAGCACTTTTTGATTTTATTACTTCTCCAATATTTATAAAAAATAAAACTTCAACAGTTGAATTATTAGAAGATATTGAAATTATTGAAGCTGAAACTGTTAAAATTTTACATAAAAAAATAATAGATAACGTTACATCTAGTGATAAAAAAATTGAAGAAAGTACACAACAAGCATCTGAAGTTTTAGAGCTAGGTAAACCAATACAGTTTGATAGTACAGAACCTCACTCTTTTAATGAATGGATGCAATTAGTTATACAAAAACCAATTGAAAGAGAAAAAGAAAAAGAAGACACTAATAAATCAAATATTATTGATAGGTTTATTGAAACAAACCCAAAAATAAAACCCGTAGATAAAAACGTTGTAAATATTGATATTTCTAATCAAAGTTCAGTTGAAAATGACACCTTAATGACCGAAACTTTAGCTAAAGTTTATTTGGAACAAAAGAAGTATGATAATGCCATAAAAGCTTATCGCATTTTATGTTTGAAATATCCAGAAAAAAGTGGTTTCTTTGCAGACCGAATTAAAGCAATAAAAATCTTACAAAGAAACAAGTCATGACATATACATTATTTTTAATTCTAATTATGATTGTAGCATTTTTGCTAATACTAATTATTATGGTGCAAAACCCTAAAGGTGGTGGATTATCTTCTTCTTTTGGTGGTGGTGGAACACAATCGTTAGGTGGTGTTCAAAATACTACTAACTTTTTAGATAAAAGTACTTGGACATTATCAATTGTTCTATTAGTACTCATATTATTATCCAATTTTGTAGTTCCAAACGAAAATGCAGTTAATACAAGTTCAGAAATTGAAAATACTATTGAGAATCGTGAAGTACAAGATGTGCAAGAGCAGCCTGCAACAACTACAACTTTAAAAGATTCAGCCCAATAATATTTAATTAAAATTTTTAATTAAAATGCCAACGTAAATGACACGTTGGCATTTTTGTTTTTAGATACATTCCATAAAAAGTACATTTGTCAGTTTTAACGAATTGGCATACTTTTGGAAAGCTTAATTCAAAGAATTCATAAATTTTAAATAAATACACATGAGTAAAGTAAATATTAAACCATTAGCCGATAGAGTTTTAGTAAAACCTCTTGAAGCTGAAACTACAACTGCTTCAGGATTAATTATTCCAGATTCAGCAAAAGAGAAACAACAAGAGGGAACTGTTATAGCAGTTGGTAACGGTACAAAAGATGAGCCTATGACTGTTAAAGTTGGTGATACTGTATTGTTTGGTAAATATGCTGGCACCGAACTTGTTTTAGAAGGTACTGAATATTTAATTATGAGAGAAGCTGATATTTTAGCAATTATTTAAATTTTAAAGAAAATAAAAATGGCAAAAAATATAATTTTTGATATAGAAGCACGTGATGGTTTAAAACGTGGTGTTGATGCTTTAGCAAACGCAGTTAAAGTTACTTTAGGACCAAAAGGAAGAAATGTAGTAATTGGAAAAGCATTTGGAGGTCCAGCAATTACCAAAGATGGTGTTACTGTTGCTAAAGAAATTGAACTAGAAGACCCTTTAGAAAATATGGGAGCTCAAATGGTAAAAGAAGTAGCATCTAGAACCAACGATTTAGCCGGAGATGGAACCACAACAGCAACTGTTTTGGCTCAAGCAATTGTAAAAGAAGGATTAAAAAATGTTGCAGCTGGTGCAAACCCGCTAGATTTAAAACGCGGAATTGACAAGGCTGTTATAGCTATTGTAAAAAACTTACAAGAACAATCTCAAGAAGTTGGTAACAAATCAGCTAAAATTAAACAAGTAGCTTCAATCTCATCAAACAATGATACAACTGTTGGTGATTTAATTGCTGAAGCTTTTGAAAAAGTTGGTAAAGAAGGTGTAATTACGGTTGAAGAAGCCAAAGGAACTTCAACTTATGTAGATATTGTAGAAGGTATGCAATTTGACAGAGGATACCTTTCCCCTTATTTTGTAACCAATGCAGATAAAATGTTAACAGATTTAGAGAATCCTTACATTTTATTATTCGAAAAGAAAATAGTAAACCTTAAAGATTTATTACCAATTTTAGAGCCAGTTGCACAAAGTGGAAAACCATTATTAATTATTGCTGAAGATGTTGAAGGTGAAGCATTAGCTACTTTAGTAATGAACAAATTACGTGGTGCACTTAAAATTGCTGCTGTAAAAGCTCCAGGTTTTGGAGACAGAAGAAAAGCAATGCTAGAAGATATAGCTGTTTTAACTGGTGGAACAGTAATTTCTGAAGAAAGAGGTTTAACTTTAGAAAAAGCAACACTTGAACTGTTAGGTACTGCTGAAAGAGTTACTATTGACAAAGACAATACAACTATTGTAAATGGTGCAGGAAACGCTGATACTATTAAAGAAAGAGTCGCACAAATTAAAGCTCAAATTGAAACAACTACTTCAGATTACGATAAAGAAAAACTACAAGAACGTTTAGCTAAATTAGCTGGTGGTGTAGCTGTACTATATGTTGGTGCTGCAAGTGAAATTGAAATGAAAGAGAAAAAAGACAGAGTTGATGATGCTTTACACGCAACACGTGCTGCAGTAGAAGAAGGTATTGTTGCTGGTGGTGGTGTTGCTTTAGTTAGAACTAAAGAAGTACTAACAACTATCACTACTGAGAACTTAGATGAGCTTACTGGAGTTAAAATTTTAGACAGAGCTATTGAAGAGCCATTACGACAAATTGTTGAAAATGCAGGTGGTGAAGGTTCAGTTGTAGTTGCTAAAGTTATAGAAGGTAAAGCCGATTTTGGTTACAATGCTAAAACTGATGAATACACTAAAATGCTAAAAGCTGGTATTATAGATCCAACTAAAGTAACTAGAATTGCATTAGAAAATGCAGCTTCTGTAGCTGGTATGATTTTAACTACTGCTTGTACATTAGTTGACATTAAAGAAGATGCTCCTGCTGGTGGTGGAATGCCTCCAATGGGTGGTGGAATGCCAGGAATGATGTAAAATCTATTTCATATAAACTAAAAATCCGATGTTTAACGCATCGGATTTTTTTGTTATTTGAATTCAGATTACTTTATTATTATTCTGTATAAATCTCAGGATTTGGATAAAACGCTGCAATTGCAAACCAATAACTCACTACAGATTTACTTGCTTTTAATTGTTCACCGGTTCTAGGACCCTCAATTGCTTTTCCAAAAATCGACCATTTATTTCCTTCATTATCTTTAAAAAACACTTCTGAATTATTAAAATCATATTCAAAAACTAAATCTAATTGACTCTCATTTAGCTCAAATGAATAAATTAAGTTCTCATTTCCAATTATTAAATATTCTTTATCTTTAAACTGTTCTCTTATGACCTTTCCGCCAATAAACTTATCAAACTGATAAACTTTCGATGATTTTTCATCTAGAATTGCATACACTCGCTCTTTATTTGGCAATGCACTATTTGAAGGAGAAGCCGTAAAAATAAAAAAGTTATGATTTGTTTTATAATCTCCATATGGATAATTACCATAGTTTCTAGAAAACCCTGTTTCTAGACTTAAAACTTTTGTGTTTGGATATAAAGCTTTCCATGTTCCCCAATTAGTTTCTACAATACTTTCTAATATTGGTTCATTTCCAATTAAATCTCCATTTACACATTTTAACTCTAATTGAGACCAATAACTATCCGTTTTCCTATCGTATAAAATTAAGTTTGTATTATACAACAATCCTGAAACGCCAAAAGTAGAATTTTCCCCGCCTGCAATACTACTCCACCCAAAGGCTGTTCCAGTTAAAGGACAATAATTTATAGTAACATTATCTTCATTTAATTTATCATTCACAATTTCATGCCAATCTAGTACCAAGTGTGGGTAAGCTCTAGCTTCATTCCCTTTTACAATCCCAATAATTAAATCGTCATCTTCTAAAAAATCAGTTCTAGCATCATTGGCATTAACAAACCTAGGCGAATCAATTGATGGAATACCGTCTTTCCCTGGACCACCATCTTTCACTTCAGAAACAGGTATTAACCAATCTTGTGGTGTTGTATTTGAACCTGAATTATCAGAATTATTTCCATCTGAATTAGTGTCAGAACCACTTCCAGAATTATCTCCTGTATTATTCCCTGATCCTGGTAAATTTAAATTTAATGAATCTGTTGAATTCCCACCACACGCAACAAGTAATATAGTTAATGTGAACACATAAAAAATCTTTGCTTTCATATTATTAATTTATCTATTAGTATTTCTTTTTTAGGAGCTATAGTGTATAAAATTCCAGAAGTAAGCCTGTAAGTTGGGGTAAGCTGCGTACCATCAACTTTACTATAAACGAGTAGTTCAGCCTTTGCAGAAAAAACAAGATTAGGTTTTATATTTATTGAAAAATTTGGAATAATTGACAACCAATCTCCTCCAGTATTATCTAAATCAAACCCTCCTATTTTATCCTGAATTGCATTTCTATATTTAAAAGAAATACTTGGAGAAATAGTAGTTTTAAAAGCCAAAAACTGATCTGAAAAACCAACAAAAGCTTGAAACTCATTCCCAAATTTATACATACTATCTCCAAAATATGAATTATTAGTTCCTGTACTTCTATAAATAAATCTTGAAGAAATATTAAATGAAGGTCTAAAATTGAAGCTTTTTGAAATTGATGACCAATAAATAACATCCCAAGCATTACTCCCAGGTTGCAAATCAGCATTAAGTGTAATTCCTTGATTGCTTTTTTGGGTTGACGAACCTAAAGGTATTTTTGAACCAATTCCAACATTCACAGCTGTATTGTCTCCAATAAGGTTTGGAAAATTATATTTCAACAACAAAAGTCCATCTCCAATACCTGAAGTTTGATCTAAATTTTCATTACCAAACTGTGATATTTTTCTTCTTTGATTTACCCAAGTAAGTAAACCCTCAACAGAGAGCCTATCCGTTATTGCATAACTTGAATTTAATAATACTGAATGTGTAATCCGTAATCTTGAATTATCATTTAAACTTTCAGCACCATTATTTAGTGTATTTAAATTATTATAATCATACGAAATACCTATTTGAGTAGTTCCTTTTTCTAGAATTGCTAAACCAATATTATTTGAAAGTGGTATTCCTCCAGAACAGCAGGTTTGAGCTTGAATTGTATTAAGTGCTAAAATGAATACTAAAGAAGTAACAATTTTTAAATTCATTGATAAAAGTTTATTTTACTGTAAGTCGCACTTATTATTTTTTCCTTACTGTAATTTAAACTGTTTTGAATTTTTAATTATTATAAAAAAAATCCACTTAATGAAAATTAAGTGGATTTTTTAGATTTTTACAACGTAAATTTAAGCTTTACATTCACATTTTCCAGGTTCACATTTTGTACACTCCATATTATTAGAAGCAACTTCAGCTTTACATTCGCACTTTCCATCTTCACAAGTACATTCTCCACCCTCTATACATTTACAATTATCAGCATGTTCCATTTCTACTTTTTCCGTAGATTTAACTTTTAAATCCATTTTACATACTGGGCAAGATCCAGCCTCATCATAAGTTGTACCTTTTTCACAATCCATTGGACATTGATAAACATCTGCCGAAGCTACTGCTTCATTTTCGTGGTCATGACCTTCATGGCTTTCAACTTTAACTTCTTCCTTTACCTCTTCCTTTTTAGTTTCTTTACAAGCAGTAAAAAATACTGCAAAAGAGAAAATTGCTGCAAATACAAAAATTGTTTTTTTCATTCTAATTATATATTTAATGTTAATTATTTATTGATAGTCGACTAAAATAGTAAAAAATGACAGTTATTAGCTAATTAATTAATTTAATTTTAACTATTGATTTTTTAGAACCAAAAAGAGTTTTAATTTTATATAAAACTACAATTAATCATGAATCTTTCTCATTTAAAAGAATCAATATCAAAACTAATAAATAGTACTAATACTGTTTCTTATAAACTACAAACTATTTGCAATTTTCTAAAGCAAGAAATTGAATATTACAATTGGGTAGGTTTTTATTTTAAAAATGGTGACAAACAAGAGTTAAAATTGGCTGAATTTGCTGGTGAACCAACTGAACATGTAATTATACCTTTTGGAAAAGGTATTTGCGGACAAGTTGCGGTAAGTAATATAAATTTTGTAGTGCCAAATGTTGAATTTCAAGACAATTATATTTCTTGTGGGCTTAAAGTGAAAAGTGAAATAGTAATCCCAATTTTTGTAAATGGTGAAAATATTGGGCAAATTGATATAGATTCTCATACCACCAATTCTTTTTCTAAAAATGATGAACTATTGTTAGAATTTATTTGTGAAAAAGTGGGGCAAATACTATAGCTTTTTTCAAATATTTATAAGAAAAACCATCTAAATTTATAAAGAATGAAAAGTTAAAAGTTAAAAAATCATTCGCTGCAATTTGTGTTGTTAAATTGCTGATAATTATTAGCTTTGCGTAAACAAACAACACAACTAATGAACACACCAAAAAAGGCAAAATCTGCATTAATTTCTGTTTTTTACAAAGATGGTTTAGCTCCAATTGCACAAAAATTAAATGACCTTGGAATCACTATCTACTCAACCGGAGGAACAGAAAAATTTATTACAGAATTAGGAATTAATGTAATACCTGTTGAAGATTTAACTTCATACCCCTCAATTTTAGGAGGAAGAGTAAAAACATTACATCCAAAAGTTTTTGGTGGAATTTTATCTAGAAGAGAAAACAAAAACGACTTATCACAACTTAATGAATTTGATATTCCTGAAATTGACATTGTAATTGTTGATTTATATCCATTTGAAAAAACAGTCTCTAGCGGGGCTTCGGAACAAGAAATTATTGAAAAAATTGATATTGGTGGTATTTCACTTATTAGAGCCGCAGCAAAAAACTTTAAAGATGTTATTTGCGTTTCTTCAATGAATCAATACGATGCTTTTTTACAAATAATGATTGAAGGAAATGGAGAGACAACCATTGAGCAACGCAAAAATTTTGCTGCAAAAGCATTCGCAGTTTCAAGTCATTATGATAGTGCAATTTTTAACTATGTAAGTAATGATAAACTTGCTTTTAGAAAAAGCTTTGATACTGTATCAACATTACGTTATGGGGAAAACCCACACCAAAAAGGGTATTTCTTTGGTGATTTAGATGGTTTATTTGATAAATTACACGGCAAAGAACTCTCTTATAACAATTTACTAGATGTGGATGCTGCGTTAAATTTAATAAGTGAATTTAAAAATGATGTTCCTACTTTTGCGATTTTAAAACATAACAACGCCTGTGGCTTAGCTCAAAGAGCTTCATTAAAACAAGCTTATTTAGATGCTTTGGCTGGTGACCCAACTTCAGCTTTTGGAGGTGTTTTAATTTCAAACAAAGAAATTGATTCTGATACAGCTTCAGAAATTCATAAATTATTTTGCGAAGTGGTAATTGCTCCAAGTTATACATCAGAAGCTTTAGAAATTCTAAAAGGAAAAAAGAATAGAATTATACTTATTCAAAAAAAAATAGAACTTCCAACAACTCAATACCGTACAGCCTTAAATGGTGTTCTTTATCAAGGAAAAGACAACAAAACTGATAATGCCAGTGATATAAGCACCTCAACGCTAAAAGAGCCAAGCAATAACGAATTAGACGATTTATTTTTTGCTTCAAAAATTTGTAAGCACACTAAATCAAACACCATTGTTTTGGTAAAGAACAAACAACTTTTCGCAAGCGGAACAGGGCAAACTAGCCGTGTAGATGCTTTAAATCAGTCAATTACAAAAGCTACTCATTTTAATTTCGATTTAAATGGAGCTGTGATGGCAAGTGATGCATTTTTTCCTTTTCCAGATTGTGTAGAGATTGCAAACAATGCAGGAATTAAAGCTGTAATTCAGCCAGGAGGTTCAATTAAAGACCAATTATCCATCGATTATTGTAATGAACATAAAATGTCAATGATATTTACAGGAACACGTCATTTTAAGCACTAATTTTAGTAACTTTGTGAGATTCCGATTTAAATTTTAAAAAAACGAGAGATATAGTATGGGTTTTTTCGACTTTATGACTGAAGACATTGCCATTGATTTAGGTACTGCAAATACGTTAATTATTCATGAGGGGAAAGTAGTTGTTGATGCTCCATCAATTGTTGCAAGAGATAGAAGTACAGGGAAAATAATTGCAATTGGCAAAAAAGCTAGTTTAATGCAAGGTAAAACCCATGAAAATATTAAAACAATTCGTCCACTTAAAGATGGTGTAATTGCAGATTTTGAAGCTTCAGAACAAATGATTAAGGAATTCATTAGAAATATTCCTAACATTAAAAAAAGGTTTTTCACTCCTTCATTACGTATGGTTATTTGTATTCCTTCAGGAATTACAGAAGTTGAAAAACGTGCCGTAATTGATTCTTCTGAGCATATGAATGCCAAAGAAATTTATTTAATTCATGAACCAATGGCAGCAGCTATTGGTATTGGTATTGATATTATGCAGCCTAAAGGAAATATGATTATTGATATTGGTGGTGGTACTACTGAAATTGCCGTTATTGCTTTAGGTGGTATTGTTTGTGACAAATCAGTTAAAGTTGCTGGTGACGTTTTTACTTCAGACATTGCTTATTATATGCGTACACAACACAATTTATATGTTGGAGAACGCACTTCTGAAAGAATAAAAATTCAAATTGGTTCAGCTACTGAAGACTTAGAAACACCTCCTGAAGATATGCTGGTTCAAGGTAGAGATTTATTAAGTGGAAAACCAAAACAGGTTCAAGTTTCATTTAGAGAAATTTCAAAAGCTTTAGATAAATCTATTTTACGAATTGAAGACGCTGTGATGGAAACACTTTCTAAAACACCACCAGAATTAGCTGCTGATATTTATAATACAGGAATTTATTTAGCAGGTGGAGGCTCCATGCTTAGAGGATTAGACAAGCGTTTATCTAGAAAAACAGATTTACCTGTTTATGTTGCTGAAGATCCCTTAAGAGCCGTTGTTAGAGGAACTGGCATTGCTTTAAAAGATATTGAAAAATACCAAAACGTATTAATGAAATAGTATAATTTCCTATAGTTAATGTATGCAGCAACTAATTTATTTTATTAAAAAATTCAGATATTTTCTGCTGTTTTTAGTATTAGAAATTATAGCACTGTTTTTTACTATCCAACATCATTCATATCACAAAAGTAAGTTTGTTAGTTCTGCAAATTTTATTAGTGGAGGATTTTACAACAAGGTAAATTCTATCAACGAATTTTTTCTTTTAAAAAGAGAAAACTACATTTTAATTGAAGAAAATGTTCAGTTAAAAAATTTATTAGAGAATACGAAAATTAAATACATTTCTGAAACTTTTGTTATAATTGACTCTTCTCAATATTTACAACAATATGTATATTCTGTTGCAAAAGTTATCAATAACAATTTCACAAAAAGAAACAACACATTAACTATTAATAAAGGGAGTAAACAAGGATTATCTCCAGATTTAGGAGTTGTAAACAGTAAAGGTGTTATAGGAGTTATTAAAAATATTTCATCTAATTACGCAACTGTTCTTTCTATTTTAAATAATAATTCAAGATTAAATGTACGACTTAAAAACAGCGATTACTTTGGTACTTTAAACTGGAATGGTAAGGATTATAATATTTTACAAGTTACAGATATACCAAGACAAGCTATTGTTAAGGTTGGTGACACAATTATTACTGGAGGAAAATCAGCTATATTTCCTGAAGGAATTCTTGTTGGCACTATCAAAAATTTTGAATTTAAAAATAATCAATATCAAAAAATAAACATTTCCTTGTTTAATGATATGAGTACTATTGGCTATGTTCAGGTGATTAATAATCTTCAAAAAAAAGAACAAAAAAAATTAGAATTAAAAACCGCTAATGAATAATCTAGTACTATCAAATAGCGTTCGTTTTATTAGTTTAGTGCTTTTACAAGTACTAGTTTTAAACCATGTTAACTTGTTTGGTTACCTAAACCCAATGGTGTACATAACTTGGATATTTTTGTTTCCAATTAAAAAAAATAAAAGCTTTTTTCTAATTGCTAGTTTTTTTCTTGGACTTACAATAGACTTCTTCTCAGATTCGGGAGGTATAAATGCTGCTGCAACTCTTTTTATTGCTTTTATTAGACTTCCAATACTAAAAGCAGTTCTAAGAAGGTCTGATTTTGATTTTTTACTATTTAATTTAAGAACTATTTCAATTGATAAAATATTTTTATATGTAGCTACGTTAACAATAACACATCATTTTATAGTTTTTACGCTAGAATATTTTAGCTTTAATGCTTTTATGACTATTATATCTAATACTTTTTACACAAGTATTTTTACCATACTTTTAAGTATTTTAGGGGTGTTTTTATTTGTTAAAAAGAAATAAATGAAAAGAACAGGCTTATTATCTTTTATCATTATTTTTATTGGTATAATTTATATTATACGCCTTTTTTATTTACAAGTAATTAATAACCAATATAACAAACCAACGCTTAACAATTCTACAGTTAAAATAAAATACGATTATCCGGAAAGAGGTTATATTTACGACAGAAATGGTATTTTATTAGTTGCCAATCAATTATCATACGATATTATGATAATTCCACGTGAAGTAAAACCTTTAGATACTATTGAATTTTGCAAATTACTTAAAATAAATAAAGATGCATTTATAAAAAAATTCAATAAAGCAAACCGTTACTCAACTAGAATTCCTTCAACATTTCTCGCACAACTTTCTAAAAGTGATTACGCTTATTTACAAGAAAAAATGCATAAATTTAAAGGGTTTTACATTCAAAAAAGATCACTTAGAGAATATCCCGTAAATTCTGCACCAAATGTATTGGGATATATAAGTGAGGTAAATGAAAGCTTAATTCAAAAAAATCCATATTATCAATTAGGAGAATTAATAGGAACTGCAGGTGTTGAGAAAACATATGAAAAAACTTTACGTGGTACAAAAGGAGTTCAATTTATTCAGAGAAATAGATTTAATAAAGAAATAGGACCTTACAAAAACGGAATTTACGACACACTTCCAATTCCAGGAAACGACATAACTTTGACTATCGATTCTAAATTACAACAATATGGCGAAGCTTTAATGAACAACAAACGTGGTGGAATTGTAGCTATTGAACCTTCAACTGGCGAAATTCTAGCTTTAGTATCAACACCTACCTTTAATCCAAACTTAATGGTAGGTAGAGAACGTTCTAAAAATTTCACTAAACTATATTTAGACACAATTTCTAGACCTTTATTGGATAGAAGCTTACAAGCTCAATACCCACCTGGGTCACCTTTTAAAATAATTTCGGCACTAGTAGCTTTACAAGAAGGAGTTATTGATACTAAAACTACTATTAAATGTTTTGGAGGCTATAGATACGGAAGCAGAGAAGAAGCTTTTATGAAATGCCATTGCGAAACTCATGGAAGTCTTGTCGCCTTAGACAAAGCTATTTACAGATCTTGTAATAGCTACTTCTCAAATGCCTACAGAAAAACAATCGAAAAATTTCCAACTCCAAATGAAGGTATGAATGCTTGGAGTAAACACGCCAAAAGTTTTGGCTTAGGAAATTATTTAAACAACGATTTATCTGTTGGACAAAAAGGATTAATTCCAAATGGTGCATTTTACAATAGATATTATCCTAATGGTGGTTGGCGAGCGGTTACAACAATTTCAAACGCTATTGGGCAAGGTGAAATTTTAACTACTCCAATTCAACTTGCTAATATGACTGCAATTGTTGCTAATAAAGGTTTTTATTACACACCTCATATTGTAAAAAATATTAAAGATAAAAAAGTAAATGAAAATTTTACAACTCCAAAATACACAAGCATAGATAAAGAGCATTTCGATCCAGTAATTGAAGGCTTATTCAATGTTTTTGAAAAACCAAGAGGAACTGCTCGTTGGTCTAGAGTTAAAGGAATTGAAATTTGTGGTAAAACTGGAACTTCAGAAAATTCACATGGACAAGATCATTCTGTTTTTATAGCTTTTGCACCTAAAGACAATCCGAAAATTGCCATTGCTGTTTTTGTAGAAAATGGCTATTGGGGTTCTCGTTGGGCAGGACCAATTGCTAGTTTACTTATTGAAAAATACCTAACTGGTAAAACTATTAGACCTTGGGAAGAACAGCGTATGTTTAATGGTAGTTTACAAGATGAGTACGACAAACAATTAAAAGAAACTATAGAAGTTGAGAATTAGAAAAAAAAATATTTTTTACGGAATAGATTGGCTACTTATCCTCTTTTATTTCATGTTAATTTTCTTAGGATGGATTAATATCTATTCTTCTACAATTTCTGAACAAGCCTATGATTTAATTAATTTTTCTACTGAATATGGAAAACAACTTATATGGATTGGCTTAAGTTTTCCATTAATTTTATTAATTCTACTTTTTGAAGCTAAATTATATGAAAAATTTGCTTCAATTATATATTTAATTGGTTTAGCTTCATTGGTAGGCCTATTTATAATTGGTAAAAATATTAATGGTGCAACTTCTTGGTACGATTTAGGAGGCTTTAGCCTACAGCCATCAGAATTTGTTAAAACTGCAACTGCATTAGCTATTGCAAAGCTAGTTAGTGACAAACAGTTTAATTTAAAAAAATGGAACACACAATTACAATCTTTCCTAATTTTATTTTTCCCTGCAATTCTAATCACACTACAACCAGACCCTGGTTCAGCACTTGTTTATACAGCATTTATATTTGTTTTATATAGAGAAGGCTTACCTATTTATTATGTTTCTATAGGGTTTATTGCTATATTTCTATTTATTCTAACACTGTATTTCGGGTATCTATATGTGCTTTTAGGATCTGTACTATTATTTTTCTTCGTGCTATTATACTTTAATATTTATAGAAAAAGAGCTTTTAAAAAGGGGTGGCTTAAGATTTTTGGGATTTATTTAGTTTCTCTTCTTTTTATAGTTAGTGTAGATTTTGTTTTTAACCAAGTTTTTGAACAACGACACAGAGATAGGTTTAATATTTTGTTAGGAAAAACCGAAGACATTAAAAGTATTGGATACAATACAAATCAATCTGTAACTACAATTGCATCTGGCGGTTTAACAGGTAAAGGATTTTTAGATGGTGAACGCACACAGGGAAATTTTGTTCCTGAACAACAAACCGATTATATTTTTACTACAGTTGGTGAAGAATGGGGCTTTATTGGAAGTGCTTTTGTAATACTTCTTTTTATCTTCTTTTTACTCCGAATTATTCAGATTGCAGAGCGACAGAAATCTAAATTTAGTAGAGTCTACGGTTACAGTATTGCTGCAATCTTTTTTACACATTTTACCATAAATATTGGGATGGTAATTGGCTTATTACCCACTATTGGAATTCCGTTGCCTTTCTTTAGTTATGGAGGTTCGGCACTTTGGGGGTTTACTGTATTACTCTTTATATTTATTAGGTTAGATGCTAACCGATCTTACGAGTGGTAATACATTTTAAAACTTTCTTATAAAACAAAAAAGCACCCTAAAAATAGGATGCTTTTTAAAATATTTTAATAACTAAAATTAAAGAGTCGCTACGTACTTTGCTAATTTAGATTTCACGTTGCTTGCTTTGTTTTTATGGATAATATTATTTTTAGCCAACTTATCAAGCATAGCAACAACTTTTGGAAATAATTCTTCAGCCTCTTTTTTCTCAGTTGTAGCACGTAAATCTCTAACAGCATTACGAGTTGTTTTATGCTGATATTTGTTTCTTAATTGCTTAACGCGACTACTTCTAATTCTTTTTAATGCTGACTTATGATTTGCCATTTCTGATTTTTTAATTATTTTTTGTAGTCCGTAGGGGAATCGAACCCCTGTTACATGGATGAAAACCATGCGTCCTAACCCCTAGACGAACGGACCGCTTTTATTTTATCGTTGACATTATTCTGCCATTGCGGATGCAAAAATACAACTATTTTCTTATCTGCAAAACTTTTTTTAAAAAATTAATAAGCTTTTGCAAATAAAACTCTTTGAGTTGATTTTTCTCCAGTAAAAATACACTTTCCTTCCTCTATTTTATTGTTTAAAGGAATACATCTTATGGTTGCTTTTGTTAAATCTTTAATTTTATCTTCAGTTTCAGTTGTTCCATCCCAATGAGCTGAAATAAACCCTGCTTTATTTTCTAAAACCTCTTTAAATTCTTCAAAAGTATTTACTTCTGTGATATGATCCTCTCTGTAATCTAAAGCCTTTTTAAATAAATTATTTTGAATTTCTTTTAAAGTAGTTTCTACATAACTAACCACATCATCTTGAGAAATACTTTTCTTCTCTAATGTATCTCTACGGGCTATTTCTAAAGTACCTTGTTCTAAATCTCTTGGTCCTATTGCAATTCGCAAAGGCACCCCTTTTAATTCATATTGTGCAAATTTCCAACCTGGCTTGTAAGTTGTTCTATCATCAAATTTTACTGAAACTCCTTCTTTACGTAATTTCTTCACAATTACATTTACTTTTTCAGAAATTGCAGCTAATTGCTCATCATTTCTATGAATAGGAATAATTACGACTTGAATTGGCGCCAAATTTGGAGGGAGTACTAATCCTAGATCATCTGAGTGCGTCATTACTAAAGCCCCCATCAATCGAGTTGAGACTCCCCAAGATGTTGCCCATACATATTCTCTTTTTCCTTCTCTAGATGTGAATTTCACATCAAAAGCTTTCGCGAAATTTTGTCCTAAATAATGTGAAGTTCCAGCTTGTAGTGCCTTTCCATCTTGCATTAAGCCTTCAATACAATAAGTTTCTACAGCTCCTGCAAAACGTTCGCTTTCAGTTTTCAACCCTTTTATTACAGGCATTGCCATAAACTTCTCTGCAAATTCAGCATATATACCTACCATTAATTCAGTTTCTGTTATTGCTTCTTTTGATGTTTCATGAGCCGTATGCCCTTCTTGCCACAAAAATTCAGTAGTTCGCAAAAATAGACGTGTACGCATTTCCCATCTCACAACATTTGCCCACTGATTTATTAACAAAGGTAAATCTCTATAAGATTCAATCCACCTTCTATAAGTATCCCAAATAATTGTTTCTGAGGTTGGACGTACAATAAGCTCTTCTTCTAATTTAGCAGTAGGATCAACTATAACACCTCCTTTTTCATCTGTTTTTAATCTATAATGAGTAACTACAGCACATTCTTTTGCAAAACCCTCTACGTGAGCAGCTTCCTTACTTAAAAATGATTTTGGAATAAATAATGGAAAGTAAGCATTTTCATGACCTGTTTCTTTAAACATTCTATCTAACTCTGCTTGCATTTTTTCCCAAATTGCATAACCATAAGGTTTAATTACCATACAGCCTCTTACCCCAGAATTTTCAGCTAAATCTGCCTTTACAACTAATTCATTATACCATTTAGAATAGTCTGTTTCTCTCTTTGTTAATTTCTTACTCATAATTAAATGTTTGGCATAAATATTGCATCTTTTATATTAAAAAATACTAATTTCGACAAAACTAGTTATTTTTACATAGTTCAACAATAAAAATTACAA
>CAYPNJ010000004.1:31592-45046 GCA_964412305.1 uncultured Lutibacter sp. | reverse complement strand
CTATCACTAATTCAACAATAACAGGTAATTATTATTTTGGCTTAGAAAGTAATGGAAACAACTAATTTTTAGATTTTCCAAAAAAAATCGCCTTGAAAAAGGTGATTTTTAATTTTAATGTAAAATAATGTTTACACATTAAATCTAAAGTGCATCACATCACCATCTTTAACAATGTATTCTTTACCTTCAACACGCATTTTACCTGCTTCTTTTACTTTGGCTTCACTACCATAACTTACAAAATCGCTATATGCAATAACTTCAGCTCTAATAAATCCTTTTTCAAAATCGGTATGAATAACTCCTGCTGCTTGGGGCGCTGTATCACCAATATTTATAGTCCAAGCTCTAACTTCCTTAACACCTGCAGTAAAATACGTTTGTTGCTTTAATAGTTTATAAGCGGCTCTAATTAAAACAGAAGCTCCTGGTTCATTCAAACCTAAATCTTCTAAAAATAATTGACGCTCTTCAAAACTATCTAGTTCTGTAATATCTGCCTCAGTACCAACTGCTAAAATAATTACTTCAGCATTTTCATTTTTTACAGCTTCTTTTAAAACTTTTACATAATCATTGCCATCAACAGCTGAATTTTCATCAACATTACAAACATACAATACTGGTTTATCTGTAATTAACTGTAACGGAGTAATGTACTCTTCACGCTCTGTTTCAGATAATTCAACAGCTCTTACTGAAGATGCTGCTTCTAATGCTATTCTAACTTTTTCCAGCACATTAAATTCTTTTTGTGCTTCTTTATTTCCTGTTCGTGCATTTTTTTTAACACGATCTATTCTTTTTTCTAAAGATTCTAAATCTTTTAACTGTAACTCAATATCTATAGTTTCTTTATCTCTTACAGGATCAATTGTAGTATCTACGTGAATAATGTTATCGTTATCAAAACAACGAACTACATGAATAATTGCATCTGTTTCTCTTATATTTGCTAAAAATTGATTTCCTAAACCTTCTCCTTTACTTGCTCCACGAACCAACCCTGCAATATCTACAATGTCTACCGTTGCTGGCATTACATGCTCTGGATTAACCAATTTTTCTAATTTCACCAATCTATCATCTGGTACATTTACCACCCCAATATTAGGTTCAATAGTACAAAACGGAAAGTTAGCACTTTGCGCTTTTGCATTTGATAAACAATTAAATAAAGTTGATTTTCCTACGTTTGGTAATCCTACAATTCCTGCCTTCATAATTAAATTTTTTTGCGGTGCAAATATAGTATTAAGTTTTATTAATTATAAATTTCAATTCAAAAAAAAAGCCTAAAAATTAATTTTAGGCTTTTTACTTATATTTTTAAGAATTACAATCTCGATTGCGCTTCTTCAATAATGTTTTTATATTTTTTTAAAATCCTTCCCCATTCTTCAAATTCTTGATCGTCTTTAACACTCACAACTCCTTCAGCTCTTTCGCTACTTATTTTCATCACATATTTTAATGGATTTGAGTCTCCTAGTTTAACAACAACTCTTGTTCTAATAGTACTCTCTCCATTAAAACTTTGTACTTGCCAAGCTGTTCGTAAATAACCTGTTTCTCTATCAATAACTTCAAGTACATCAAATTCTGTAGTAACAATTGAGCTTAATAACTTCCAAGCTTCAACTTCAGTCATTCCATCTCTTACTGCTATTGTAAAATTAACATTTGCAAAATCTGTTGAAATAGAATTTTTTATTGCTTCATCTTCTCTTAACTCTAAATGGTCTCTTGTTGGTGGTTCTTGGTAATCATCCGAATTACAATAATTCTTCTTTAAAGTTAAAAAACTCTTTTTTATTGCAAGAACCTGAATGCATTTGTTTTCTGGCACTTTTAAATCGTAACTTCCAACTCCAACTATTTTACCATCAACCTTAATTTCAGCATCATCTGGAGAAACGCTAATTTTAACCAATCTATCTGTTAATGTAAATTTATAAGTATAAGGAGGTTTCGTATCATTCTCTTTATTGCAAAAAACTTTTTCACGTCCAACAAAACCATCTTTTTTAACTTCTAATAATACACAGTCATTTTCTGGAATGGTAACTGTAGCAGATCCTATACCAACACTACTCTGATTAACAAATATTTCAGACTCAGGTGGAAAAACTTTAATTTCAATTATTTTATCTTTAAGAGCAAGAGCACCTTTTAGTGGTGGTTCTTCTTTGCCATCTACATTAAAATAAGTTTTAGTAACTGTTTTATAACCTTTCTTTTTTAACTCAACAGTTATTATAGCGTCCTTTAACAGCACTAATTCATAATTTTTTGTTCCAACATTATTACCTTCAACATATATTTCTGCATCAAAAGGTTGTGAAGTTATTTGAATGACTCTGTTTTCTAAATTTACTTGAACTTGTTTAGGCCATCTTACAGTTCGTGGATATTGTTGAATAACTGGTTCAAAGCCTTCTTTTACAATCTTAATTTTATTAAGGCTTTTTTTACTTAATTTCAATAAAATTGAACCAAAGCCCAAAGATGGTTTTAAGACCTCTCCTCCTACTACTTTAAAAATCTCTGCATCAGGATAATTAACTGTAACTCGTATTTTGCTTTGTGAATAAGAAATTGTAAAAAATAAAAAAACAACCAAGCATGAGATTAAACTCTTTTTCATGAAATTCTATATTTAATAAGGTTAAAAATGCTAAGGTAAACAAATTTATGCAAATTACTCTTTATGTAAAAATTGGTGTTTCGCTATTAACTGCTCTCCTGTTTCTTTATTTTTTTTATCCGTTACACAACAATCTACAGGGCAAACGGCAGCGCATTGAGGTTCTTCATGAAACCCTTTACACTCAGTACATTTACTTGCAACAATATAATATACTTCATCATCTAATGGCTCTTGTAATTCATCAGCAACTATAGTTTTTCCATTTGGTAAAATTACAGTTCCTGAGAGCGTAGTTCCATCAGAAAATTTCCAATCTTCAGCAGCTTCATAAATTGCATTATTTGGACATTCTGTTTCACAAGCACCACAATTTATACATTCATCAGTTATTTTTATTGCCATACTATTAATTAGATTAATTTTGCAAATATAAAATTATAATTACAATGAATTTAGAGCAGCGAATTGAAGCATTTGTAAAACTAGGCAAGTTTTTTAATCAGTTTAAAACTTCAAAAATTAAAAAAAATGACAACTCTGAATTTAATACCTTATTTTTTGATGCTTTTGAAATGCAAATTAGTAGAGCTCATGAATTTAATGGGTGGTTTAACAAACCCAATGTATTAAAAGCATTTGAAAATTGGAGTGAAGCCTTAACTCATAAAAACTTAAGTAAATGGACATCAAATTATACTTTTAACAAAAAAAAAGAACCCAAAACAGTCGCTATTATTATGGCTGGAAATATTCCATTAGTTGGGTTTCATGATTTTTTATCGGTTTTAATAAGTGGTCATTATGTAATTGCAAAACAATCTTCAAACGATACACATTTTTTACCATTAGTTGCTAAATTTTTAGAGCATTACAATCCATATTTTAAAAATAAAATAACATTTACTGAAGGGAAATTAACTGATTTTGATGCTGTTATTGCTACTGGAAGTAATAATACAGCTCGTTACTTTGAACATTATTTTGGAAAATACCCAAACATAATTAGAAAAAATAGAAATTCTGTAGCAATATTAACAGGTAAAGAATCAC
This sequence comes from uncultured Lutibacter sp., assembly GCA_964412305.1. GTDB lineage: Bacteria > Bacteroidota > Bacteroidia > Flavobacteriales > Flavobacteriaceae > Lutibacter. The sequence continues at coordinate 41,343 of CAYPNJ010000004.1, read as the reverse complement.
AAAAGGAGTTGGAAGCTTTAGGTGAGGATATTTTTCAATATTTTGGATTGGGCTGTAGAAGTGTTTCTAAAATATTTATACCTAGAAATTATGATTTTGAATCACTTTTTAATGCTCTATATAAATTTAACGACATTATTAATTACAAAAAATACGAAAACAACTACGATTATAACAAAGCTGTATATTTAATGAGCTTGTTTAAATTACAAGAAAACGGATTTATTATGTTGAAAGAAGATGAAAATTATGCATCACCAATCGCAACATTATTTTATGAATATTACGACTCTTTTAAGATTTTAACAGAAAAATTAGCAAATAAAAAAGATTCAATTCAATGTATTGCATGTAACGAAAACGTTTTAAATTTTGTGAAATTTGGAGAAACTCAAAACCCTAAATTATGGGACTACGCTGATGGTGTTGACACTGTGCAGTTTTTGTTAAATATATAACATATTTTTCCAATAAATATATACGCTCTATTTCTTTTTTTCCGAAATTTGCATTTATATAAATTCTTACTAAACACATATGAAAAAACATAATTTTAGTGCAGGTCCAAGTATCTTACCTCAAGAAGTTTTAAAAAAAGCTTCGGAAGCTGTAAACAACTTTAATGGTATTGGTTTATCCTTAATTGAAATATCACATAGAAGTAAAGAATTTATTGCTGTAATGGAAAAAGCAAAAAGTTTAGTTATAGAATTATTAAATATTCCTAAAGGCTATTCAGTATTATTTTTACAAGGTGGTGCTAGTTTAGAATTTTTAATGACACCGTACAACCTTTTAAAGGTTGACGGAAAATCAGCATATATAGATACAGGTGCTTGGAGTGCAAAAGCATTGAAAGAAGCAAAATTATTTGGAGATGTAGAAGTTATTGCTTCATCAAAAGATAAGGTGTATAATTATATTCCTAAAAATTATACAATCCCTTCTGATGTAGATTATGTACACTACACATCAAACAACACAATATACGGAACACAGTTTAACGAATTTCCAAAAGGTGATAGTTTATTAGTATCTGACATGAGTTCTGATATTTTCTCGCGTCAATTAGACTTTTCACAGTTCGATTTAATTTATGCAGGAGCTCAAAAAAATATGGGTGCTGCAGGTACAACATTGGTAATTATTAAAGATGAAATCCTAGGTAAAACAGGTCGTAAAATACCTTCAATGTTAGACTATCAGGTACATTTAAGCAAAGATAGTATGTTCAATACACCTCCAGTATTTGCAGTTTACACATCATTGTTAACATTAGAATGGTTAAAAAATTTAGGTGGTGTTGCTGCCATTGAAAAAATCAATAAAGAAAAAGCTGCATTATTATATGCTGAAATTGATAGAAACCCTCATTTTAAAGGTTTTGCTGAAGTTGAAGATCGTTCATTAATGAATGTCACTTTTAACCTTACTAATGAAGAGGATAAAGACACATTTGATAAAATATGGAATAATGCAGGTATTAGCGGTTTAAAAGGTCATAGATCTGTCGGTGGATACCGTGCAAGTATTTACAATGCAATGCCAATAGAAAGCATTCAATTACTTATAAATGCAATGCAACAACTAGAAAAACAAAATTCATAAAAATAAATATATTTAGAATGAAAGTATTAGCAAATGACGGTATAGCAACTAGTGGTGTAAAAGCACTTGAAAAAGCTGGTTTTGAAGTTGATTTAACAACCGTAGCACAAGAACAACTAGTTACATATATTAACGACAATGAAATCTCTGTACTACTTGTTAGAAGTGCAACCAAAGTTAGAAAAGATATTATTGATAATTGTTCATCATTAAAAATTATTGGTCGTGGCGGTGTTGGAATGGACAATATTGATGTAGAGTATGCCAAAGAAAAAGGACTTAGTGTTATTAACACGCCTGCTGCATCCTCACATTCTGTAGCAGAACTTGTTTTTGCTCATTTATTTGGATTGGCACGTTTTTTACACGATTCAAATAGAAATATGCCTTTAGAAGGAGATACTAAGTTTAAACAATTTAAAAAATCGTATGCTAAAGGAATTGAATTAAAAGGAAAAACTTTAGGTGTAATTGGTTTTGGAAGAATTGGACAAGCTACTGCAAAAGTAGCCTTAGGGTTAGGTATGAAAGTTATTGCATTTGACCCTTTTTTAGATGCGGCAAATTTAGAATTAGAGTTTTTTGATCATCAAACACTTTTCTTTGCTATAAATACCATAAGCAAAGAAGAAGTTTTAAAAGAATCAGATTTTGTCTCATTACATGTACCAGCTCAAAATGAGTATGTTATTTCAACTAAAGAATTTGAATTAATGAAAAATGAAGCTTTTATTGTTAATGCTGCTCGGGGTGGTGTTATTGATGAAGTTGCCCTAGTAAAGGCTTTAGAAAATGGTCAAATTTCAGGTGCTGCTTTAGATGTTTTTGAAAATGAGCCAACACCTGAAATTCAATTATTAATGAATCCTGAGCTTTCATTAACGCCACATATTGGTGCTGCAACAGGTGAGGCACAAGATAGAATTGGAACAGAATTGGCTCAGCAAATTATTGAAATTTTGAACTAAATTTTTAAATTAGATATAGAATAAAAGGGCTGTTAAAATAACAGCCCTTTTTCATTTGTAAAATATTGAAAAACCGTAACTTTGAATTCTTAATTTTCAATATTTTAAATAACTAATGGCAATAATTAAACCCTTTAAAGGACTTCGCCCTCCTAAAAATAAAGTAGAAGAGGTAGCTTGCTTACCTTATGACGTCATGAATTCTGAAGAAGCTACCCAAATGGCTAATGGAAAAGAAGCATCTTTATTACGTATTACACGTGCAGAAATTGAATTCGAAAAAGGAACAGATTCACATTCTGAAAAAGTATATCTTCACGCAAAATCTAATTTTGAAGCTTTTCAAGAGAAAAAATATTTAGTTCAAGATAGTGAGGATAAATATTATATTTATGCGCAAACAATGAATGGTAAAACACAATATGGGATTGTTGGAGCTGCTTCTTGTCAAGATTATATTGATGGAAATATAAAAAAACACGAATTAACTCGTCCAGACAAAGAAGAAGATCGCAAAGTTCTTTCAAGAATTTTAGAAGCAAACATTGAACCTGTCTTTTTTACCTATAGAGCTGTTCCAGAAATTGATGCCATTGTTTCTGACATTGTAATTAATAATAAAGCTGAATATGATTTTACCTCTGAAGATGGATTTGGGCATCATTTCTGGGTAATAGATGATACAACAATTAATAAAAAAATAGAGCTTCTTTTTAAGAAAAAAGTACCTTGTACGTATGTTGCTGATGGACATCATAGAACTGCTGCTGCTGCAAACATGAGTAGTGAGTTTCGTAAAAAAAATCCTAATCATACTGGTAATGAGCCATATAACTACTTTATGGCAGTTCATTTTCCAGACACCCAACTTCAAATAATTGATTACAACAGAGTTGTAAAAGATTTAAATGGTTTTAAACCTGCTGAATTTTTAGAAAAAATAAGTGAACACTTTGGAATTACACAAATTAGTGAATCTGTAATAAAACCCGAAAAGCTACATGATTTCTCTATGTACTTAAATGGGAAATGGTATGGCTTAACTGCTAGTAAACCAACTTACAACGATGACAATCCAATAGATAGTTTAGACGTAAGTGTACTATCAAAATTTATTTTAGAGCCTATCTTAAATATAAAAGATTTAAGGACTGATACGCGCATTGATTTTGTTGGTGGAATTAGAGGTTTAGATGAATTAAGCAAACGCGTAGATATTGGGGAAATGGCAGTAGCTTTTGCCTTATTTCCAGTAAGTATGAATCAATTAATGAACATTGCCGATACAGGTAACATTATGCCTCCAAAAGTAACCTGGTTTGAACCTAAATTACGTTCTGGATTAGTTATTAATAAATTAAATGGATAGTAGTGAGTATAACTAATAATTTACAACATATAAAAAGTGTACTGCCTAAACATGTTTCTTTAATTGCAGTTTCTAAAACCAAACCTACTTCAGCCATTTTAGAAGCCTATGAAGCCGGACAAAAAGCATTTGGTGAAAATAAAATTCAAGAAATGGTTGAAAAGCATGAAAAACTTCCTAAGGATATTCAATGGCATATGATTGGGCATTTGCAAAGAAATAAAGTGAAGTCTATGGCAAATTTTGTACATTTAATTCACGGTGTAGATAGCTTTAAAACTTTAAAAGAAATTAACAAACAAGCAATAAAACATCAAAGAGTAATTAATTGTTTGTTACAATTAAAAATTGCAAAAGAAGAAACAAAATTTGGTTTATCTATAACTGACATTGAAACTATTATTGCTTCTGAAGAATTTTCAGCATTAAAAAATATCAATATCAAAGGTTTTATGGGAATGGCTACGTTTACTGAAAACAAAGCTATTATTAGAACCGAATTTAAAACATTAAAAGACTACTTTAATAAATTTCAAAATAACAAAACACACAATTTTAATCCGTTAATAATCTCAATGGGTATGAGTGGAGATTATAAAATAGCCATTGAAGAAGGTAGCACAATGATTAGAGTTGGAAGTTTAATTTTTGGAATACGTAATTACGCATAATTTGTACGCAATATTAGACATAGAAACTACAGGAGGTAAATTCAATGAAGAAGGAATTACTGAAATTGCTATCTATAAATTTGATGGACATCAAATAGTAGATCAATTTCTAACTTTGGTAAATCCTGAACGAGAAATACAACCATTTGTGGTTAATTTAACAGGGATTAATAGCGGAATGCTAAAAAATGCCCCTAAGTTTTTTGAAGTTGCAAAGCGAATAATTGAAATAACAACCGATTGTGTTTTGGTTGCTCATAATGCAAATTTTGACAATAGAATTTTAACTACAGAATTTAGACGATTAGGCTTTAAGTTTGAACGCAAAACACTTTGCACAGTAGAATTGAGTAAAAAACTAATTCCAGACTTAGCTTCCTATAAATTAGGGAGATTGTGCAGATCTGTAGGAATTCCAATGTCTAGTCGTCATAGAGCCGATGGAGATGCAATTGCAACCGTTCAACTTTTTAAATTATTGCTAAATAAAGATACTGATAAAGAAATAGTAAAACAGGCCATTAAAATTGAAACATCTAGAACCTTAGTTCCTAAATTGTTGGAAATTTTAGATGATTTACCATCTAAAACGGGGTTATTTTATATTCATAATAGTTCAAGCACTATTCTTTATATTGGAAAAGGTAAAAATATAAAAAAGACTGTAAATCAGTTATTTTTACGGACTTCAAAAAAAGCAAAGATTATACAAAATAGTGTAATTACGGTTTCTTATGAAGAAACTGGAAATGAATTGATTGCTCAGTTAAAATATACAGAAGAAGTTAAAATTAACAACCCTAAATATAATTATAATGCTAAAGTCAAAGCAGCAAGTATTGAATTTAGTAACGAAAATTTATTAGTTATTGATAAAGGTAGAACCACTGGAGAAAAATCGGTTTTATTAATTGAAAATAATGAATTTAAGGGTTTTTGTTATGCAGACTTAAGCTACCAAATTAACAATATTGAAATTCTTAGAACTTTAATCTCGCCAATGGAAAACTCTAAACTAAATAGAGATATTATAAAAACATACTTGCAAAAAAATAAGGTGGAAAAATTAATACGCTTTTGAGTGAAAGCTAAACTATGAAAAAAATTGTTATACTTTTTGCATTCTTTTTATCCACTAACATAAATTCTCAAGAACAAATTAGCTATACGTTTGGAGAGCCAACTAATGAAGAATTAAATTTAAAAACATACGATTTAGATTCCACTGCTAATGCAGTTGTTCTTTATACATCTGGCATCACAGAATTCAAATATAAATACCGTAAAGTTATAATTAGCACTAAGTTTAATAAAAAAATTAAAATTTTTAATAAAAAAGGGTTTGAACATTCAACTTTTGAAATTTACATTTATAACGATGATGACTTCCAAGAAAACATTATAGATATTAAAGGTATTACTTGCAATAAATCAAGTATAATAAAGCTAAGCAAAACTCAAATTTTTAAAGAAAGAATAACTGATAACTATAGGAAAGTAAGTTTTACAATGCCTAATTTAAAAGAAGGAAGCATCATAGAGGTTGAATATACTATTGAAACTCCTATTAGCTTAAACTTAAGCCTTAGAAGTTGGGAGTTCCAATCTAATATTCCAACAAAATATAGTACGTACAAAGCTTATATTCCACTAAATTTTGCATATAATAGAATGCTAAATGGTTATCATAAATTATCAGTAAATACTACAACAATTGAAGAAAACTGCTTAATTGTTCCAGGGTATTCTAAATCTGCAAGCTGTGAGGTTATAACATACGCTATGGAAAACATACCAGCATTTGTTGAAGAAGAATATATGACTGATAAAGATAATTTCATTTCAAAAATTGAATTTCAATTATCAAAATTCAAACGCTTTGATGGTTTTAAAAAATACTATACTACCACTTGGAAAGATGTTGACCTTAGATTTAAAAAAGATAAAAATATTGGAAAACAGCTAAAAAAAATGTCATTTTTCAAAAATAAGCTTCCACCTGCTTTAAGTCTAATTACTTCAGACTTAGAAAAAGCAACGTTTATTTACAAGTTTATTCAAAACTATTACACTTGGACTGGAATTAATGGAATGTTTAGTTATGTTGATATTCGCGAAGCTTATAAAAATAAAGCGGGTGATGTAAGTGAAATTAATATTTCACTAATTAATGCCCTAAAAGCAGGTGGTTTGGATACAGAATTAATGCTAATTTCTACTAGAGATAATGGCTCTCCCACTAAAGTTTATCCAGTAATAACAGAATTTAACTATGTTATTGCTAAAGTTAATATTGAAGGTACTTCCTATCTATTAGATGCAACAAGTAAACTAACTCCATTTGGTATATTGCCCCATAAATGCTTAAACAGTTATGGGAGGGTTATGGATTTTGAAAATGAAAGTTATTGGTTTGATATTGAACCAATAAAAAATTCAAAAACACAATTATTTGCAAGTTTAAAACTAAATGAAGATGGCAGTTTTTATGGAAAGTTAAGAAGAGTTAGTTTTGGTTACAATGCATTGCTAAAAAGAGAAGAAGTCTCAAATAAATCCAATGATGACATCATTACTGAATTAGAAAGCAACTTTAATAATTTGGAAATAATTAATTATAAAATTAATAACAAAAAAGCAATAAACAAACCTTTAATAGAAACATTTGAAATTGAAATTGAAGTGCCTGATGATATTAATATGCTTTTTTTAAATCCTTTTTTTACAGAGCAATACAAAGAAAATCCATTCAAACAAGAAAACAGGTTGTACCCCGTAAACTTTGGTTTTCCATTTAAAAATATCGTTAATTTTTCTTTAGAAATCCCTAAAAATTATAGCATTGAATCTTTTCCAAAATCTAAAGCTTTCAAACTAATTAAAAATGGAGGTTCCTTTACCCTTATTACAAAAAAACATGAAAATTCAAGAATAACATTAAACAGTACTATTCAAATAGCTAAACCTATTTATACAAATTTTGAATATCACTCACTAAAAAAAATATTTAATTATATCATCAACAATCATAAAACACCTATTGGCATTAAAAAAATAAATTAAAACACCTTTAAACTATCATGAAAAAAACTACTTTACTTCTATTTATATTTTTCACAATTATAACAAATTCACAAAATAATTCTGAATATACATTTGGTAAACTTACAAATGAAGAGTTAGCTTTAAATAGATATGAGTTAGATACTACAGCTAATGCAGTTGTATTAATGGACTTAGGTACAACTACTTTTGTAAATGTAACTGATGAAATTGCCCAAAAGAAATATAGAAGAGTAAGTACGAAATACTATCAGAAAATAAAATTATTTAAAAAAGAAGGGTTTAAACACGCTACATATACAATACCCCTTAATAACAATTCAACCATAAAAGAAATTAGAGCTGTTACACATAATAATACTGATAAAACATATTTAAGCGCAAGTTTAATCTACAATGAGAAAATTAGTAGCAATAGAAAAGAAATAAAATTCACCCTGCCAAATTTAAAAGAGGGAAGTATTATAGAAGTTGAATTTATAGTGCTAACACCCATAAGGTTTAATTTAGTAAGTTGGACTTTCCAAACAAGTATACCAACAAAATTTAGCCAATTTAAAGCCTCTATTCCTGGGAATTTTTTTTTTAATAGAAAACTGTCTGGTTATTTGAAATTAAAAACGAATACTTCAACAATTAAAAGAAATTGTTTTGTAATGCATGAGTTTGAAAGAGCATCTAGTTGTGAAGAAGTTACTTATGCTATGGAAAATATTCCTGCTTTTATAGAAGAGGAACATATGACTAACAGAAAAAATTTTATTTCAAAAATTAAATTTGAATTATCTTATTATCAAAAAATTAGTGGAAATAAAGATAAATACACAACCACATGGAAAGCTGTAGACAAAGAACTTAAAAGTGATAAAAATATAGGAGGTCAATTAAAAAGATATAAGTATTTCGAAGATAAAATACCTTCAAAAATTAAGCTACTTCCTACCAAATTAGAGAAAGCAAAAGCAATTTATAAATATGTTAAAAATCACTTTACTTGGAATAAACATACAAATATATTTGGTGAAATTGACTGTAAAAATGCATTTGAAAACAAGATTGGAAATGTGGGAGAAATTAACATCTCCTTAATTAATGCAATGAAATCACAAGGAATTAATGCTGAATTGATGCTAATTTCTACACGTGATAATGGACTTCCAACAAAGCTCTACCCAGTTTTGTCTGATTTTAATTACTTCATTGCTAAATTAACTATTGATAATAAAACTTATTTACTTGATGCAACTGATAAATTAGTCCCTTTTGGATTGCTACCGTTTAGATGCCTTAATAGTTTTGGTAGAGTCATGAATTTTAAAGACCCTAGCTATTGGCAAAACATTGTGCCTGAAAACAATTCCAAAACTCAACTAAGTGCTAGTTTAAAATTTAATAACGACTGTACAATAACTGGGAAAATAAGAAAAGCTAGTTTTGGATATGAAGCCATATTTCGAAGAAAGCAATTACAAAATAAAAATGATAATGATATCATGTCTGAATTTGAATCATATTTTAGCACTTTAGAGGTCGTTAGCTATACTATAAATTCTAAAAATGAAATTGATAAACCGCTTATAGAAACCATTGAAATTTTAATAGAAAATGAGGAGGATTTTACTAATTATTATTTAAATCCATTTCTTTTTGAACAAATAAAAAGTAATCCTTTTAAATTAGAAAATCGCTTATACCCTGTTGATTTTGGCTTTCAACGAAAATATATTGTCAATTTATCACTAAATGTTTCTGAAAAATATACTATAAAATCTTTCCCAAAATCAAAGGCCTTAACATTGCCTAAAAATAGTGGGAGTTTTAAATTAATTACACAACAAAATGGCGCTAAAATTTTGCTAAATAGTACCTTTAAAATAAACAAACCTATTTTTTATAACTCAGAATACGTAACACTTAAAATATTGTACAATCAAGTCATTAAATCTCAAAAAACACCAATTTTAATTCAAAAAATATAAATTATTTATAAAAAAAGGACTGAACACAAATAAAATAATTATTTTAGTGATAACTTTATTATACTATAATTTTGAAAAATAAATTACCTAAAG
>CAYPNJ010000004.1:0-31492 GCA_964412305.1 uncultured Lutibacter sp. | reverse complement strand
TTATTTTAGTGATAACTTTATTATACTATAATTTTGAAAAATAAATTACCTAAAGAAAATTGGAAAGTGAAACTTCATGAAATAATTTATGAAGCTGATACAAAAAACGGAAAATGGTTCGACATTATTTTAATACTCACAATTTTAGTAAGTATTTTGCTAGTAATGTTAGAAAGTGTAGAAAGTTTTGATGCAAAGTATCATAACTTTTTAAATATTTCTGAATGGATCATCACCATCCTATTTACATTAGAGTATATAGCACGTATTGTTACTATTAAAAAACCAGCATCTTATATTTTTAGTTTTTATGGTGTTATAGATTTTTTAGCTACCATACCAAAATACTTATCTATAATTTTTGTAGGCACTCATGCTTTAATTGCTTTACGCGCATTACGTTTACTTAGAGTATTTAGAATACTTAAACTTACACGCTATTTAGGTGCATCCATGAATTTAACAAAAGCACTAAAAGCAAGTAAAATTAAAATATTTGTTTTTTTATTTAGTGTTATAGTTCTTACCATAATACTTGGAACAATAATGTATTTAATTGAAGGGCCTGAAAATGGATTTACCAACATACCACACAGTATGTATTGGGCAATTGTAACACTTACAACTGTTGGCTATGGAGATTTAGCACCACATACTCCATTTGGTCAGTTTATTGCAAGCATTGTTATGATTTTAGGGTATGGAATTATTGCTGTACCTACCGGTATTGTTACTTCAGAAATGACTAAACAGGATAGTAACATAAATACCAATACCCAAAGTTGTGCTAACTGCTCATATGATAAACATTTAGACAATGCTAAATTCTGCCATAAATGTGGTGAAAAATTACACAATGAATAACTATTTAATAACTGTTGTTGGTGCTACAGGGATAGGAAAAACAGCTTTAAGTATTAAATTAGCACAACATTTTAAAGCTGAAATTATATCAAGTGATTCTCGTCAATTTTATAAAGAAATGAGCATTGGTACTGCTGTTCCTACTTCGGAAGAGTTAGCAACAGCAAAACATCATTTTATACAAAACAGAAGTGTTTTTGAAAATTACAGTGTTGGTCAATTTGAAAAAGATGCATTGCTAAAATTGGAAGAATTATTTTTTAAAAATAACCATGTAATTATGGTTGGCGGAAGTGGTTTATACACAAATGCTGTGATTAGTGGTTTAGATTATTTTCCTGAAGTAAAACCTGAAATAAGAGAAAACTTAAATTATCAACTTCAAAATAAAGGCATTGAGTTTCTTCAAAATAAATTAAAAGAGTTAGATAGTGAATCGTTTAACTCAATTGAAATTGAAAATCCACATCGGTTAATTAGAGCGTTAGAAATTTGTATTGGAACTGGAAAGCCCTATTCAACATTTAAAAATAAAAACAAAGAAAAACGAAATTTTACAACTATAAAAGTTGGCTTAACTGCTGATAGAGAAATTATGTACAATCGTATTAATAAACGAGTTGATACAATGCTAGAAGAAGGCCTACTAAAAGAAGCTAAAAAATTACACGAACATAAAAACTTAAACGCATTACAAACAGTTGGATATAGAGAATTATTTCAATATTTAGATGGAAATTGTACGTTAGAATTTGCCATTTCAGAAATTAAAAAAAATACACGTAGGTTTGCAAAACGACAAGTAACATGGAATAAAAAAGATACTTCAATTAATTGGTTTGATTTTAAAACAACTTCTTCTGAAATAATTAATAGCATTGAAAAAATAATTTGAAAAATAAAAACTCCAATAAACCATTAGTTTTAGGTTATGTATTTGCATTAGGTGCCACTGCAATTTGGTCGGGTAATTTTATTATTGCCAGAGATTTAAATGAAAGCATCCCTCCTATTAGCTTAGCATTTTATAGATGGCTGGTTGCAGTACTTGTATTATTTCCTTTTGCTCTTAAAAAATTAGTTTCTGAGTGGAATATTATTATAGTTAATATTAAATACATTTCAATTGTTTCATTTTTAGGTGTTACAGTTTTTAATACACTAATTTATGTAGCAGGACATACAACTACTGCCATAAACCTTTCATTAATTTCTATTACTTTTCCTGTATTTATAGTACTTCTCTCACGTATTTTCTATAAAGAAAAAATAACTTTCAATAAAAGTATTGGAATTATTTTGGTGCTTTTTGGAGTCGTTTTATTAATTACAAAAGGTGAATTAGAGAAGCTTCTAAATTTATCGTTTGCTATTGGTGATATTTGGATGTTAATAGCTGCAATTGTATTTGCCATTTATAGTATTTTAGTAAAGAATAAACCTAAAAAACTTAGTCTTTTAAGTTTTCAGTTAAGCACATTTATTTTAGGACTTTTATATATGTTTCCTTTCTTTATTTGGGAAACTCTTACAGTTCCACCTGTTGAATTCACCCCGAAAATTATTTTTTCAATTGGCTATATTGGTATTTTTGCCTCTTTAACTGCTTATTTACTTTGGAATAAAGCCATTATAAAAATTGGTCCAACAAATGCAGCTATAATTTATTATACGCTGCCTTTATTCAGCGGTTTTTTGGCATTTCTTTTTTTAAATGAGACTATAGGAATGTTACATTTAATTAGCCTAATTTTAATTCTTATTGGTATTATTACAGCTACTTTCAAATCCAAAAAGAATAAATAATTAGTTTAGTTAGTATAATTATTTTATTAAATTTCTCAATAAATAAAATTAATTATGAATTTATTAGTTAGAAATATTTTAGGTTTGGTTATTGGTAGTATCGTAAATATTGGGTTATTCTGGTAAGTGGTTCTGTAATACCTCATCCTGAAGGAGCAGATGTTACTACCATGAAGGTTAAAAGCATCAATTTATTTATTTCAATCTAAACATTTTATTCCCCCCTTTTTAGCAACATACTTTAGGAACATTAATTGCTTCAAAACATAAAATGAAACTAGCATTAACTATTGGAGTCTTCTTTTTGCTTGGAGGAATTATAAATTCATTCATGTTACCTACTCCTACTTGGTTTATCGCAATTGATATACTATTCGCTTATTTACCAATGGCTTGATTTGGTTGGAAAATAATAACGTTAATTAATACTAACAATTAAATAAAACTTTGACAACAACTGAACTAAAAGAGTTTTTATACTAAAAAGTAATTTCAATACAACAATCCTACATTTATTGAAAATGATCCTATTTAAATTCCAAATCATAACTGCAACTGATGTTGGGTTTATAGCTAGTTTTCTCTATACGTTATCCATTAAATTCTATTATCTACTATACAAAATCCAACCAAAAACTGATGTTAAGACTAGAACATATATCACTAGTACATAAATCCATTTCCCACTAAATTTTGGAGTAGAAATTGAGGATAGATTTAATGCCGATAGAACCATCAAGATTGTATATATTATTATTGAAAAAATAACATCTTGAAAGAATCTTTCAAATAAAAAGATAAAAGACAGAATGAGCACATTGTTATCAAGGGCGAGTCCCCTATATTTATTATCAACAAGTCCATAAATATTAAAATAACTCAACCTGATAGCACTAGTAGCTATAATTACAAAAGCTCCAGGTATGAACCAAATATTATAATTTCCGTAGCTTAAAAGTAGAATTGCGGGCAGAACACCAAAACTCACAATATCTATCATTGAGTCAAGTTGACCTCCAAATACGCCTTGTGCTTTTGTTCTATTTTTCATTTTTCTGGCTATAATTCCATCATACCAATCAAATAACACAGCCCATAATACCGCAATAATTGAAGCTGGGAAATTCCCTTTTATGGCAAAATAGATTCCTATTACAGTACTCAACAAGCCTAAAAGAGAACAAATATTTGGTAAATCTTTGGCGAATGTAAGCATGCCTGGCTGTTTTTTGTTGTTCAAATTAGTTCTTTTTTTTATATATTACATCCTTCAAAGCTTCAATAAGTTTGTTATTCTCCTCATTGGTACGACTAGCAATTCGAATATATCGAGTTGCATCGGGTTGTGTTTTTTCGGCACTATCTTTTATATAAATATTATGCTTAATAAATAAATGCTTTGTTATTTCGGGTCCGCTTAAAGCGTCATCGGGTAAACGGCAAAAAATATAGTTTGCATCTGGTTTAAAAACAGTCATTCCTTCAATATTACATAATTTTTTATAGAAAATATCTCTATCAGCTTTAACCTTTTCGCAGCTATCTTCAAATTCTTGTTTATACTTTGGTAATATTCGAAGAAATTCTTCGGCAAACCCATTGATATTCCAAATATGAATTCCGTTTCTAACCGCATCAGCAAATTCTAGGTTTGCAGTTAACATGTATCCAATTCTAAGTCCACATATTCCATAGGCTTTACTCATACTTTTAAGTATAGCCATGTTTGGATATTCTGCAATGTTCTGTTCCAAACTAATCTCCTCTTTGTTTTCAGCGAAATCAAGAAATGATTCATCAATAATAAGCATACAATTGTGTCCTTTTAGCTTTTGTGCTAAACGTATTAAATCGGATTTTGGTACTAGTATTGAAGTAGGATTATTGGGTGTTACTACAACAGCCATATCTGCTCCGACTTTTATTGCCTCTGCTGCAAATTTATCTATATCAAGTTGGAAGGATGGAAATTCAAGTGGGAATTCTACCACATTTCCTTCTGGTGCAGCATTGACATATTCGTTAAATGAGGGAACAGGAACAATTATTTTCTTTGCTAAATGTCCTGAAAGTATTTTAATAATTTCAGCAGCACCATTTCCAACAATTATTCTTTCAGTTGGTTGCTTTATAATATCACCAATAAGTTCAGCAAGAGCATTTTGCGCCATAGGATAATTCAACACTAAATTATGAATATTATCTTTAAGATGTGCAAACACTTCTTTTGGAGGGAAATATAAATTATATAAGTAGGCATGGTCTGTAAAATTATGCCTGTAATAGCCGCCATGCTGTTTTGATAAATATTCGTATTTCTCCTCTTGTGTTTTATATTTATTTTCCATCGTTAGCTTTTTTCATTATTTAATCATAAACCACTATGCGTTTGCCACTTTTTGCTTCGTTCGTTTTTTTAATTCTATTGGGAAAAGTTTTTCTGCTTCGGCTAAATCATTAATAGTATCTATTTCATACCAGGGTTTATGGTCGAACGAAACAGCTTCAAGAGATAGACTATTATCATCAATCATTTCAGAAAAAACAGTTTCATAATAACAATTAACTATCCCTGCTGAAATAAATTGATTAAGCCTTTTTACAATGGCTTGCCATGATGAAAGTGAAAAACTGTAAATATTAACTGTTTTATAACGAGTACCTGTATATATTTCTGTTGTTCCTTTCTGAAAATGGGTAACTTGATTTAATTTATTTATCAAAACCGTAGTTCCATTAAGCCAAGGCTGCATTTTTGCAACTGCCATCTTATCTGGTAAAACCATTTCATTGAGCAGAGATGTATCTAAAACCAAATCACTTTCAAAAAGAACAAAAGGTTCATTTATAATATTACGAGCTATCCAAAGTGAATATATATTGTTGGTGGTTAAGTAAAGAGGACTATTTATATACTCAATAGCTAAATTTCCTGATTTACTCCCAAGAAAATCCTTGATGCATTCTTTTTTATAGCCTGTAACAATTACTAGACGAGTAAATCCTTGCTTTTTTAAATTAGTGACAAGTCTTTCAATAATTGACTTTTCGTTTACAAAAGTAAGGCACTTGGGAAAACTTTTAGTTAAAGGAAATAAACGACTACCTGTTCCTGCTGCAAGAAGTAATGCCGTAGAAATACGATTGTCACCATAATAATTTTCTGAATTTATATTCATATTTTATTTATTTGGTGTCATCAAAAAAAAGCGTAAACACTCAATAAAAAGCACTTAAGCGTACCATTTTTTAGTACTTTGATGCTTGGACTGATTAATAAAAACTCAACTATAGGTATGAAGTTTGCTAATGCCTTTGTAGATTATTTTAAGGCTCATCAACAAAAATGATAGAAATTGATTGATTGATATCAAAAGATATATAATCCGTTTGCAAAAGTACTCTAATAATTTAAGATTAACTAAAAAAAATAAAACACACCTTAATAGAAACTTATTTATAGTAGTAAAATTGAAAATAATAGCACGGAAACCTAGCATTGCAACCCGTTAGCAGTACCTTAAAACTGAATATTCCTGAAATAGGTTGACTAAAAATTTAAACAAATTTAGTTAAAACTATGCACTTTAGTGCATCTCGCTTTAGCTTCTAATTTTTTTTATCTTTGTAATATGTCAGAATAAAGAGTAAATGTTCATATAGTTTGGAGTCCCAAATAGAAGGTATTCAGTTTTAGAAGGTAATATTCATAAAAAATGCAGCGAAAATTTAATAAAAGTATTGGAATTGTTTTGGTGCTTTTTGGAGTCGTTTTATTAATTACAAAAGGTGAATTAGAGAAGCTTCTAAATTTATCGTTTGCTATTGGTGATATTTGGATGTTAATAGCTGCAATTGTATTTGCCATTTATAGTATTTTAGTAAAGAATAAACCTAAAAAACTTAGTCTTTTAAGTTTTCAGTTAAGCACATTTATTTTAGGACTTTTATATATGTTTCCTTTCTTTATTTGGGAAACACTAACGATACCTGATATCCAATTTGAACCAAAAATTGTAGCATCTATTTTGTATGTAGGTATTTTTGCATCATTAACCGCTTATGTTTTATGGAACAAAGCAATTGAAAGCATTGGTCCTGCAAATGCTGGAATGGTATATTATACGTTACCTATTTTTAGCGGATTGCTAGCGTATTTACTCTTAAATGAAACTATTGGAATGATTCATTTATATAGTTTGCTATTAATTCTTTCTGGAATTTTTACTGCAACTTATACGTTTAAAAGAAAGTAATCTTCACATTTTAAAATTTTGTGGAGCATATCGGAGTCGAACCGATGACCTCTTGGCTGCCAGCCAAACGCTCTAGCCAACTGAGCTAATGCCCCATCTAAAATTATAAAAAGCTTTGTAAAGCTAACTCGTAACTTTGCAAACCGAAGCCAGCAATAACGCCTTTTGCATTTGGTGCAATATAAGAAATATGGCGAAACTCTTCTCGAGCATGGACATTAGAAATATGCACTTCAATAACGGGTGTTTCAACACCTTTAATAGCATCACCAATAGCTACTGAGGTATGTGTGTATGCACCAGCATTTAAAATGATGCCTTCATAAGTAAATCCAACTTCATGTAACTTATTTATAATTTCACCTTCAACATTACTTTGAAAATAATCTAATTCAACAGTTAGGTATTTCTTCTTAAGATCTTCAAAAAAATCTTCAAAGGTTAAATTTCCATAAATTGAAGGCTCTCGTTTACCCAATAAGTTTAAATTAGGCCCATTTAAAATTAGTATTTTCATGTATTAGATATTAAAGTGCGAATATATTACTTATTTTTATCAAATGAAACGAGCATAACAAATTTTGACACACAACGAAATGATTAATAGCAAACAGCATATGTTACCACTAAAAAATAAAATTTAACATATGAAATGGATTTCAATTTTACAAGATTATCAGTACTATTTAAAAATAGAAAAAGGGTTAGCCCAAAATTCTATTGATAGTTACTCTAGAGATGTAAAAAAGCTGATTTCATACTTAGAAGAAAATGAAATAGTAGTTTCTCCAATTACAATTTCTGAAGAAATAATTCAGCAATTTATCTATTCCGTTTCAAAACAATTAAATGCTCGTTCACAAGCTCGATTAATTTCAGGTATTCGTAACTTTTTCGATTATCTGATTTTTGAAGAATATCGAAAGAACAATCCTACTGATTTAATTGAAAGCCCAAAAATTGGCAGAAAATTGCCAGATACGTTATCTCTTGAAGAAATTGATGTATTAATAAACGCTATAGATTTAAGCAAGCCACAAGGAGAACGTAACAGAACTATTTTAGAAACCTTGTACAGTTGTGGACTCAGAGTTTCAGAACTTATCAATCTAAAACGCTCTGATTTATTTTTTGATGAAGGTTTTATTCGAGTTATTGGTAAAGGAAATAAACAACGTTTTGTACCTATTAACAATCAAACTCAAAAATATATTGAATTATACATAAATTCAATAAGAACACATATAACAACTCAAAAAGGGTTTGAAGACACTGTTTTTTTAAATAGACGCGGTAAAAATTTATCTCGTGTAATGATTTTTACTATTATCAAAAATTTAGCAATCAAAATAGGTGTCAAAAAGAAAATAAGTCCACATACATTCAGACATTCTTTTGCTACACATTTATTAGAACGAGGAGCCGATTTAAGAGCTATTCAGCAAATGTTAGGTCATGAAAGTATCACTACTACAGAAATTTATTTGCATTTAGATAAAAGCTTTTTAAAAAAAGTTGTAAATACATTTCATCCTAGAAAATAAAAAATCTCACTTTGGTGAGATTTTTTTTATAAAACTAAATGTTGCTAAGTTTATCTTGCAATATTCACGACTCTGGTTTCTCTAATTACAGTTACACGAACCTGACCTGGATACGTCATATCATTTTGAATTTTTTGAGATATATTAAAAGATAGTTCACCTGCTTTTGCATCGCTCACTTTTTCACTTTCAACAATTACACGCAACTCTCTACCAGCCTGAATAGCATATGCCTTTTGAACTCCATTAAAACCAAAAGCAATATCTTCTAAATCTTTTAAACGTTGAATATAAGAATCTAAAACCTGACGGCGAGCACCTGGTCTTGCACCAGAAATAGCATCACACACTTGTACTATTGGTGCAATTAAAGTGGTCATTTCTATTTCATCGTGATGCGAACCAATGGCATTGCATATTTCAGCATTTTCATTGTACTTTTCAGCCCATTGCATTCCTAATAAAGCATGTGGTAATTCACTTTCAGATTCTGGAACTTTACCAATATCGTGTAATAAACCTGCTCTTTTCGCTAGTTTTGCATTTAAACCAAGTTCTGCAGCCATTAAGCCACAAAGGTTAGCAACTTCGCGTGAATGCTGTAATAAATTTTGTCCATAAGAAGAACGATATTTCATTCTACCAATGGTTTTTATTAATTCTGGGTGTAAGCCGTGAATACCTAATTCTATAACTGTACGCTTCCCAACTTCAATAATTTCTTGTTGTAATTGTTTCTCTGTTTTTTTTACAACTTCTTCAATTCGTGCTGGATGGATACGGCCGTCAGTTACCAATTTATGTAAAGCCAAACGTGCAATTTCTCTTCGCACAGGATCAAAACAAGATAAAATAATTGCTTCTGGTGTGTCATCAACAATAATTTCTACACCTGTTTCAGCTTCTAAAGCTCGAATATTACGTCCTTCTCTACCTATAATTCTACCCTTAACATCGTCAGATTCAATATTGAATACTGATACACAATTTTCAACAGTTTGTTCAACACCTACTCTCTGAATTGTATTTAAAATAACTTTACGTGCTTCTTGTTGTGCAGTTAATTTGGCTTCTTCAATTGTATCTTGAATATGAGCCATAGCATCAGATTTAGCTTCTTCTTTTAATGAAGTTACTAATTCTTTTTTTGCATCATCAGCTGATAAACCAGAAATGACTTCTAAATTTTCAACCTGTTTTCTATGCAGTTTATCTACTTCATCTGTCCTACGCTCTAGGTAGGTGATTTTTTTATCGTAATCTTCAATTTTTGAAGATACTTCAATATTGTTTTTTTTGTTTTTATCTAATTCCTGAGATATTTGAGATTCCTTATCTCTTACACGCTTTTCAGCATCAGCCATTTTTTTATCACGAGAAATTATCACCTTTTCATGTTCAGATTTTAATTCGATAAACTTCTCTTTTGCTTGTAAAATTTTATCTTTTTTAAGGGCGTCTGCTTCAATTTTAGCTTCTCTAATAAGTGATGTTGCTTCCTTTTTAGTATTTCTTAAAATTTTTGTTGCTTTCTTTTTCTCTAAAGATTTTGCAATTATATATCCTATTGCTAATCCTATTGCTATACCAACTATAATTGGCATTATATAATCTACCATAATTCAAATTTATATATATAAAAAGCCTACATCAGAAAGGTTTTGAAAACTCCTTTAAAACAAGATTAAGGCTAACTAATTGGTCAAGGATCCGTTCAAGACGGCTTGCTTTTACAATTAAGACTCACCTTTCATAAAGGTATAATGTTGAGTTTAACAAACAATAACTAATGTAGGCAGTATTATTATTATTTTATTTTAAAGAACTTATTTTTTTAAATGTTTATCTATTAAAACACTTAATTCATTCATTTTTTCTGTTGCTTTAACTAAATCTTCATCTTTATTAATCGCATTTATTTCAATTAATGATGCAAATTGTAAGGCGCACATTGCCAACACATCTTGCTTATCACTTACTGCATAATTCTTTTCAAAATTATTAACTAAATCGTTAATCTGATTTGCTGCTTTTCGCATTCCCTCTTCTTCATTTGCATTATTCACTTTCATAGGATACACTCTACCTGCAATAGTTACTTTTATTTTTAAAGATTCAGCCATTTTAAAGATCTTACTCACTTAATTGATTGATACAAAAATCAACTTCACGAATTAAAGCATTTATTTTAAGTTTTGTTTCTCTTCTATCTTCCTTACTGCCTTCAATAGTTTTAGCAAATTTTAATGTTTGATATTTTTTTTCAATTTCATTAAAAACTTGCTTTTCTTCAGCTATTTGATTTTCTAAAACGGCTATTTTATTGTACAATAACTCATTTTCTTCTTTCAAAAAATTATAATTTTCTAAAAGTATGTTAAGTTTATCTTCAACTAAATTAACTGCTGTTGTTATATTACTCATATATACCTAAAGAATACAAACTATATATTACAAAGTTAGTGTTAGTGAAGGAATATTACAACTGTTTTTCCCATTTTATAAAAAATCTCTGTATTTTAATAAAAAATGTGTGAAAAATTAAATTTCATTACTCATATTATTTAGTATTTTAGCATTAAAACAATCATTGTGAGAAAGCTCCTGTTCATAGTTATTTTACTCTATAATCTAAATGTATTTGGGCAAGGAAACTCTTCTTTAAATAGCTCATACCCTGCTGATTACTTTCGAAGCCCATTAAATATCCCATTGATTTTATCTGGTACTTTTGGCGAGTTAAGAACCAATCATTTTCATGCTGGGTTAGATCTTAAAACTCAACAAAAAGAAGGTTTGTATGTATTTGCAGCTGCTGAAGGTTATATTTCTCGTATTAAAATTTCGCATTGGGGTTATGGAAAAGCAATTTATATAAAGCACCCTAATGGATATACTACTGTTTATGCGCATTTACAAAAATTTAATAATCGAATTGAGGCTTATATAAAACAACAGCAATATAAAAAGGAAAGTTTTGAAATTCAGTTATTTCCTTCTTCTAAAGAATTACCTATTTCAAAAAATGAAATTATCGCTTTAAGTGGTAGTACAGGAGGATTTGTAGGACCACACTTACATTTTGAAATTAGAGATACTAAAACCGAAAAGCCAATCAATCCAATGCTTTTTGGTTACAATATTTCTGACGTGAAGAAACCAAGAATTAATACTTTAATGGGGTATTCACTAGATAACAGCTCCCATATAAACAGAATTGGAGTACCTTTAAAACTCACTTTAATTAACCTGAAAAATGGAGAGTTACTCGCAAAAAAAATAAATGCTTTTGGTAATATTGGATTTGGCATCAATGCTTTTGACCAATTAGATGGCGCATATAATAGAAATGGATTGTACAGTTTAACACTATTGGTAAATGGAGAAAAGGTTCATGAGTTTAAGGCTACATCATTTTCGTTTTCAGAAAGTAAATACATTAATTTACTAATTGATTACGAGCGATTAGAAAACCTAAATCAACGCATACAGAAATGTTTTACAGTGCCTTCAAATAAATTAAGTTTATACAATAAATCCTATAAAAATGGCTATATAAACGTTAAAGACGGCTTGACATACAACGTGGAAATTATTGCTAAAGATTATAAAGGAAACAAACAAAAAGTTACCATTCCAATAATTGGGAAAAAGGATTCAATATTAGTTTATAAAAAACCTAAAATCACACCTTATAAAATTGATAAGACACTTTTTAATAAGTTTCATGAAAACGGTATTACAGTTGCTTTCCCAAAGTATACTTTTTATAATGATTTTTATTTAGATTTTGATAGTGAAAATTTAATTGTAAAAGTGCACACGCCTACTGTTCCATTAAATAAAAGGTATACACTTACTTTTAATGTTTCAAAATATAGTGACAAAGAAAAACAACAACTGTACATAGCTTCTGTAAATAACAAGGGTAAAACTCAGTATGAAACAACTGTAAAAAAGGATACTACATTTTATACTTCCACAAAAAAATTAGGAAATTTTACACTTGCTAAGGATAGTATTCAACCTAAAATAGGTTTGAAAAATTTTAAAAATGAACAATGGTTAACTCATTTTAAAACTTTAAAAATTAAAATATCCGATACTAATTCTGGGGTAAAATCGTACAGAGGAGAAATTGATGGCGAATGGATTTTATTGGAATACAACGTTAAAAATGGTATTTTGACTTACAATTTAAGCGATAAAAAATTTACAACTGCAAAACATAGCCTTAAAGTAAGTGTAACAGACAATGTTGGAAATACAAGTACTTTAAATGCTACTTTCTTTAGGAAAAAATAAATTATACATGCTAAAAACAATAACCCTCATCTTATTTTTAATAGTTTCGACTATTATTAGTGCTCAAAATTCAATTATTGAAGGTATTGTGAGTAATAGTAATAAAGAACCAATTGAAGGAGTAACTATTTCATATTTAAACCATGGAACAACAACAAATAGTAAGGGTGAATACAAATTAACAGTACCCGGAGGTATTAAAATTAACGTTGTTTTTAGACATATTTCATATCAGCTATTTACTAAAATTGTTCATATTCCAAAAAACAGAACTTACCAATTATCTCCTATTCTAAAATCCAAAATTGAAGAAATTAAAGAAGTTGTAGTTAAAGACATTAAAAAAGCTGCTCAAGGATTTATTAAAATAAACCCAGCAAATGCTAGTAAAATACCTGGTGCAAACAATGGTGTTGAAAATATCTTAATCACCTTAGCTGGTGTAAATAACAACAACGAGTTAAGTACACAATACAATGTGCGTGGTGGGAATTTTGATGAAAATTTGGTGTATGTAAATGGGATTGAAGTATACCGTCCATTTTTAGTTCGCTCTGGTCAACAAGAGGGCTTAAGTTTTGTAAACACTGCAATGGTGCAAAATATAAAGTTTTCTGCAGGGGGATTTCAAGCAAAATATGGAGATAAACTTTCATCTGTTTTAGATATTACTTATAGAACACCCAAAGAATTATCTACAACCATAAATGCTAGTCTGTTGGGCGGAAGTGCAACTATTGAAGGCACGCTATTTAATAATAAATTAAGTGCAATTTTAGGTGTTAGATATAGAGATAATAGCCTATTTATTAACAGTAAAGATATTGAAACTACTGCGAATCCTAACTTTACTGACGCACAAACATTTTTATCATATACTGTAAACACACGCTTAAAAATTGACTTTTTAGGAAATTATTCCATCAATAATTATAAGTATACACCCGTAACAAGAAGAACAAAATTTGGTACTATAGCTAATCCGTTAGAGTTAATTGTATTTTATGAAGGACAAGAAAAAGATAAATTTGAAACTGCTTTTGGAGCTTTAAAAGGTAGTTATGTTGTGAACGAAAATTTAAATTTGAGTTTAACAACGTCTGCTTATCACACTATTGAAGAAGAATATTACGATATTTTAGCAAGTTATAATTTAGGAGAAGTAAATAGTGATTTTGGTTCAGATGATTTTGGAGAGGTAGAGTTTTCTGAAGGTATTGGTTCTCAATTAAGTCACGCAAGAAATGATATTGATGCTTTAATTATAAATACGGAATTAAAAGGTACTTATAAAAAAGAGAGCCATCAGATAGATTTTGGAATTAAATATCAAAAAGAAGACATTAAAGACAGAATAAACGAATGGGAAGTTATTGACTCGGTTGGGTTTAATGTTCGACCACCACATCATATTTCAAACAACCAACCTTATGAGTCTTTTAATGGTGAAATTGTTCCTTTCCAAAGTATACAAGCAAAAAATAACGCCACCATAGATCGGTTAGTTTGGTTTGCTCAATACAGTAAAAATAGCGAATGGAACAATCATAAAGTGTGGTATAATTTAGGAATACGCTCTCACAATTGGAATGTAAATGGAGATGATATACAAACTACCAGTCAAATTATATATAGTGTTAGAGGTCAGTTTGCCATCAAACCAGACTGGGAAAAAGATATGTTATTTAGAATTTCAGCGGGTATGTACAATCAGCCGCCTTTTTATAAAGAGTTAAGAAATTCTAAAGGAAATGTAATTCCAACAGTTGATGCACAAGAATCTATTCATATCGTTTTTGGAAATGATTATAGTTTTAAATTATGGGATAGACCATTTAAATTAGTTTCAGAAATATATTATAAAAACTTAAGCAATGTTAACACCTATACGGTTGATAATGTTAAAATTAGATATGCAGCCAATAACAATGCAAAAGCCTACGCAGCAGGAGTTGATTTGAGATTAAATGGAGAGTTTGTACCTGGAACTGAAAGTTGGGTAAGTGTTGGATTTTTAAAAACTGAAGAAAACAGTGATAATAGAGGATATATTTCTCGTCCAACCGACCAACGCTTTAAATTTGGCATGTTATTTCAAGATTATGTACCAAATATTCCAAATATTAAAATGTATTTAAACTTAGTTTTTAACACAGGTGTCCCAGGAGGATCCCCATCATATACTGACCCCTATGAGTTTCAGCACAAGTTAAACTCTTATAAAAGAGCAGATATAGGTATCTCTTATGTTTTTACTGATGTAAAAAACCAATATAAAAATAGCTGGAAGAAAAATTTTAAAGAACTTTCTGTTGGGTTTGAAATCTTTAATATGTTTGATGTTCAAAACTCTATTACAAATACTTGGGTTAGAGATGTATATTCAAAGCAATTTTATGGAATCCCTAATTTTATGACACAACGTGTACTAAATATAAAAATGGATATGAAGTTTTAAACTCCATATCCATTTTAGCATTAACATACAATCTAAAAAAAAGTTAATAAAACTTAGATACTAAATTTTACTGATATACAATCTTTTTAATTTTTAACATCCTTAACTTCTTGTTCTCTAAAATAGTTGATATAAGAAACAATCTCTTTCGTTCGTCTTAAATAATCTTCAAAAATATCTGGACGGTAAATAGTAGGTTTCCCATTTTCAATAGTTGTTATTTTAGGATCAAAAAAAGCATACGTATAAAATGCATTTACCACCAACTCATCAGAAGGTAAAACTTTATCAAAAGCATAAATATATTTTAATACTTGTTCTTTAGCTATAGGATAAATTACAATCAGTTTCCATATTGACTTAATATATTCGCCTTTCATAAGACTTCCCTTTACATCTTCAAAGGTATATGTATCTTTATAAACTTCATTTAAATAGTCAGGCTCATTAATTAATCTTAATGCTTCCTTGTTAAAAGTCATCTGATTTCCATCTACTATAACTCCTGGAGTTTTAAGTTCCTCTATCCATTTTTTAACTTCTTGTTCGTTTTTATAAAGTAATTGCGCTTGTTCAGCTGTAATTATTATTGATTTTTCAGCAGAATTTTCCTGCGCAACTATTGAAAAATTAAACGTAATTAAACAAATTACTATTAAACTTAATTTTTTAGTTTCTACTAACATAATTGATTTCATTTGCTTTTGCTATTTTAATTTTTCCTTTAATTTGTTGCAATCTGTTTTCTAAGCTTTCAATTTTGGTGTCCAATTTATCTTGAGCATCCTGAATTTTTTCAACTTGAATTTTAAAATCACCATTTTTAACTCCAACCACAGTATTTACCATTTTTGGTCCTGCTGTCGCATTGTTTTCCCAAGAACGACCCACTGCTAATGTAAAATCAGCTGCTGTCATATTCTCTGGATGAATGGCTACTCCATACCCTTTGATTTCTGAACTCGCTACAATATAATCTCCTGTTTGTACAGCTCCAATTACTTTTACAGGTACTTGCCCCATAAATGCAATATTATTCCCTTTGTATTTTTTACCTTCTTCTGGTGCATTACCCAAAACAATTGGTTTATGAGATACTACCATAATTTGTTCTACATTGTTTAAATCTCTGGTAACCTTACCTCCTTTTACAGCAACAATATCTCCTGCTGATAAATATTCATTCACATCAACACGTTCTAACCATTCTGCATAATCCCCATTTCCAGATGAATACTCAACTCCTATTTTATTAAATGCATCTACTAAATTTGTAATTGCTGCAGTACCTGAAGCAATACCTTCTAATAAATCAATACCTACAAAGCTTGACATTACATTTAATAAATACACATTGTCTAATACTGTTCTATCTCTAAAATCTGTCGTTGACTGTGCTCTAATGGTTCCCGTTCTTCTACCATCTTTATCTTGAAACGTAATGTATTCATTTTCTTTTGTCAATGAATTACTTACCACCGAAAATGTAAAATTAGGTATTTCTAAACTTGGTAAACCACTTGTTGGAATGGTTGGTATTGCTGGCAATAAGTTTGGTATTGCTGGAACAAGTGTAACTCTTGGAAAAACAATAGCAGGTGTTGCTATTTCTGGAATTGTTGGGCCGCATAATTCTGGTGTACATACTTCTGGTGTACAAAATGCTGGTGTGCAAACTCCAAGCAGACAAACCTCAGGGACACAGACCTCTGGAATACAAACCCTAGGTATACACGGTGTAAAACTATTTAACCAAACTATTCTATTCACTAATGTTGTTTCTGGAATAAAAATTTCAGGCATCCCAATTGGCAATCCTAATCCGCTGTTAATACTACCTATAATACTATTCGCAATTTGCGCCATTGCTCCTGCTATAAATGTAGCTGGTACTAAATCAAATAATTGTATTGGTGTAAATGTTCCGCCATTTAACCAACCCTTTACCGTATTTAAAGGTCCATTAAATGCTGCTATCGAAGGATTCTGTATGTTTAAATAACTTCCTCCATTCCAAGCTCCGTGTGTTCTTCCTAATTTTATCAATAATCCATCGCCATTAGTACCATTGGTGTTCTCAAACGTAGCTACATATGACGCCTTACTACTCTCAATAGTTAAACTCTCTGTTGAAATGTCTCCTATAGTAGCTGTACCTGTCACTGTTAAATCATTATTAATCGTTGTTACTCCTGATACTGTCAACGTATTGTTCACTTTTGTTACGCCATCTACCGTCAACGTGTTATTGATATCCGTTGCTCCATCTACATTTAACGTCCCTGTCAAGTTGGTAGCTTTTCCGTTAGTGACATCTAACGTATTATTCAATGTAGTTGCTCCATCAACCGTTAACGTATTATTGATATCGGTTGCGCCATCTACATTTAACGTCCCTGTTAAATTAGTAGCACTTCCGTTAGTTACATCTAACGTATTGTTCAACGTTGTTGCTCCATCAACCGTTAACGTATTATTGATATCGGTTGCGCCATCTACATTTAATGTGCCTGTTAAATTAGTAGCACTTCCGTTAGTTACATCTAACGTATTATTCAATGTAGTTGCGCCATCAACCGTTAACGTATTATTGATATCGGTTGCGCCATCTACATTTAATGTGCCTGTTAAATTAGTAGCACTTCCGTTAGTTACATCTAAGGTATTGTTCAACGTTGTTGCTCCATCAACCGTTAATGTTCCGGTTAATAATGTAGGACTCTGATTGTTAACTCTTAAACTGCTATTCAAACCTGTAGTTCCATCTACATTTAGTGTGCCTGTTAAATTGGTAGCACTTCCTCCTGTAACATCTAAGGTATTGTTTAAGGTTGTTGCGCCATCTATATTTAATGTACCTGTTAAATTGGTAGCACTTCCTCCTGTAACATCCAACGTGTTATTCAATGTAGTTGAACCATCTGCTGTTAAAATTCCTGTTAATAACGTCGGACTCTGATTGTTTACACTTAAACTACTATTTAAATTAGTAGCACCATTTACTGTAAGATCTCCGTTTAATATTTGTATTCCATCTACTTCTATATTTCCTGAAAAATATGCAGGACTTTGATTGTTTACATTTAAGGCATTGTTGAAATTTGAAACACCATCAACTGTTAGAGTTCCTGTTAACACTGTTGAACTTTGTTCTGTAACTGTTAAACTATTGTTTAACGTTGTTACACCATCAACAGCTAAAGTACTGTTCAGTTTTGAAGCGCCATCAACAGCTAAAGTCCCTGTTAACAATGTTGGACTTTGGTTGTTTACCGTTAATGAACTCTCTAAAGTAGAAACTCCATCAACTTCTAAAGTTCCTGTTAATTGTGTAGCACTAGAATTGTTTACCGTTAACGAACTGTTTAAGTTTGTTTCCCCTTCAACTTCTAAATCACCTGTAAAACCAACATCACCTGCTACTTCTAAATTTCCAGTAGCTGTAACATCTCTATGCAAAGCATAAGGAACAAACAACAATGATTGGGTACTTAATAACGTATAACCACCACCCAAATTAAGTTCTACCCTTAATTCTTTTTGTGCACCATCCCAATTAACTTCTGTAAAAGATCCTGATAACGCTGAACCTTGCCCTATAACCAAATTTATCATCCCATAAGCATCGGTACTTGTTGTCTGAACTTCTTGATATTCAACACCTGTTGAATTTGAAATTGTGAATCGAATTGATAAGGACTTGTTTGGATAAATATTACTCATCACATCAACTCCTGGTAACTCCTGGTAACTCCTGGTAACTCCTGAACTGTCGGATTGATAATAACCGCCTGGTAACTTAATCCATCGGTCTGAGCTGTTAAATTAACTGCTATAAAAAATAACAGTATAAATAATAGTTTTTTCATATCTTATATTTTATTCAAATTGATTGATTTTATTACTAGTTTACTTAAAATTCACCTACCTTTTTCAAGGTAAATTAATCAACAAACCAAAACTTAAATTTTTACTAACAAATCTTAATTCTTCTTGATCTTCATTATTAGCATTGCCATCTTTAAGTTTTAAACTTCTTCCATACATAAATTGCACATAAAATGACAATCGCTCTGAAATTGCATGTGAAGCACCTAACCCTCCTCTAAAATCAAAAAGAGTCTTCTCAAAATCATCGTTATTTTTCAAATCGATAACCATATTATTAAGTGTTTGAGTTCCTTGTAACATAAATTCAACAGAAGCTGTTCCTTTAACATAAAATTTAAACTTATTTACATTAAATAATTCATAATCCAATCCTACATTAAATTCCAAATAGTTCACATTCCATTCGAAAAAATTTCCTAAAGCATCATCACTCCCAATTGCACCATATCCTGCAAAACTAGTTCCTACTGAACCATATAAATTTTTTGTGAAAATTTGATTTCTAAAACCCATCGTCATAAAACTTTGTGAAGTAGCGTGTAAATTATCAAGACCATTCCCATCAGAATTTTTATATTCAAATGATGACATTGTTTTACCTGCTTCAATATAGAGTTGTTGACTAAAAGAATTGATTCCTAAAAGAAGGAAAAATAGTAATGTAGTTTTTTTCATAATTTATTGTTTTAATAGATTGGCTTTAAATTGTTTTTCTCCTGTATGGATAAGGAATATGTATTGGGCGCTTGCTAAACGACTAAGATCTATACTTAGTTTTTGAGCTGCATTCAATTCTTTCGTAAAAACACTTCTACCCAACATATCAAAAATTTGTATAGACACAGACTCTTTGATAGGTTCATTAAAAGAAATAATTACTAGATTAGTAACAGGATTTGGGTAAATAACTGCTTGAAGATTTGTTTCTTCAGGTATTACTTTACTTGAAACAATAGGAGGTTGTATAAACCCTTGCCTTACAATGATACCATTTGATTGAAATTTTCCAATAACACTTCCCTGTCCAATACTTTGCTGAACTACATAGGTTTTAGAGTTACTAGTTATTGTTGATGAAGTTCCAGAAACACCCAATGCTGAACGCATAATTTCTTGGGAATTACTATTTGTAGCAATAAAAGAAAACCACAAAACTAATAGTGTAATTTTTTTTATATTAATTTTTTTTTAAATAATTTTCATTAAAAAAGATGATAAAATTTATAATTAAATGATGTGCATATTTGGATGCATATCATTTAATATTATGAGAACATAATAGTAAGTTCAAAAATAGGGAATTTTAAGTATTTAAAATTTTATTCTAAGCACTATTTATTTGTAGAAACATTTTATTTGGTTTAGTTAGTTATTGCGAATATAAAAAAAATGTTTAATAATGTAATAGATATTACATTATCAATAGCTTCATTAACTATTTATTACTAATTTCAATAAATTAAAAATAGTAGTCAACCCTATAATAGCAGTGACTATTAATAACAAGACACCAAATTTATTTTCTTCTTTTTACTCTTATCTCCCCTTCTTTAAGGTGTAATTCTATAGTAAAAAACTATCTGTACAAATATTGAAAATTATAATAAGCACTCAAAAAATATGCAAAAACACAAACCCATGATTTTTTTGTAAATTTACTCAAACTGGTTTATTGTTTTTTACAACTTTAAATTGTAAGCCTTTTGTAACAAATATGACTACTCTAAAAACTCAAAATAATTATGCTAATCAATCAAATTCACCCAACCGAATCTCAAATAGCCAAATTAAAAGCGTATCCTCAAAATACACCAATAACGATGCTAAATATTTTAAAATTTAAAGCATTTACCTCCACCAATGAAACAGGAGAAGAAGTCTATGCTCGTTATTTTAAAAATGCTGCTCCCTTTGTTGCAGAAGCTGAGGCCAAATTAATTTGGAAAGGGAATGTGCACAGTAGCATAATTGGTAATATTGAAAATCAACCACATATTGTGTTTTTAGTTGAATACCCAACTGTAAATCATTTTTTTGTAATGGTTTCAAATCCTGAGTATCAAAAAATTGCAGCAGATCGCTCTATCGCTTTAGAATATGGAGGTTTAATTGCTTGTGAAACTGCACAATAATGAATACAATTAAAACACATTTTCGTACGTGTAACCTTTGTGAAGCTATGTGTGGTTTAGAAATTAAATATCAAAACACAACTATAATTTCTATAAAAGGGGATAAAAAAGATGAATTAAGCAAAGGGCATATTTGCCCAAAAGCTACAGCTTTAGAAGATTTATATACTGATAAAGATCGACTTAAAACACCTATTAAAAGAACAAATAGTGGATGGAAAGAAATTACTTGGAATGAAGCCTACGATGAAATTGAAATTGAATTAAAACGTATTCAAAAAAAATACGGAAAAAACGCTATTGGGTCTTACAAAGGCAATCCAACAGTACACAATATTGGGTTAATGTTATTTGGCGCTCCTTTTCTTCAAAGCTTAGGTTCTAACCAAAAATATACAGCTACTTCAGTTGATCAATTACCACATCATTTTGCATCATTACACATGTTTGGTCATTATCTAATGTTTCCAATTCCAGACATTGATCGCACAGATTTTATGTTAATTATGGGTGGAAATCCAGCAGTTTCTAATGGAAGTATTATGACTGCGCCAGATTTTTCGAATCGATTGAAAGCCATAAAAAAACGTGGTGGAAAAGTGGTAGTAGTTGATCCAAGGTTTACCGAAACTGCAAAAATTGCGGATCAACATTATTACATACAGCCTGGAAAAGATGCTTTACTATTATTAGCCTTGATTCATGTAGTTTTTAAAGAAAATTTAGCAACATTAGGGCATCTTGCTTCACATACAAAAGGCGTAGAAACCATAAAATATATTGTAAAAAATTATAAACCCAAAAATATAGCTGCTATTATTGGTTTTACTTCGGAAGAAATACAACAATTAGCACGTGATTTCGCAACATCAAAAACGGCTGTTTGTTATGGAAGGCTAGGCTTATCTACCCAAGAATTTGGAGGTATTTGTCAGTGGTTAGTAAACGTTTTAAATTGTATCACAGGTAATTTAGATATTGAAGGTGGCGCATTATTCACAAAACCTGCAATTGATATTGTTGGTATGTCTAAAATGACGGGTAAAACAGGAAGTTTTAACACTCAAAAAACACGTGTACATCAATTACCCGAATTTACAGGTGAATTTCCTGTTAGCACACTTGCTGATGAAATTTTAACTCCTGGAAACGACCAAATAAAAGCAATGATTACCATTGCCGGAAACCCCGTATTATCTACTCCAAACGGAAAGCAACTCGAAAAAGCTTTTGAAAGTTTAGATTTTATGGTAGCCATTGATATTTATTTAAATGAAACTACCAAACATGCCAACATTATTTTACCTACTACAACTGGTTTAGAAACTCCTTTATATGATTTAATTTTTCATCAGTTTGCTATCAGAAACACAGCTAAATATAGTAAAGTTCTTTTTAAAAAAACTGAAGAACAACGTCACGATTGGGAAATTTTAAAAGAATTAACACAGCGTTTTACAGGAAAAGAGAATCCATTAAATTTAGAGCAAACACTAAATTATATGTTGCAATTTAGTGCTTATAAAAACCCTAAATTATCAATAGCCGAATTAAAAAATCATCCGCATGGCGTAGATTACGGCACTTTACAACCACAACTTCCCAATCGATTATTTACTTCAGATAAAAAAATAGATTTAGCGCATCCACTATTTATACAAGATTTAGAACGCTTACATGCAAAATTATTGCAATGGAAAAATGAAGCAGTTTCTGAATTCCCTTTTTCATTAATTGGAAGACGTCATTTACGATCTAACAATTCGTGGATGCATAACAGCAAACGTTTAACTAAAGGGAAAGAACGTTGCTCACTTTTAATTCATTCTAAAGATGCCGAAAATTTGAACTTACAAAGCGGACAATTAGCTCGTGTAACATCAAACATTGGCACAGTAAAACTTCCTGTTGAAATAACCAATACAATATTGCAAGGCGTAGTAAGTATCCCCCACGGTTGGGGACATCATAGAAAGGGTACAAATATGGTCATTGCACAACAACATGCAGGTGTAAGCATTAACGATTTAACCGATGCTACTGCAATTGATCAGCTAACTGGAAATGCCGATTTTAGTGGTACAAAGGTTAAAATTGAAGGTGTTTAAAATTTATTTGCACATCAATCATTTTAAAATTTAGAAAAAATGAGTTCCTATTTAGCAACAGTAAAAAAACAGTTTAAATATTATAAATCTCTTGCAGATAAAACATTTGAGCAACTACCTGAAGAACAATTATTTTGGCAACCAAATGAAGAGAGTAATAGCATTGCTATAATTGTAAAACATTTAAATGGTAATATGCTTTCTCGTTGGACTAATTTTTTGGATTCAGACGGCGAAAAGAAATGGCGAAATAGAGATAATGAATTTTGTGATACTATAAAAACCAAATTAGAGTTAATTGCTAAATGGAATCAAGGTTGGGATTGTCTTTTTGAAGCTTTAAATCAATTAACTGAAAGTGACCTTACTAAAACTGTATATATTAGAAATATGGGCCATACTGTTTCTGAGGCTATAAATAGACAAATTGCCCATTATCCATATCATATTGGACAAATAGTTTTTATTGGTAAAATGGCTCAAAACAAGGAGTGGAATTCACTTTCAATCCCTAAAGGAAAATCTGATGATTACAATAAAGAAAAGTTTTCTAAACCCAAGAAAAATGAACATTTCACAAACGATTTATAATCCGCTGCTTTAAAAACAAAACCTACAGGTCAATTAAATAAGACAATGTTAAGTTAAAAAACCCTGTACTATCCAATACATCTTCAGTACCAATTGCTGATGGTAAATTTAAATTATACCCTAATTCAACATCGAATGAATTTAAATTTAATTGTAGTGGTATGTTAATTTGTGTATTAATTACATCAAAAATATCATTTTCAATATATTCAACAACAGGTTCTCTATTTTCAATATACACTCTTGTTAATTCAATGGTTTGTTTTCCTGCAATAATATTTAATTGAGGTCTAAATTTTAATGTCATTTTTTTATTTTTCACTAAATTTATAGACACGTAACTTCTTGACGATATTTGAAAAGATTGTTCATCCCCAAATAAGAAACTTCCTGTAATTTGTGTTCCTATACTCCTATCTTTACTTCTAACACCCAATCCTAAATTTAGGGTATTACTAAAAATATTATCTGCATCATTTGCATAAAAATACTTCGAAAAACTAACATTGTATTTAAATAGTTGCTGCTTACCAAAGTTTTTTGAAAAACCTAAAGAAGCCGTTGTAACATCCCATTGTGGTTCAAATTCACTATAATAAATACCCGATAAACTTGCATATAAACCATTAGAATTAGCATAGGTTAATTGTGGAGCAATATTAAATTGATCTATACCAATATCACGTCCTGCAAAATAAGTATCACTATTATAAGCAACTGAAACATATAAAAACTGATATTTTTTTAGTGAATTAATTAAATCATCAATAATAGCATCTTCACTATAAAAAAAATCGTCAATTAAACTATCTGTAGTATCTTCTTTTGTTGGTTCTTGTCCAAATGCAAAAAATAGGCCTGAAAGCCATACAATTAACAAAATATATTTTCTCATATTTTTTTTAATAGAAAAAGTGGCTGAGTAAAATCAACCACTTTTTATGAATATTTAACGTTTAATTACCTCCACTTGTATTGCGTGTATTTCTTCTATCTCTAACATTATCACGCATTTCTTTTTTATCTTGCATATCTGTATTCGTACGCATTCTTGTTCTAATGTTTTGACGTTGTTCTTTAGATAATGTTTCTCTAAAACCTTGTCTGCTTTCTCTAGCACTTTCTCTATGCTCTTCTAACATTATTTGTTGAGTTTCAGTTAATGTTAACATTAAAGCTGCTTGTTTTTCTTGTTTAGTCATCTCCGTATCGGCTAATATTGCTAATTGATCTTCAGATAAACTAGCCTTAAACAACTCTCTATTTTGTTTAATTAACTCACGCTGTTCTTGCAACATTGCTTGCTGCTCTTCAGTTAAGTTTTGCATTAATTGTTGCTGATTACGTGCTTGATTTTGCGTTTGTGTTTGCACTTCAGTTTCTTGAGCTATTGTGGATGTGCTAAGCATTAATCCAAATATTGCTACTAGTAAAATTTTTATTGTTCTCATTTTTTTATGTTTAAAATTATTTTAATATTGAACGTTCTGTTATTAAGACCTCCAAAATTTAAAATAGTTTTGAATTGTTTTAAAATTATTTAAATATATTAATTAATAGCTAGTTCTTCTAAAATTATTTGGTCTATCACATAACCATCTACAAAATCATCAAGCTCATCATCTTCAACAAAAAGCGAGGCTATAGAAACATCATTCGATAAATTTATAAAGCTATCTTCAGCCAAATTATTGTCCTTAATTTTTTTAATTGTATCTGAAACAATAGATGGTATATCATGTATTGATGGAAGTGCATTTGGTTTAAAAACCGTTAACGTAATTAACAATGCAATGGCTGCTGCAATTGGTAGCATAATTTTAAGATTACCACTCAATAGCCATATAGATTTCCCTTTTTTAGCGGTAACTTTATCTAAAATTTCTTTTTTTGAAGTTGAAAAATAACCATCTGGAACTTTATACCCTAGTAGTTCTTTATGATTGTTATCTATATCTTCAATAGAAAATTCCCCATTTAAAAAAGGCAATTTGTTGTTACTTATATTTTTAACTGATTTTTTCATCTTATTATTAGACCCTTAAAATTAAAAAAAGTTTATGAATTAAGAATATTTTCTTCAATATGTTTCACTGCTGCGTAATAGATAGATTTTAATGTAGCTTCCTTAATATTTAAAATTTCAGAAATTTCACGAAACTTTAAATCGTCAAAATATTTCATTTGAAAAACTCTTCGCTGTTTTTCAGACATACTTGACACTAATTGTTGTAATTTCAACTGTATTTCATTCCCTTCAAAATATACATCATCCTCTAAATTATTTAAATATTTATCACTAACATCTTCTATGGAAGTATAGTATTTACTCTTATTCTTTTCAATAAAACGCATAGACTCGTTATACGCAATTCTGTACATCCAAGTATGTAATGAACTTTTTTGTTGAAACCTCTCTAGCCCCTTGTAAATTCTTATAAATGTATTTTGCAACACATCATTTGCATCTTCATGAGAAGTTACCAATTTTCTAACATGCCAATATAAACGCTGCTGATAAGCATCTAATAATTTTGCAAAAGCCTTATCTCTATGTTTGGTGCTTTTTAATTCTTCAATAAAAACAGATTCATCAGTCAAAATACTAGGGGTTCATTTGGTTTATAACTACTAATTTAATGCAATATTTATATTTGACCCTAAATTACCTCAATAGTTTAAAAAACAATTGTTACAAAGGTGATTTTCTAAATTATTGGTATTGAAATTATAAATTATGAAGCTTCAATCAACTAGATAATTCAATACGTACATAAATTTAAGATTATATTAACATTGATTATCAAACACTTACACATTGCTGAATTATTTTTTTATTTATTTGTCAGGATTTAATTCGCGTGCAGACTATTAAGAATAGTAGAAGCTAAATAGCTTAAAATTAAAATCAACTAAAACAACTTATACGTATGACAAAAAGAATTATTAAATGGAGGCTTATTATACTAGTAGGTGGACTCTTAATTGGTGGAGGAACAATGTATTATCTATTTAACCAGCCTCATAGAGATATACAAGCTGCTACAGCCGATTATAAATTAGAAGCTTCTGCATTGGTAAATGAATATTTAACAGATGCAGCAACTGCTAACAACAAATATTTACAAGATGAAGGGGAATCAAAAATAATTACTGTTTCAGGAACTATTGCATCCATTTCTAATGATTTAAACAATCAGACAGTCGTTTTTCTAAAAAGTAAAACTGATAAAGCAGGTGTAAGTTGCACTTTTACTGCTGAAACAAATATGAATGCAGAAAACTTAAAAGTAGGCGACCAAGTGAGTATAAAAGGAGTGATTCGATCAGGTGCTGGTTACGATAAAGATTTAGAAATGTATGAAGATGTAATTCTAGAAAAATGTGACACTATTTAAAATTAAAACACAAAAAATATAAACCATTAAAACAAAACACATGAAAAAAATAATTTTTACAATTGCAATTACAGGGATTTTAGCATTAACATCTGCATTTACTGCTCCAACAGTGAGCAAATTAGTGAGTAAAGCAGGTCACATTAACTTCTTTTCACATACAGCTATTGAAGATATTAGTGCCGATAATTATAAAGTAGTAAGCACATTAGATACTGCTACTGGCGATGTAGTGTACTCTATACCAATGCAAGGATTTGAATTTGAAAAAGCATTAATGCAAAAGCATTATAACAGTAAAAAGTTTTTAGATACTAAAACATATCCAAAAGCTAAATTTAAAGGTCAAATTACAAACCTTGATGCTGTAAATTTTGAAGCCGATGGAACTTATAATGTTACAATTACTGGCGAAATGAATTTACACGGAGTTACAAAAACAATTACTGAAACTGCTACCATTACAGTTTTAGGAAACAAAATTACTGTTGAAACAAAAGTAAACTTAACTTTAGCTGATTATGAAATTAACTTCGCAAAAGGAAAACCATCAACAAACATTGCTAAAACTATTGAAGTAACTTCAAAATCTGAATACACAAAAGAGGGGTAAACAACTCATTTACACTTAAAATTTAAAAATCCTTTTGCTTTTAATTAAGTAAAAGGATTTTTTTTATCAATTTCAAATCGAAACTTGACATAAAAAAAATTCATAATAAAATAGTATATTTAGCACTTTTAAATAAATTATTTATATGACAAGCAACGCTCAAGAACAAACATTATGGGGACACCCAAAAGGACTATATATTTTATTTTTTACTGAATTATGGGAACGCTTTTCATACTATGGTATGCGCGCCATATTAATTTTGTATTTAACAGCAAAAACTACTGATAGCAATGCAGGTTTAGGATGGGATAAAGTTTCTGCACTTGAACTTTATGGTTGGTACACTATGTTTGTATATGTATTGTCTGTCCCAGGTGGTTTATTGGCCGACCGTTTATTAGGTCAGAAAAAAACAGTAATGCTAGGTGGTTTTTTATTAGTTGCTGGCCATATAATTTTAGCTTTTGATACCGTCATGGCTTTTTACTCAGGGTTGGTGCTCATTGTTTTAGGTGTTGGAGCCTTAAAACCAAACATTTCAACTATGGTTGGGGGTTTATATAACAAAGGAGATGTTAAAAGAGATACGGCCTTTACTATTTTTTATATTGGAATTAACATTGGTGCTTTTGCAGCACCTATAATTGTTGGTTATGTTGGTGAAGTTATTAATTGGCATTATGGTTTTGGACTTGCTGGTATTGGTATGACTATTGGTCAAATTGTATATATATGGGGTCAAAAATATTTGAAAGATGTAGGTAATTTTGTGCCTGTAGTTAGAGACAAAGGAACTAATAAAAAAGTCCCTCTTACTGCTATTGAAAAAGACCGAATGATTGTACTAATATTATCTTTTATTATTGTAATTGTTTTTTGGGGAGCCTATGAGCAAGCAGGTGGATTAATGAATTTATACGCACGTGATAAAATTGACAGAGTTATGTTTGGATTTACCGTTCCAACAAGTTTCTTACAGGCACTACATGCATTTTATGTTATTTTATTTGGTGTACCAGTAGCTTGGTTTTGGACACGTTGGAGAAAGAAAGGAAAAGAAAGTTCTTCCTTATTTAAAATGGGGTTAGGAACTATAATTACTGGTTTAGGTTTTTTATTATTGGCACAAGCTGCCATTGAAACAACTGTTTCTTTAGATGGAAAAGCATCAATCTATTGGATGTTTGGCGCTTACTTATTACACGTAATTGGCGAATTAAGTATATCTCCCGTTGCCTTATCTTTTATTACCAAATTAGCACCCGTAAAATACGCCTCCTTAATGATGGGTAGTTATTTTATGGTTTCCGGAATTGGGAATAAATTGGCAGGTTATATTGGTGAAGCTGCTCAAAACGCAGGAGAATACACCATTTTTATGGGCGTACTTATATTTTGTGTATCCTTTGGTTTATTGCTTATAGTATTTGTTAAAAAGTTAAAAAAACTAGCACATGGTGCTGATGATGTTGAAGAAAAAATTGTAATTGTTGAAGCTGAGTAAATATAAAAAGACACAACTATATTTAGTGCTGAAATAAAATTAAATGCAAGGTAGAAAATCTTTATTGCGCTTAGATGTTACTGTTTTTGAAAAAAATGGTAAAAAGGAATTTGCACAAATTATTAGAAAAAACAAATTAAGAACCACCAGAGCGCTTAATGATTTTTTAATTGGTATCAAAAATGAAGCTTTAGACACCAAAGAGGCTTCACGTATCATTTTCAAATTTATAACCAAACAACATATTTCAAAAGAAGAAGAAAAACACCTTAAAACCCAACTTGCAGATATTTTTAAAATATTGGGAATAGGTGTTCCATTTATGATTATACCGGGTGCTACCCTATTAATACCATTTATTTTAAAAGCTGCAGAAAAAAAAGGAATTGATTTATACCCATCTAACTTCAAAGCACAAAAAAAGTTATAATTACTCACCTCTCTATACTTATTTTCTCAAAAATAATTCCTCAATACTCAATAATACTTCACATTTTATACGCTTTTCATACTAAAAAATGCTTATATTTGAATTGCTATGAAAAAATTAAATTTATGAAACCTACTATACTTTTAAAAAAAGTAAAGCATCGAAAAAAAATACAATTACTTTTAATTTTCCCTTATAATGATGCGCTTAAAGAAAAAATTAAAGCCATTAAAGGATATGTTTGGAGTCAGACATTAAAGGGTTGGTACACAAAATATTCTTCAAAAAACATTAATACACTAAAAAAAACACTTCAAAATGTAGTAGTTTTTAAATTAGACGATTCTATGTACAATAAAGAACTTACTACAAGAATCGTAAAAAACCCTAGAGAAATTTCAGAAGAAAACAAAGAAGTTATAAGAGCCTATGTGAAGTATTTAAAAGGTAAATGTTATAGTGAAAGTACTGTTAAAACCTATTTTACATTTGTGGCAGATTTTATTAATTATTTAAAAGACACTCCACTAACAACAATCACTAACAGAACTGTAGAGTTATTTATTGAAGACGTTTTTATACCTAGAAAGTATAGTATTAGTACACACCGACAATTTTTTAGCGCCATAAAATTATTTAAAGCTTTTTATCCAGAATGCCAAATTGATGAACTTCAACTAAAACGACCAAAAAAAAGCAACATATTACCAACCGTATTATCCAAAGAAGAAGTAATTGATTTATTACGGTATACCAAAAACTTAAAACATAGAGCGGTTTTGGCTATGATATATTCGGCAGGACTACGCATAAGTGAGTTATTACATTTAAAATTAAGTCATATCGATATTGATAGAAGGCAACTAATTGTTAAAAACAGTAAAGGGAGAAAAGATAGGAATATAATTTTAGCACAAAGTTTTATTCCTTTAATGCACAGTTATTTAATGAGTTACAACCCTAAAACCTATTTTGTTGAAGGAAAACCTTTTCAACAATATAGCGCAGAAAGTGTACGAGCTTTTTTACATAGATCAAGTAAAATTGCAAGAATAACAAAACGAGTAACACCACATACTTTACGACATAGTTACGCAACTCATTTATTGGAAAACGGTATAGATTTACGTTATATACAAGAATTATTAGGTCACGCAAAACCTGAAACTACAATGATTTATACACATGTATCTAAAAAAGATTTACTAAAAATTGAGAGTCCGTTAGACTTAGCTGTAAAAAGTTTGGTTGAAAAGGAGAAGAGTTATACAAATCTTCGTCTTTCAGGAAATTATTAAATTACCTTTCTACCACCCTATTTATAGGTAACAAAACTTATAAAAAGCACTTTACTTTTTGATAATTAAGTATCTAAAAAAACTGAAGTTTTTATTAGTTCTATGCATAATTTTCGTAATTTTGAATTCAAAGGTTTAAAAATTGCAACTTTGCCTATACTATTTACATGAATTATCCTCGTTTAAAAGGTAATAACTCAATTTTTACATCTGTTAAAAAGAATAAAAAACTACGTTTATCCGGAAAAAAAACTTGATAAGTGTTAATAAATGAAATGATATAACAAGTTG
>CAYPNJ010000003.1:0-46206 GCA_964412305.1 uncultured Lutibacter sp. | reverse complement strand
TTAGTTTAATTTCGAAGCAAATTTCTCATCATAAGACAAACCAGATTGGTTCTGTCGCATCTGTCATAATTAGGGGTGTTTTTAGATCTTTGTAGCAAACTTTAAAAAATGTAAATAGCTGAATATCAGAATGCTAATTTTTATCGTTCCCTTAAATTTATCGTAAATATTGATAAAAATTCATAGATGCTACAGAACCCGAGTATGGACTTTTAAAACAGATTAATAATATTATACGGTACAAATATTAATTTGTAAAATGCAATACTCTGTATATCAAATAAAAGTCCCGTCCAGACCGTAATTAATATTTTGGAGGAGTTTTGTGATGCATTTATTTAATCATTAATTTCTAAACAAAAGAATATTATTTTAGGTGTAAAATATCGTATTTTCACTCTTTTTTAATACTTATTCTGTTACTATCTTGTTACTGTAAATAATATAAAAAGCAGTACCTCACAAACTATGAAAGCTTATGAGGTACTCTTTAAAAATTATTGTTTTTAAATCAGTTCTTTGTTTGCATTATTTTTTATTTTTCAAGCAACATATATTCAGCGTATCTTAATGCTGTTACTATTAAATTACTACGATCACGAGCTTTATCAGTAAATTTGTTTAATGTTTTTTTATTTATTTTTCGACCATTAACCATTACCCATTCTGGTTTGCTTAATTCACTCAAGTTTTCAAGTGGATTGTTCGTGGTAACTATAAAATTAGCTAATTTTCCATTCTCAATAGAACCCATTTGTTCAAAATCTTTGTGTGTTTTAGTTGGGTTAATGGTTGCGGTTTTTAGGGCTTCAAAATTACTCATTCCAGCTTCATGATAAAATGCAAGTTCCTGATGAATAGAATATCCAGGGGCAGTAATCCCTATTCCTGCATCTGTTCCGCAAATAATATTAACCCCTTCTTCATGCATTCTTTTCAATATGTACAAATGAAATTGATGTTGCTTATATATATTTTTGGTAATTGAACTATTATATTCTTTTTCACTAGCCCATCTATCGTATTGTGCTTTACTATCTACTTTTTGAATTAATGGATTTATATAATGAACAGTGTTAGACTTTAAAATGGTTTCATCACTTTCAACCATTTCAAAAATTTTATAATAACCTGTTAAAGTGGGGCAGAATGATTTATTGGTACTAACAAATTTTTTGATTATTGGTTCAATTTTCAAACTGTCCAGTTGATATTTAAGTGCTTGTTGAACAATTTCTTCAGAGTGTTCAATACTTGCTATTTGAGGATGAAATTGGTTTAGATAAGGTATTTCACGACTTGGATGCGCTATAATGGAAATATCAGATTCTTTAGATTGCTCAATAATTGCTTGAAACAAATCTTCTTTTAAACCAGCATAAATTTTTATAAAATCAAAACCTCTTTTTTTATATTCTATTACTAAATTTTTAGCTTCTTCAGGAGTATTAACCTGTACTTTATCATCTCCATAATCTTGACCACTTGTAAGTTTAGGGCTTGAAGTAAAAAACATTGGACCAATCATTTTATTGTTTTCTAACCTTTCTTTAATTCTCAAATGCATTGAATATCCCCATAAGTTCCTAATAGCAGTGACTCCATTGGCAAGGTATAATCCAAGCTCTTGTTTATCCCATACATGAGTATGCATATCAATCAAACCAGGCGATATAAATTTATTTTCACCATCAATAACTTCAATGCTTTCCATTACAATTGAATCATCGATGTTTTTAATAATTCCATTTTTTACAAATATTGTTTTATTGGTTAATATTGTGTCGGTTGACATAGGTACAATATTGATATTGGTTATCAGGTATGAATTTTCACCTAATTCAGGGTTGTTTTTAATGTTGAGATATGACGTGTTATTTACATCAACAACTAGTAGAACTACGATTGTAATAGTTATTATTAATAGTAAACTCAAAATAATTTTCAAGACTATTTTTATGTATTTCATAAGGTAATTTTATTGTATTTATTCTAGAGGTAATTTATTATAAATTACTGGCATTTGCCCTTTCCATTTATTCCATACATTTTCATCACTTATTAGACTGGTCATAAAATGAGCTACATTGATACGGCTGGTTTTACCTGCATCAAAAATTGCGCTTCTAATGGGCGAAGGATGTATTTCATATTTAGTTACTTCTTCCTCAATAGTTAAATTATCTGGTCGAACCGCAACCCATTGAATGAAACTATTACTTTGACCAATGTTGGTTCGTAAATAATCAGCAGCTTTTTCATTATCTACGTGTGGAGGTAATAACAAACGAAGTAATCCAATAACACATTTTTGTCCAAATGAAATTGGTTCATTTACATCACCATTTCTATTGCCAGTAGTATTCATTAAAATGTATTTAATTGGTTTTTTGGGATTGCTAACTGTTATAGCCTTACACAGTCGTTGAGTCGTATCAGTCACAAGTTTTCTAGGTTGCCCATAAATACCTTTCCAAGTCATATTGTGTCCCAGACATGAAACAATTGCATCACAATCATTTACATGTTCTCTCATTTCATTGTCA
This sequence comes from uncultured Lutibacter sp., assembly GCA_964412305.1. GTDB lineage: Bacteria > Bacteroidota > Bacteroidia > Flavobacteriales > Flavobacteriaceae > Lutibacter. The sequence continues at coordinate 43,660 of CAYPNJ010000003.1, read as the reverse complement.
TTAAGTTCTAAGATGCTTGCTGAGATGATAGATAAATTTTTCTTGCTTTTCCAAGATTTCGGTAATTTTTCAGGAGACCTAACAATTATCTTTACATTTTGGCCTTGATTCAGAAGTTGCTCTACTAATCGTTTTCCGGTGGCACCACTTGCCCCTACTATTAAAATTTTCATGTAATTTTTACTTTTTTATGATTTAGAACTTATATGACGATATATAAATCGTGTTGTTACAATAGAATTCTTAACTCCTATAATTATTTTGTGCTTTAATTCAATTATTGTGCCATTCTCAACCTTTTTTCTTCTATTAAGAATCTTAAATTGTTAGCTATGAATGAAAAATTTGAACACTACTTAGTTGTGATGTTTTTTACAAATAAATACTACTGCTAACTCTGTATTTTGTTAACGGAAAATGATAACTTCGGAGTTAATCAATTTTTTAAGGTAGTGAAAATATTATAGTAACTTTTCCTTGATTATATTTACAAGAATTTCTAAAAATAGAAAATTATGAAAAAATTAATAAAGTTAACCTCTCTAATTCTATTTATTTCAATAAATTCTTTTGCTCAAGAATATCAAAAAATATGGCAAAGTGAAATTGATGCTTTTGATATTTTGAACATGGAAATTCCATTGCAAGGGGGTATTCTATTTACAGGGAGTTCCTCAATAAAATTTTGGATAAATCCAGCGAAAGATTTTAAAAACCCAACTATTTTAAATAGAGGTTTTGGAGGGTCTCAAATTATAGATTTAATTGAAAATTTTGATCAAGTTATTTTAAAATATCACCCTAAAAAAATAGTTATCTACTCTGGAGATAATGATGTGCAAGAAGGAAAATCGGCAGAAATTGTTTTTGGTGATTTTTGTACTTTATATGGAATGATAAAAGCAAAATTACCCAATACTAAAATTTACTATATCGCAATTAAACCCAGTTTAAATAGATGGGAAAAAGTATTAGAAATGAAAAAAGCAAACACCATGATTAATGAATACTTAAATACAAAACAGAATGGTTTTTTTGTAGATATTTTTTCTCCTATGATTGGCACGCAAGGAAAACCTCTTGAAAAATGGTTTGTTGAAGACGGACTTCATATGACAAAAAAAGGATATCAACTTTGGACTGAAATTTTAACGCCATTTATTAATGAGTAAAGAGTGTTAATTTATAATCAAGTTGATAACAACATCCTTTTTAAATTCATTTACCGATACGTATTCACTATTCATCGATAGTAACTTCAAGCTAAACGATATTACTTTGTTTTTCTTTCTTATTTTAAGATTTTTATAATGGATAATAAAAAATTGACTACATGACAAAACCACTTTCCATATTATTGGTTGAAGATGACCAAATAGAAATAATGAAATTTAATAAAACTGTTGCTTCATTAAGTATTAAATGTGATATTAAAGAAGCTAATAATGGAGAGGAGGCACTACAATTGCTATTGTTAAAAGATCAATTACCAGATATTATTTTACTAGATCTTAATCTGCCAAAAGTTAATGGTTTAGAATTCTTGAAAATAATTAAAAACAACACTTCACTAAAACATATTCCAATAATAATTTTAACAACTTCTGATAGTTATAAAGATAAAAAAGAGTGCTTCAAAATGGGGGTAGCTGGTTATATGACAAAACCTTTAAAATACGAAGATTACATTTCGAAAATCACCAAAACTTTATTTTATTGGAATGAAAGTGAACTTATTTCTGCCTAACTTTCAATAGTTTTTTTATCTTGTTATGCGAATTAAATAATTAGTACAGTTTTTAACAATGAACAAGTTATTACAACATCAAATAAATACCTGTTTAAATGATTTTGAAGATATTTCATTATTACAACCTTTTTTAGAAGCTATTCATAGTTCATATACTAATTATGAAGAACAATTAAAGCTACCAACAAATACTTCAGAAGAAAAGATACAAACTAAATTAGTTTCAGAAAACAAGTTGTTATTGAAAAAATTAGAAACGCAACATGAAGAACTAAATAACTACTCAAATATTGTTTCTCACCAATTAAAATCTCCACTTGTAAATATTTGTACTTTAACAAATTGGGTAAAAGAAGATTATGCAAACAAATTAGACAATAAAGCTACCGAAACGTTAGATTTAATACTTTCAAATGTTGAAAAAGCAAATACTTTAATTAATGGAATCTTAGAGTATTCAACAATTGATAAAATTGAAATAGGCAATTATAGTGTTGATACACATAATTTAGCAGAAAAAATGATTGGTTGTTTTGAAACCCCAAACACTCTAAAAATAACAATAGCAAATAAACTTCCTAAAATTAATGGTGATACGCATAGATTGAGTTTGTTATTTCAAAACTTAATTCAAAATGCAATAAATTATTCAAAACCTGAAGGTGGTGAAATAGTAATAGGTGTTAAAGATAAAGGACTAAATTGGCAATTTTTTATTAAAGATAATGGAATTGGAATAGAAGAAGTTTATCACGATAAAATATTTAATGCATTTAATAAATTATCAAGTAAAGTAAATTCAGCCGGTATTGGACTTTCGATTGCTGAGAAAATTGTTGCGTATTATAAAGGAGAAATTTGGGTGAAAAGTAAAATTAATAAGGGAGCAACATTTTATTTCACATTGCCAAAGGAATAAATAATAAACTACTATTTTAGTTTTTGAAGTTGTTACTAAAAAGTAACAGGTAGTTTAGTTCTTAAGAATAAAAACTGAGTGTAATTAAGTGAATTAAATTTATCTACTCATTGCATAAGAAGCACCTGCACCTAGTTCAGTTAAAAAGTCATTTAATTTTACGAAGAATTGTTTTGCTTTAGCCATAATATTCAATTTAATAGTTATTGCTTAATAAATTATCTACTCATTGCGTAAGAAGCACCTGCACCTAGTTCAGTTAAAAAGTCATTTAATTTTACGAAGAATTGTTTTACTTTAGTCATAATATTTAATTTAATAGTTATTGTTTAATTACACTACAAATGTAAGGCACAGATGTAGTTGTTTGCCCAACTAATAGTTGTAAACGGTTTAACTATCGATGAATGGAATTTATCAATGGATGAAAGAAAACAAAATGTTTAAAGTAGGTATTAATTTATTGCTGAATAATAAAACAATGGTAAGAATAGCTAGGCTAAATTAGACCTAGCCCAGCATTTAGGTGTTGCAATAAGTTGAGTGATTTCAATGTAACTAATTCAGAATATCTAATTTATCCATTAAAGGAGCTCTTTTACTTTTACTTATAGGAATTACATCTCTATTAACTACAATTGTAGATTCTTCAATATCTACAATTTTTTTAAGATTTACAATAAAGGATCTATGTACTTGCGTAAAAATGTTACGTGGTAGTTTTTCTTTAATTCTTTTTAACGTTGTATGAACAATCAGGTTGTCTTTATCATCTAATTTTATTAAAACATAATCTCCTTTTGCTTCAATAGCATAGATTTCCTCAATATTTAATTTTATTAATTTCTTATTAATATTTACATAAATAATATTAGTGTCTTTTTTGTTTGAGGGGTTTTGTTGTGTTTTAAGTTGAGACTCTGTTTCTACAGGTATGGTTTTTTGAGCTAAACGTTCTTTAACTCTAGCTATTGCTCTCATAAACCGCTCAAACTCAAAAGGTTTTTGTAAATAATCTACCACATTGTAATCAAATGCTTTGATTGCATTTGTGTCATCAGCTGATAATATAATTACTTGCGTTTTTGGTTTGTTTTTTAAAATATCAAACCCAGAAATATCTGGCATATTAATATCTAAAAACATCACATCACAATCAGACAATTGATTAATCTCCTGTAATGCTATTACCGAATTTTGATAAACGGCTTTCACCTCTATATTTAATTTTTTACAATAGTTTTTTAAAAACTCTATGTAAAAGCTATCATCATCAATTATTATACAATTCATAAAAAATCTATTTTAATTGTGTTAATGCAATTTCAACATCTATTAATAAATCTTTTACATTTAGCAATTGTTTTTCAGGGTCATCAAGTATGTTTAGGTCAATTTCTTTTGATAATTCAAACGTGTCATTCATTTCTAACAGTGAAAATTTACTAACCATTTGATGTGTTTTACTCTTAATTTCTTTTAAATCTTTGTTTTCAATTAATTGGGGCATTTCTTTAACATTGTCTTCAAACTCTTCAATAATAAGTTCTTTAACTTGATTTATAAAATCGGGGTCACCCATAGCATATTTTTCTAATGTCTCAAATGCTAGAATTGGTGTGGCACATAAAAATGAAAATAAATTTGAATAATTTAAAGGTAGTTGACTTACCTGAGCAGAAGTTTCATTTAAATTAAAATTCTCATTAACTAGAATTAGAACAGGTATTGTTATAATGCTAGAATAATCTTTTAAAAAGGTACTTTTAATTTTTTGGTGTGTAACTATATGAGTGTAGTTATTAGTTGCTAATTCGGTTTCAAGTAATTCAAAACTATCTATTATATGGTATTTAACACCTAAATTTTCACTTAAAATATTTTTAATTACGTTTTGTTGAGAGGAATCATCATCAATAAATAAAACTTTTATAGGCATATGGGGGGTTTAAGTTTTAAAATGAATACACATTAATTATAAAATGTAGCATTCCAAAAAATAAAAGTACGGATTTTTTTATAAAATGAAAGGAAACTTTTCATTTTTACAAAGGATAGTTTACGTAAAATACATTAAGCTAAAAGTAGCTTTTGTGGAGAGGTTGGTTTTTAACGTTTAGAAATTTATAATAACTGTGAGTGTAGAGGGGTACTAATTTATTATAAAATTCCTAAACGTTCAAACAACCCATGAATATCTCTTGGGTAGTTGCTCTCCTCTTTTTCAAAATTATTTTTAGAACTGCTGCTCTTTGAGTTTTTAGAAATAGAATCATTTTTAGAACTATTGTTTTCTGTTATATTCATCTCTGTTGTGTTTTTTATGCTTTTATTTTGTTTACTACTTTTCATTTTACTTTCCGTTTAATCAGTGAAATATTTAGTAACAACCTTAAAACATAGCATTTAGTAAATTTGGTTAAATAAATAACCTTTATTAAGGGTTGTACTGTAAAATTATTCTTTTAAAACAACTAAAAGGTTGATTTATCCGTACAAAAAGGAAGGAAAAACCTTACAAAACTTATAAAAAACTTTAGTAAGTTTGTATAAACAAAATTTGTCCCCTCCAAATGCGTAACTATTTTATCATAGACGAAGACTCTCGTTCAATACAAAGCATTAAGAATGTTTTGGAAGATTATTGTGAATTTAACTGTATTGGTGTTTCTTGTGATTATAACAAGGCAATGAATATTATCTTAAAAGAAACTCCCGATTTGGTTTTTTTTAATATTGATAACGTTATTGAAAACCCTTTTAAGTTTGCTCAAGAATTAAATTTATTTAACGATGACTTTCCAGTTTTTATAGCTATTTCCTCTTCAAAAGAAAAAGTATACGATGTTATAAAAAGTGGTTTTTTTGATTTTCTATTAAACCCTTTAACTGAATTAGAAATTAGAAAATCCGTTTTAAAAGTATTAAAAAAAATCCCAGCACAATCCAGAAAAAATATTTGTTTAAAGTCATATAAAGATTATCAGTATTTAAAAACCGACGAAATATTATTTTTAAAAGCAGATAATAATACAACTGATTTTTACATGAATGATGGCAATATAATAAGCGCCTACAAAACACTTAAAACATTTGAAGGTATTTTACCTAATAACTTTCACAGAATCCACAAAAGCTATATTATTAACAAAAATTTTGTTTCTAGAATTCAATATGGAAAATTTATTTGTACTATTAAAAGAAATAGACATGAAGTTCCATTTACAAGAACTTATATTGAAAATATAGAGGTTATGAATAAAGACTTGTCTGAATACACATATCAATCATCCTTAAATTAAATTTCCCTTTCAAAAAGTAGGGTTTCACACCTAAACATTATTGTTTTACTAAAGAAGACTGTAAAATAAGTGATAACTATCTAAATCAAAGTACTTTAGTAAAAGTTTACGGTTTTACAACAATACTATTGTTTGTAAAAATTGAACCTAACACATTGTAAATTGATAAAAATAAAACAATTTTATTCACCTATTTTAAATTCTTAAAACCTCAACATTATGAAAGCAATTAAATTTATTTTCGCATTTTCTTTATTTTTTATGGCATTAACTTCTTGTACTTCTGATAGCCTTGAAGCTGACGAAGCTCTTTATTCACAAGATGACCTTATTGCAACAGGTGAGGATGGAACTGCTACGTATGATAACTCTAGAGATTAATACACAATATATGTAAAACAAACTTTATTGTTCGTTTTAAAAAAGCCTTAAACTTTTAGTTTAAGGCTTTTTTAGTAGTTTTGTTTTACTAAATTATTTTTTTTTGAATTTAAGACCCCTATACAAAAGTAGATTATTATATAGTTGCCTACTATTTACACTTATTTTTTGCACTAAAAATGAGCCAAGAGAGAGTGAATTAAAAAAAGTAAAAGTTGATAGTATTGAAAATTGGATTCAACAATCTAAAAAGAGAAATATTTCAATAAATGCAAAGGAGAAAGCATTACAAAATGCATTTTTTATATCAAATGAATTACCTTCAGACACTACTAAACTAAACTATTTTGCTAAAATTTCTTTAGAAGCAGATAAAATAAATAATGAAAATTTATTTAGAAAAGTAAATTTAAAAGCATTACAATTAGCTGCCAAATTACGGGACACCTTTAAAATTGGTGATGCACATTGGAATTACGCTTCTTTTTATTCAAAAAAAGAAATTATTGATAGTGCTTATTACCATTATCACGAAGCCTATAAAAATTTTAAATTAATAAGACACGAATATTATATGGCAAAAATGCTGTATAATATGGGCTTTATACAAGGGCGTTTAAAAGATTATACAGGAAGTGAAGTCTTAATTTTTGAAGCGCTTACCCTATTTAAAAAATTAGATAAAAATTTAAGTATTTATAATTGTTATAATTATTTAGGATTAATTTATACTGAACTCGAAGAATTTGACAGGGCTATCTATTTTCATAACAAAGCATTGGAATTTTTAAAAAAAGTAAAAACTAAGAAAACATACAAAGAAGGTAGTTTAAGTAATTTAGGCCTGGTTTATCAGAAACTAAAAAAGCATAAAGTAGCTGTTAAAAACTTTAACAAAGCCTTAGGGAATAGTAATCTAAAAAAGCGACACATAAACTTTTACGCACGATTAATTGACAATATTGCGTACACTAAATTTTTAAGTGGAGACACTACTAATATAGCGATAGAGCTTAACAATGCATTAAAAATAAGAGATAGCTTACATAATAGTTCGGGAATTGTAATTAGTAAAAGACATTTATCTGAATTTTACGCTGCAAAATTAGATACTTTAAAAGCAATGTTATTTGCTAAAGAAGCTTACGAATTAGCAAGTAAAGTGGATAATAACAGAGATAAATTAGAATCGTTATTATTGCTTTCAAAAGTAGATGCAAAAAACTCAAGTACGTATTTAGCAAATTATGTTCACTTAAACGACAGTCTTCAAATAGAAGAACGGAAAATTAGAAATAAGTTTACAAGAATTCGTTTTGAAACAGATGAATATATTGAGGAAACTGAAAAGCTTTCTGAACAAAAAATAGTCATTTCTTTAGGCGCTTTTTTTACAATTTTAGTCATTTCTTTAGCCTATATTTTACGAGTTCAAAGAACAAAAAACAAAGAGTTACTATTTGAGAGAGCGCAGCAAAAGTCTAATGAAGAAATTTTTTCATTAATGTTAAAACAACAATCTAAATTAGAGGAAGGGCGTTTAAAAGAGCGTCATAGAATATCTGAAGATTTGCATGATGGCGTATTAGGGAAAATTTTTGGGACAAGGATAGGCTTAGGTTTTTTAAAAATTAATGGAGATGAAGCTACCATTAAAAAACATCAATTGTATATAGGCGAACTTCAAAATATTGAAAAGGAAATTAGAGCAATTTCACATGAATTGAAAAGTGAAGTTTTATCTTCAAAAGTAGATTTTTTCAAAATTATTAAAGGTTTAATAGACCAAAAGAGTAACTTAGGAGGGTTTGAATACGAACTTATTTCAGATAAAGAGATTCATTGGAATGAAATTAACGACGAAATAAAAATTAATTTATATAGAATTGTACAAGAAGCACTACAAAACTGTATTAAATATGCAAAAGCTACTCACGTAACGCTAACATTTGAATTAGAAAGCAATACCTTAAGTGTGTTTATTAAAGATAATGGAGTTGGATTTAAAGTGCTTGAAAAAACAAAAGGAATTGGTTTAAAAAATATACAATCGAGAATGAATAAATTGAATGGTATTTTTAAAGTTAACTCAACCATTAATAAAGGAACCGTTATCTTTGTATCTTGTTCAACACAAAATAAAGAGGATGAATAAAAGTTATAATGTATTAATAGTTGATGATCATCCTATAATTGCTGATGCGTATAAAAGTGCCTTTGACTTTATAAGTTCAGAAAATAAGCATGTGAATTTTAATATTTCAATTGTTCATAATTCTGATGATGCAATTCAAAAAATTAAAAAAACATCCAAAACAGCTAACATTGACATTGTTTTTTTAGACATATCATTACCTCCTTCAACAGATGGTAAAATTTTATCAGGGGAAGATATTGGTATTAAAATTAGACAACTACAATTAAATTGCAAAATTATTATAGCAACTACCTTTAATGACAATTACAGGATACAAGTAATTCTTAAAAATGTAAATCCAGATGGATTTTTAATTAAAAATGATATTGATAAGGATGAATTGGTAAAAGCGATCAAAACAATTTTAGACAATTCACCGTACTATAGTAAGTCTGTATTAGAACTATTTAGAAAACAAACAGCAACAGATTATAGGCTGGATAAAATTGACAGGCAACTGTTATTTGAAATGTCAATAGGCACAAAAATGAAAAATCTTCCAGGTATTATTCCAATGTCTATGGCTGGTCTCGAAAAAAGAAAAAAACACTTAAAACAAATCTTTGAAGTTCAAGAGAATGATGATAGAGAACTAATTTTAAAAGCAAAAGAAAAAGGATTTATATGACTATAAATCCTTTTTTCATTTTATAATATTAGGGGTTGATATACTATAAAATTGTCTTGGGGTAAATAATATTCCTAATAGACAATTCAAATGTAGAATTAATTCTATATAATGAAAATTATATTCAATTTATTTAGAAGAATCACAAAATGTTTACGGATTTAACCCATATTTAGTAGGGAGAAAACGTATTTAATAACGATTATTTAATTTTTTTAATAAAAATTAAAATACATTAAGAAAAATTTAACACTTCTATTTTAGTGAAATTAGTTCGTAAACCGACAGAGTAGCTAATATTGTTTATTTTTGAAAACTATAATTAATGAACCAAACCAACCATATGAAAAAAATAGTTGTATTTCTATCCTTAATAATTTTAAGTATCTCAAGTTTTTCTCAAATCCACGACCCTGTTAAATGGTTAACATCTGTAGAAAAAATATCTGCTTCTGAATATGATTTAGTAATTCATGCAACTGTTGAAGAAGGTTGGCATTTATATTCTCAAAATGTTCCTGAAGATGGGCCAATACCAACGTCTTTTTCTTTTGAAATAAATGATAATTATACCTTAATTGGATTAACTTCCGAAGAAGAAGGGCATACCGTTTTTGATTCAGTTTTTGAAATGGATATTAAATATTTCGAAAACAATGCAACATTTAAACAACGCATTAAAACAACCTCAGAAAATACACTAAAAATTGTTGGAGAAGTTGAGTTTATGGTGTGTGATGATACTAGTTGTTTACCCCCAACATTTATAGATTTAAATTTTCAAATTTCAAGAAAAAAAGCTGAGGCTATAGATTTTAACAAACAAGAAACTACAAAAACAGTTACAGAGGTTAACTCAAAAAAAGAAAACAAATCGTCAGGTAAAAACCTATTAACCATCTTTATTATTGCTTTTTTCTCTGGGTTTGCAGCACTGTTAACACCTTGCGTATTTCCTATGATACCTATGACGGTAAGTTTCTTTACAAAACAAAGTAAAAGTAAAGCAGATGGAATTAAAAATGCCATTATTTATGGCGCTTCAATAATAATTATCTATGTGTTATTAGGGACTTTAGTTAGTGCCGTATTTGGAGCTGATGCCTTAAATGCTTTATCAACCAATGTGTGGTTTAATATTATTTTCTTCTTGTTATTGGTGATTTTTGCCATCTCTTTTTTAGGAGCTTTTGAAATAGTTTTACCAAGTTCATGGGGAACAAAGGTTGATGCACAGGCAGATAGAGGAGGAATTATAGGAATCTTTTTTATGGCATTGGCGTTAGCTATCGTATCTTTTTCATGTACTGGGCCAATTGTAGGAACGTTGCTAGTTGAAGCAGCTGCAGGAGGAAATCAAATAGGTCCAATTGTGGGAATGTTAGGTTTTTCATTAGCTTTAGCAATACCTTTTGCGTTATTTGCTGCATTTCCAGGATGGTTAAACTCTTTACCTAAATCTGGAGGTTGGCTTAACACAGTAAAAGTTGTTTTAGGATTTTTAGAATTAGCACTAGCATTTAAATTTTTATCAAATGCCGATTTGGTACTACAATTACATTGGTTAGAGCGCGAAGTATTTTTAGCTATTTGGATTGCTATTTTTGGAGCATTGGCATTTTACTTGTTCGGAAAAATTCAATTACCACATGATTCACCAATTACACATATTTCAGTTGGAAGATTAAGTTTGGGCTTAATTACACTTTCATTTACAATTTATATGATTCCTGGTTTGTGGGGAGCACCACTAAATTTAATAAGTGCTTTTCCACCAGCACAACATTATGCGGAATCTCCATACGGAGTTGGATTTACAAAATTGGATAGTGCAAATCAATCAGGTAAAAATCATACTGACATTCCAGATGGAGCTCACATGATGGCACCACATAATATTTTAGCTTTTAACGATTACGACAAAGGCTTGGCTTATGCAAAAAAAGTAAACAAACCTGTTATGATAGATTTTACAGGGCATGCATGTGTGAATTGTAGAAAAATGGAACAAAATGTTTGGGCAAAGGATAAAATACTGCCAATACTTAAAAATGATGTTGTTTTAATTTCATTATATGTTGATGATAAAAGAAAGCTTCCAGCAGGTGAAGAATTAGATTCTAAACTTCGACCAGGAAAAAAACTAAAATATATTGGTCAAAAATGGAGTGAATTTCAAACTATAAAATATAGAGCAAATGCTCAGCCATTTTATGTATTAATGAATCATAACGAAGAAAACTTAATTGAGCCAGCAGCATATATGCCAGATGTAGATGAATATTATAATTGGTTGAAGAAAGGAATCGCAAATTTTAAATGAAATTATACTTATATATAAAGAAACACGCTAGTTTTATAAATTAGCGTGTTTCTTTTTTTAAATTTGTAAACTAATTAGCTAATAATGAGTTTAACATCAACGCCTTCAGAACTAGAAACCTATTTTCAACAATTTAGAAAGCATATTGTAGGAATCAATCAAACATTTCAATCACCTTACGGCGAAAAAGAAATTATTTATACAGATTGGACCGCTAGCGGAAGATTGTATCGCCCAATTGAAGAAAAATTATTAAATGAGTTTGGCCCTTTTGTTGCTAATACACATACTGAAACTTCAATTACGGGTTCGGTAATGACAATGGCGTACCATAAAGCTAGAAGTATTATAAAGCAGCATGTAAATGCAAGTGAAGATGATGTTTTAATAACTGATGGAACTGGAATGACAGGTGTTGTAAATAAGTTTCAACGTATTTTAGGATTAAAAGTAGCTGAAAACTTAAAGGAATATACAACAATCCCGGAAGCTCTTAAGCCAATTGTGTTTATAACGCATATGGAACATCATTCGAATCAAACTTCTTGGCTAGAAACCATTGCTGATGTTGAAATAATTCCATGTCTAGAATCTGGGTTAATATGTTTTGATAGTTTTGAGAAATTGTTAATTCAATATAAGGATAGACCAATAAAAATCGCATCGGTTACAGCTTGTTCAAATGTTACAGGCATAAAAACAGATTTTCATAAAATCTCTAAAATCACCCACCAATATGGTGGTTTATGTTTTATAGATTTTGCGTGTTCAGCACCTTATGTTGAAATTAATATGCACCCTGAAGATAGTGAGGCGTATTTAGATGCTATTTTCTTTTCACCACATAAATTTTTAGGCGGTCCGGGAACATCAGGTGTTTTAATTTTTAATAAAAAACTATACAAAAATATAGTGCCAGATAATCCCGGTGGCGGAACAGTAAGTTATACAAACCCTTGGGGAAATCATGATTATGTTGATGATATTGAAACTCGTGAAGATGGTGGAACGCCAGGGTTTTTACAAACCATAAAAATTGCACTTTCAATTCAGCTGAAGGAACAAATGGGAAGTGAAAACATATTAGCGCGTGAACATGAAATTAACAATCTCGTTTTTGAAAAACTTTCTAAAATTTCTAACCTAACCATTTTAGCCGGGCAACATAAAGATAGATTAGGGATATTTTCATTTTATATTGAAGATGCTCACTTTAACTTAATTGTAAAATTATTGAATGACCGATTTGGTGTGCAAACTCGCGGAGGTTGTTCTTGTGCTGGGACATATGGTCATTTCTTATTACATGTAGATCAGCAGACTTCAAAAGGAATTGAAGAACAAATTATAGAAGGCTGTTTAATTGAGAGGCCAGGTTGGATAAGAATGTCCATTCACCCTACACTTACCAATAATGAAGTAAATTATATTTGTGAAAGTATAAAACAAGTAGCCGAAAATTTTAAAACTTTTGGAGAAGATTACAAATATGACACCGCTAAAAACGAATTTATTCATAAAACTTCCAAGCCTATTGAACCCAACATTGTAAATAATTGGTTCAAGTAATATTTTTTCGAAAAAAGTTTTTTTTATATTTGAGGATTAAAGAGTTTATACAGTATGGATAATTTTATTTTTTTTCTTACAGAAGGCCTTTTTCATGTATTAGATTGGAATGCCTACGACCATATATTATTTTTAATTGCATTGGCGGTAGTTTACGATTTTAAAAATTGGAAAAAAGTATTTTTGTTAATATCCTTATTTACTGTAGGTCATACATTTACGTTAATTTTAGCAGCCTATAAAATTGTATCCGTAAATTCAAATTTGATAGAGTTTTTAATTCCAGTTACCATAATTATAACAGCTGTATTTAATATATTTTACGCCAGAAAGAACACTAAAAATATTAAAACAACTATAAATTTATTTTTTGCATTATTTTTTGGTTTAATCCACGGTTTGGCATTTGCTAGTGGTTTTAGAATGTTAATTGGGAAATCTGAAAGTAAATTATTACCGTTGTTAGAGTTTGCCTTAGGAATAGAAGTAGCTCAAATTATAATTGTAATTATTATTTTAATAATTGGCTTTATTTTTCAAACTATTTTTCAGTTTTCAAAACGAGATTGGATACTTATAATTTCTTCAATAGTAATTGGTGTAGCAATTCCAATACTTAAAGGCGCTATATTTTGGTAAAAAATTAACGTTGAGTTTACAAGAATCTTATTACTTTCGTAATTAGTTAAAAATTTATGAAAAAAAAGCAATTAAAATACGACCAGGCTTATATGCGAATGGCTATTGAATGGGCAAAGCTATCGCATTGTGAACGTAAGCAAGTTGGCGCATTAATAGTGAAAGACAGAATGATAATTTCTGATGGGTTTAATGGAACCCCAACAGGTTTTGAAAATCCTTGTGAAGAAGCTAATGAAACTAAATGGTATGTTTTACATGCTGAAGCAAATGCAATATTAAAAGTTGCGGGATCTACACAATCTTGTAAAAATTCAACGCTATATATAACATTATCACCATGTAAAGAGTGTAGTAAATTAATACATCAATCTGGAATTAAAAGAGTTGTTTATGCAAATGCATACAAAGATACTTCAGGACTAGATTTTTTAGAAAAAGCAGGCGTAGAAATTACATACCTTAATAATTAAGAATGACAAAAAGTAAAGTAAGAATACCATTTTTTATAGGATTATCAATTGCGATAGGGATACTTATAGGAAGCACATTTAACTATAAAAATAAATCGGTTTTATTTAGTTCAAACACCAACGAAGCTAAAATAAAAAAATTGATTAATTACATTCAATACGATTATGTAGATGAAGTAAATACAGATAGTTTATTAGATGATGCAATTACCAATATGCTGAAGAAATTAGATCCCCATTCTGTATATATTCCAAAGGAAGAACTACAACGGGTTACCGAAAGCATGCAAGGAAAATTTGTTGGAATTGGAGTTTCTTTTTTAATGCATGAAGATTCTGTTGTAGTAACTGGAATAATTAAAAATGGCCCAAGTGAAAAAGCAGGAGTTAAAGCAGGTGACAGAATAATACTAGCCAATAGAGATACGCTATTTGGGGAAAGTATTATTAACAAAGCTAACGTAACTAAAGAATTAATAGGAACTCGTTTAGGGAATCTTAAAATTAGTGATGCTGTTATGAAATCATTAAAAGGAGAGCCAGACACGAATGTTGATATTGCTGTATATAGACGTTCAACTAATGAAATTTTAGAAATTAAAATAGCTAGAGGGGAAGTTGCAATCAAAAGTGTTTCTTCGTATTATATGATTAATGAGACTTTAGGTTACATTAATATTGATCGCTTTGCTAGAACCACTTACGATGAGTTTAAAACAGGTTTAGATCAATTAATTTCTGAAGGAATGAACTCTTTAGTATTAGATTTAAGAGGAAATCCTGGAGGGTTTATGGATATAGCCAATAGTATTATTGATGAATTTTTAGAAGATGGGAAATTAATCGTTTTTACAAAAAACAAAACTGGTGAGGTTGACAGGTCTTTTGCAACAAGCGAAGGTGATTTTGAAAATGGAAAAGTCTATGTTTTAATAGATCAAAATTCAGCTTCAGCAAGTGAAATCATTGCAGGAGCATTACAAGATAACGATAAAGGAACCATTGTTGGAAGACGCTCATTTGGTAAAGGGCTGGTTCAGCAAGAAATGGACCTAGGTGACGGATCAGCTGTTAGACTTACAACATCTCGTTATTATACACCAACTGGAAGGTCTATTCAAAAACCATACAGTAAAACAGACACTAAGAAGTATAATAATGACTATGTAGAAAGAATTCACAATGGAGAGTTAATTAATAAAGACAGTATAAAAGTAGATGACCATTTAAAATATACAACACCAAAAGGTAAAGTTGTATATGGAGGTGGAGGAATTATTCCAGATGTTTTTGTATCTATAGACACTGTAAATACGTACACGAGCAGATTGTATGGCGGATTAAATGACTTTGTATTTAAATATGTAGATAACCACAGAGAAGAATTAAAAAAATGGAAATTAAAAGAATTTATTAAAGAGTTTGATAATGACAATAAAATATACAATCAATACTTAAATAAGTTAGATTTAAATACACCCATTTTCCCAAAGGAAAGTAAAAACTTAAAACTATATTTAAAAGCTATTATAGCTCGAAATTTATTCGAAGAAACTGGTTATTTTATGATGACTCATAAAAAAGACAATATGATTTTAAAAGTGTTAGAACTTGAAGAAATTTCAAATTAAATAGAATCCGTATTTTAGACACTAAATTTTGACAACAAATAAAAAAATATACTTTGCTTCAGACCAACATTTTGGAGCACCTACAGTTGAACAAAGTAAAGTTCGAGAACAAAAATTTGTAAAGTGGCTAGACACGATAAAAACAGATGCTGAAGTTATTTTTTTATTAGGGGATTTATTTGATTTTTGGTTCGAATATAAAAAAGCTGTACCTAAAGGATTTGTACGGGTGCTAGGAAAATTAGCTGAATTAAAAGATAGCGGAATACAAATTCATTTTTTTGTTGGAAATCATGACCTTTGGATGCGTGACTATTTTGAAACAGAATTAAACATTCCTATTTACCACAAACCAAAAGAATTTTCTTTCAATAATAAAACTTTTTTAATAGGTCATGGAGATGGATTAGGACCTGGTGATAAAGGCTATAAACGAATGAAAAAAGTATTTACCAATCCTATCTCTAAGTGGTTTTACCGATGGTTACATCCAGATATTGGAATACGACTAGCACAATATTTTTCAGTGAAAAATAAATTAATTTCTGGTGAAGAAGATGTAAAGTTTTTAGGTGAAGAAAATGAATGGTTAGTACAGTATTGTAAAAAGAAATTAACTGAAAAACAATACGATTTTTTTGTGTTTGGACATCGCCACTTACCACTTGAAATAACTATTTCAAACTCGAAATATGTAAACACCGGAGACTGGATAACTCATTTTACATATGCTGAATTTGATGGAGAACAATTAAGTTTAAAAAATTACAAATAGCTTTCCGAAGAATTATTTAAAATATCTCTTTTTTAAAGTGTAAGCTGTTATCTTAAAAGCAACTATAAACCACAAGAATTCATATTCACACCTACTTTAAGTGTAAATACGTTTGTAAAAATTAAACACAAATTAATTGTTATAATTTTTAAGAAACTCTTCTAGAGACATTGGTTTTAAATTTCTAGATTCGTAATGTTTTACGTAAGTGTTATAATTTCTTCTCGCAACTCTTGTAATTGTGTCAGAAATAAAACTCTCAAAAAATGAATTTGTTTTCATAAAAAAGAATTTAGGGGTTAATATATTCTTTTTTCAAGCGTATAAAGCTACAAAACAAATAGTTAACACACAAGTATAATTACCTTTTATTTAAATTTTAACACTGTTTGTTATTGTTTTAATACCATTTGTTATTATTTTGTTTAATTTAAAATTCTATTGTTTCACCGTATTTTATATAATAAAGATTGCAAATAATTCTAATTATTTAGATTAAATTACCAGTCTAAAACCTTGTACATTTACAAAACATCAGTACTATTACACACCATAAATTAATATTCAACAAAGTATGAACCTCTACAATAAATACATTCTTCCAAAAGCAATCAATTGGGCTTGTAGTCAAAAACCTAGCATGAAGCAACGGGAGAAAATAATTCCTTTAGCAAGTGGAAATGTATTGGAAATAGGTGTGGGTTCTGGTTTAAACTTACCTTATTATACTAAGAAAATTAATACGTTAACGGCAATTGATCCTTCAAAAGAATTGTGGCAGAAGAATAAGGTAAATACAAAAGAACTACCCTTTAATTTTGAGTTTATTGTTGCTGAAGCTGAAAATTTACCGTTGCCTCCAGCTAGTTTTGATACTATTGTTATAACATATACGCTGTGCACAATTCCTAATTTACATAGCGCATTTTCAGAAATAAAAAGAGTCTTAAAACCAACTGGTAAATTACTATTCTGTGAACATGGAAAAGCACCAAGTAATTTTGTTCAAAAATATCAAACAATTATAAATCCATTTTGGAAACGAATTGGTGGTGGATGCAATTTAAATAGAAATATTCCTGCTATTATTGAAGAAAACGGTTTTACAATAAATAAATTAGAAACTATGTATCTTCCCGGTTGGAAACCTGCTAGTTTTAATTATTGGGGAATTGCTACAATTAAGTAATCTTACCTCAATTAAAAATAGCTATTTATCACAAAATCAAATTTTTAAGCGCTATATTTATTATAAACTTTAAAAATATTAGTATGGAAACAACTGTTTTTATTGCAAAAATTATTGGTGTTATTTATCTTTCATTTGGAGTTGGTATGTTGTTTAATAAAGAGTACTATTCAAAAGCATTTATCTATTTATTAGAAAGTACTACCTATTTAATTATTGGTGGAATTTTAGCAGTCATTTTTGGACTATTTATACTTGAATATCATAATATTTGGGGTGATAATTGGGCTGTTATAATTACCTTTATTGGTTGGGTTGCTTTATTTAAAGGTATACTTCTTTTAGCATTTCCAAAAAGTTTTGATAGTTTTAAACCGTTATTTAAATCCAAAGGGTTTATCAATTTTTTAACTGTATTTGTTCTTCTTTTTGGGTGTCTTTTTATTTATTTAGGTTTTTTCTCGTAACTAATTTTAACTTTTTCTATTTTTGTAAAATAAACTACACCTAAAAAAATAAACAATGAATGAAGGGAAAATAGATGGAAAAAATAGAAAAAACATCAAAATAAATAGCACTGTTGAAATTGTTCAGAAAAACCATCAAAGAACTGGTGAACTAACAGAAGGTGTTGTTAAAAGAATTTTAACAAAATCTTCAAACCACCCTCACGGAATAAAAGTACAATTAGTAAGTGGTGAAGTTGGGCGTGTAAAAAATGTATTTATTTAAGTACTTTTTAATTAAAACTATCTTAATACTTAGAAATAACAATGAATACCGAAAAACTAACTTCAGCTTTTAAAATTTCTAAAATTGTTCATGGGCATTGGAGGCTAACTAATTGGGATTTAAACAATCAAGAACTCCTAAAACTTACGCAACAAAGTATTGATATTGGAATTACAACTTTTGACCATGCAGATATTTATGGTAATTACAGTTGCGAAAAACTATTTGGAGATGCGTTAGTTTTAAAACCTTCACTTCGAAAAGAGATTCAGCTTATAACAAAATGTGGTATCAAATTACAATCGGATAAATTTCCATCAAGAGGAATTAAATATTACGATTACAGTTATAACTACATAGTTTCTTCAGTAGAAAATTCGTTGAAAAACTTTCAAACAGATTATATTGATTTGTTATTATTGCACAGACCCTCTCCCTTTTTTAATCCTGAAGAAGTTGCAAAAGCTTTTGCTATTTTAAAAAAAAGTGGCAAAGTATTACATTTTGGTGTTTCAAATTTCAATCCGCAGCAATTTGAAATGTTAAATAGTTATACTGATGAAAAATTAGTTACAAATCAAGTTGAGGTTTCACCCCTTTGTTTAGAGCATTTTAACAATGGAAATATGGATTATTTTTTAGAAAAAAATATCCGACCTATGGCATGGTCACCATTAGCTGGTGGACAATTATTGAATCCAACAAACGAAAAAGGACAACGAGTTTTTAAAATGCTTACCCAAATTGCTAACGAACTAACTATTGATAGCATTGATAAACTAATTTATGCTTGGTTACTAAAACACCCCGCAGGTATAATTCCTGTTGTTGGAACTCAAAAAATTGAACGACTAAAAAATGCTGTAGAAGCTTCTAAAATTGATTTAAGTCTTGAACAGTGGTTTAAAATATACAATGCTTCAACAGGTGTTGAATTGCCTTAGTGTGTAATTTAAATAACATTCAACATTTCTAGTTTTACTTAAATTTACACTCAATTTATTCAATTATATATGTTTCTAATCGACAAGCCCTACGTTTCAGATTTTCTGATAAAAACTATCAAAGAAAATAACTTTCAAATAGTTGCTACTAAAGAAGCTAAAGAATTGGTTTCTGATAATTCTCTTAATTGGATATCAGAAATTGAAGCTAAAAACAACTTTTTAAATAACCAAAATATACCCGTTTACTCAAACTCAGAAAACAGCATTAGTTGGGTGGAGAAAAACTTAAGTACAACAACACTTCCAAATCAAATTAATATTTTTAAAAATAAAATTAGGCTTCGTGAATTACTAAAAGAAACCTATCCAAATTACTTTTTTAAAGGCGTTAAGTTTGAAGAATTAGGAACCATAGATATTGCAAATATAAAATACCCTTTTATAATTAAACCTGCTGTTGGGTTTTTTAGTTTAGGTGTTCATAAAGTTGACGAGCCTTCTGAATGGAATACTATTTTAGCTAAAATTAAAAAAGACATCAATCACATTAAAGGGTTTTATCCACCTGAAGTTTTAGATGCCAACTATTTTATTATTGAGGAATGTATTGAAGGGAAAGAATACGCAATAGATTGCTATTATAATAATAAAGGTGAAGCCGTTATACTTAACATTATGCACCATATCTTTTCTTCTGGAAAAGATGTGAGTGACCGTGTTTATTCCACTTCAAAAGAAATTATTACTTCAAACTTACAAACTGTACAAAATTTGGTAAATATTATTGGAAGAAAAGCAAATTTGAAAAATTTTCCAATTCATATTGAAGTTAGAATTGATGCCAACGGAACCATCATTCCTATTGAAGTAAACCCTATGCGTTTTGGCGGATGGTGTACAACAGGAGATATGGCTTGGTATGCATACGGTATCAATTCTTACGAGCATTTTTTATTTAGTAAAAAGCCAAACTGGGAAGAGATTTTTAAAAATAAATCTGGTGAAAAATACAGTCTTATTTTGTTAGATAATTCAACTGGAATACCTCAAAGTAACATACAATCTTTTGATTACGATTTGTTACTTAAAGATTTTGAAAAACCGTTGTTATTAAGAAAAGTAGCTATGAAAGAATATCCTGTTTTTGGCTTTGTTTTTACAGAAACTTCTGAAGAAAATGATGTTGAACTTAAACGTATATTAACTTCTAATTTAAGAAAGTATATTATTAGAAAATAGATTTGTCTAGAAGTTAAACCCCTATCAATTTAAATTGATAGGGGTTTCTTTTTACTCTTTTTTGAATGTATTGTTGGTTTTATCAATATCAGCCATAAACCCTAAGGGGTCTATTTCAACCAATTTTATTTTTTTTGAAGTAGTAAAAGTATATGTTGGATGTGTCCAAGCCCAGTCTTTTAAAACTTTAGCCGTTGTTGGTTTATTACCACGCATCATTCTCAATGGGATGTTAAAATTTTCAACTGATTCATCTTCATAAATTACAGTTACATCAATTGGCATTGGTATTTGTCCAACACGAGCTAATGTAATATTAGCACCGTCAACCTTAGCGATTGCATAATCAATAGTGTGCGTGGTTTCAGCCCATTCATTTAAAAACCAATTTAAATGAATTCCTGATACTTTTTCTGCTGTTCTTTTAATGTCGTTGGGTGTTGGATGTTTAAATTTAAAATCGTTAAAGAATTTTTTTATTGTTTTTTGAACGTTTTCTTCACCAATAATATAATTTAATTGTGTTAAAAACATACTTCCTTTGGTATAACTAGCAATGCTAAACGCAGCATTTGTATTAAACCTATCGGCATGTGTTGTTAGCGATTCTTGAATACCACTCTTAACAGAATAAAAATAACCACCATAACTACCCGTAGAAGGTTTTCCTTCTCCACCTCTTAAAATTTTATTGGAAGCCATTGATGATATATAGGATGTAAACCCTTCATCCATCCACGAATGCTTACTCTCATTGTTTGCTAAAATTTGCTGAAACCATGTATGAGCAAGTTCATGAAAAACAGTCCCTATTATTTCATTTAGTGTTTCACCCCCTGCTATAAGTGTACACATTGCGTACTCCATACCTCCATCACCTCCTTGAATTACAGAATACTGTTTCCAAGGGTATTGCCCAATGTTTTGGTTATAATAATTCATTGCCTTTGCTGTAAGTGGCTGAATTTCTTTCCAAGCCTTCGCGTATTTTTTATCATTTTTATATAAAAAATGAAGATTTATTCCGTCTTTAGTTTTTAAAATATCATGCGTGAAATTTGGATCAGCAACCCAAGTAAAATCATGTACTTTATTAGCTACAAAGTGCCAAGCTAGTTTACCTTCTTTTTTGATTTTTAAACTTTGAGATTTGTCTTCATATCCATGACCTATTTCTTGTGGGTTTTGAAGATCTCCAGTACCTCCTATTGTGTAATTTCTATCAATATGAAGTGTTACATCAAAATCACCCCAAACACCTTGAAATTCTCTTGCTATATAAGCATCGGCATGCCAACCTTCAAAATCGTATTCTGCCATTTTAGGATACCATTGTGCCATTGAAAGCGCCACACCATCTTCATTATTTCTTCCAGCTCTTCTAATATGTGCAGGTAATTGTCCTTCAAAAGACATCTCAAATAAAACTTTTTCACCTGGTTGAATTGGGGTGTTTAATTCAACTTCTAAAATAGTTCCTTCAATAGTGTATTTTAAATCATTTCCTTTTTGCTGTAGTGAAAGGACTTTTAAATACCCTATTTCGCTTGGTTGTAGTTTTACAATTCTACTTTCATATTTCGGATTATTTTTTGTGCCAATATTGTTAACCATTCGTCTATCAGGGTCAACTATTGCTTTAAGTCTCGCATCCATCTCGCTATTTGGTTGAAATGCATTAAAGTATAAATGATAGAATACTTTGTGTAAAACATCGGGTGAATTATTGGTGTAAACCAATTTTTGAGTACCGTTATATTGATACTTAGTTACATCAATGTCAACATCCATTTTATAGTCAACATGTTGTTGCCAGTATGATGTATTATTTTGAGCCGAAGCTATTACTGTAATAATTAAAAATGCTATTGTGAGCCTTTTATTCATGTGTTTCTATTTTTTTAGTTTTGCAATATAATAATATCTCTATAAAACAAAAAAACACACTTAAAATAAGTGTGTTTTTTAACAGAATATTATATGTTTTTATCCTTTATTTACCATTTTATCAGCTAAAACTAAAGCATTGTATGCGTTTACTACTTTTCCTGAAATTGATAATGTAGAAAATTTCACTTTCTTACCATTTTGGTTTTCTTTTGATTTAGAACCTGGTAATATTACATCCATATCTAATTGCATTCCAGAATTCATAATAATATGTTTTACTTGGCTTGCAGATAATT
The DNA here is from genome assembly GCA_964412305.1 of uncultured Lutibacter sp. Lineage (GTDB taxonomy): Bacteria > Bacteroidota > Bacteroidia > Flavobacteriales > Flavobacteriaceae > Lutibacter. The sequence continues at coordinate 20,780 of CAYPNJ010000003.1, read as the reverse complement.
GTGGATAATATGATCTAACCAAGGCTGCAATTCCTGCAACTTCGGGTGATGCCATTGAAGTACCACTATATTTAGCGTACTTATTTTGAGGTATTGTAGAGTAAATTTGAACTCCTGGTGCAAATACATCAACATTTAATTTTCCATAGTTGCTAAATGATGCAGGTAATTTTTCATTATAATTAGAACTCATCGCTCCAACTGTAAGTACGTTATCTGCTATTTCAGTAACTTTATCCTTAGAATCATTTGGCCAGTTGTCTTTTACATCAATATTTTTGTTGCTATTTCCTGCTGCATGTACTAATAATACATCGTATTTTTCAGCATATTTAATAGCGTCAAATACCCAATGACGGTGAGGAGAAAAACTTTTTCCAAAACTCATGTTTACTACTTTTGCACCGTTATCAACAGCATATCTAATTGCTAAAGCAACATCTTTATCACGCTCATCACCATCTGGCACCGCTCTAACTGACATTAATTTTGCATTATTAGCAACACCGTTTAACCCAATGCCATTATTACGTGTTGCTAAAATAATTCCTGAAACATGTGTTCCGTGAGATTCTTTCTCAACAGAACCAATAATGTGTGGATTACCGTAGTTTGTATCTGTTATGTCTTGAGGTTTATCTCCTACAATTGCTCTACCGTCAAAATTAAAATCGTAATTTTTGTTTTTCTTTTGAGAATCATAGTATTCTAAGTATGATTTTTCTGTAAAACCTCTTCCTATTAAACTAGAAATGTCATCAATTTTAGCTTGTAACTGTTCGTCCTCTGATTTAGCTGCTTGTAAGTCTTCTATAGTAAAAGTGTCTTTTCCTAAGAATTTTTTAATAGCTGTAAAATTTTCACCTATTTTTTCTAAACGATCCATTGTTTTAAAATGTCTTCCTGAAGCAATTTCAAAAGCTTCTAAATAGTCTTGGTATTTTTTAAAACTTACTTTTTCTTCGTCGCTAATATTCGCTGTTGTTTTACCTTCAAAACGAGGTTTCATTTTAGCTACTATACGAGTAATTTCTAATTGTTCTGGAGCGGCAACTCCATTACCTCCTAAAAAGTTCCAACCATAAATATCATCTATATATCCGTTTTTATCATCATCAATTCCATTTCCTGCTATTTCATTTGGGTTGGTCCATAACACGTCTTTTAAGTCTTCGTGTTCAATATCAATTCCAGAATCTATTACAGCTACTACAACAGTTACTCCTGTTTTTCCTTCTAAAAACTTGTATGCTTTATCTAAACTAATACCAGGAATGGTATCCGTTGCTAAATCTGCATGTGCCCAGTGATTAAATGGTACTTCTTCTATTGTTCCTTTTTTTGCTGCTATAGTTACAGCGGTGTCCATTGTTGGTACTGCTAAATTTTTAACAGAACTACAACTTGCCAATGTAATAGTTGCTAGTGCTATTACATACATTGATTTGAATATTCTCATTTTATTTATGTTTAATTAAATACTTCGTTAAATTTATATGTTTGGTTTAATCGTACTCCTTTTTCGGTGTGTTTTACGGTGCATAATTCATTAAATGCATCGTGTTCAAAAAATAATAGGTAATTATTGTCTGCTGCTTTGTTTAAAAATGTTGTTTTTTCATTCATCGTTAACAACGGGCGTGTGTCATAACCCATAACATACGGTAAGGGTATATGTCCAACTGTTGGCAATAAATCTGCCATAAAAACTAATGTTTTACCCTTGTATTGAATATGTGGAATCATTTGTTTTTCGGTATGTCCATCAGCAAATAAAATATCAAAACCTAGTTTAGAATTTTGAACAAAATCTCCTGAAGGTAGATTCACAAAATTTAATTGTCCGCTCACTTCAATTGGATTGATGTTTTCTTTTAAAAATGATGCTTTTTCTCTAACATTTGGTTCTATAGCCCATTGCCAGTGATTTTTATTACTCCAAAATTTAGCATTTTTAAAAGCTGGTTCGTATCCTGTTCTATCTTTGTTCCATTGAATACTTCCACCACAATGATCAAAGTGTAAATGTGTTAAAAAAACATCGGTAATATCATCTCTATGAAAACCATGTTTTGCTAGTGAAGTGTCTAAAGAAAAATCTCCAAACATGTAATAATAACCAAAAAATTTATCGGATTGTTTGTTACCTACCCCTGTATCAATTAAAATAAGCCGGTTACCATCTTCAATAAGCATGGTTCTTAGGCTCATATCAATTAAATTGTTGTTATCGGCTGGGTTGGTGCGTTGCCACAAAACTTTAGGAACTACGCCAAACATAGCGCCACCATCTAACTTAAAGTTCCCTGTTTCAATTGGGTATATTTTCATTCAATAAACTTAGAAGTACAAAGATACATGAATTTATACTTAAGAAAATGTTAAAGAAAAGCAAAAAACCTAAGCAAATGCTTAGGTTTTTGTTGAGGCATCGAGCGGATTCGAACCGCTGTAGGAGCTTTTGCAGAGCCCAGCCTAGCCACTCGGCCACGACGCCTTATTTGGATTGCAAATTTAAGTATTTTTAATTTATTGGCAAGATTTTTTGTAATTATTGTTTAAATGTTGAATTGATTGTAAAATTAACCTCTTCTTTTAGACATTTCTATAGTTACCATAGCTACATTACCTCCTATTGGTGGGTTTAATTTAGACACAGCAACTTCAGCTTTTTTTACCATAGAAATTTCATTCAAAATTCTATCTAATATTCGTTTTGCAACTTCCTCTAATAATTGAGAACGAATTGCCATTTCTTCTTTAACAATTTTGTTTAAATGAACATAATCAACAGTGTCTGAAAGATTATCAGTTTTTGAAGATTTTGATAAATCTGCTTTTACAGCTAAATCTACTCGGTAATCTGAACCTATTTTCCCTTCTTCAATTAAACATCCATGGTATGCGTATATACGAATGTTTTTTATTTTTATCGTTCCCATTTTAAGTGCGAATTATGAACTACAAATTTAGAGTTTAGATTTGATATTGTGTATTAAAAAAATGAAAGATTTAAATAGCTATACTATTCAATTTTTAAATTAAAAAAATGCGTTAGGGATAGAGCGGTTTGTTTGAGCTCTTTTTTAGTTTTTTTCGACTAAAAAAAGCGAGTAGAGATAGCCCGACCTGAAAGGGATCGCCCAAAAAAATATTTTTAGTTGTATTGATAAAAAAAATCGATAATTTTGTAGCTTATTAGTTTTTATATTATGGATGAAGAAAAAAAGTCGCTTAATTTTTTAGAACAAATTATTGAAGAAGATTTAACAAACGGTTTAGCACAGGAAAAACTACGTTTTAGATTTCCGCCAGAACCAAATGGGTATTTACATATTGGGCACGCTGCCTCTATTTGTTTGAATTTTGGTTTAGGTTTGAAGTACAATGCACCTGTTAATTTGCGTTTTGACGATACAAATCCAGCGAAAGAAGAGCAAGAATATGTTGATGCTATTAAGCAGGATGTAGCTTGGTTAGGGTTTAAATGGGATAAGGAATTGTATTCATCTGATTATTTTCAGGAATTATATAATTGGGCTTTAGAGTTGATTAAAAAAGGGAAAGCATATATAGATAATCAAACTTCGGAAGAAATGGCAAAACAAAAAGGTACGCCTACTGAAGTTGGAACTAATAGTCCGAACCGTGATAGAAGTGTTGAAGAAAATTTAGAACTTTTCTTGAAAATGAAAAATGGTGAATTAGATGAAGGTTCACATGTGTTACGTGCAAAAATTGATATGAAACACGTAAACATGCATATGCGTGACCCAATTATGTATCGTATTCTTAAAAAAACACATCATAGAACTGGAGATGATTGGTGTATTTACCCTATGTACGACTGGACTCACGGAGAATCAGATTATCTTGAACAAATTTCCCACTCTATTTGTACGTTAGAATTTAAAAGTCATAGAGATTTATACGATTGGTATGTTAACCAAGTTTATGATGCTTCAAAATTACGCCCAAAACAACGCGAATTTGCTCGTAGAAATTTAAGTTATACCGTTATGAGTAAACGTAAATTACTACAATTAGTTGAAGAAGGACTTGTTAGTGGTTGGGACGACCCTCGTATGCCAACAATTTCGGGTTTACGACGTAGAGGTTATACTCCAAAATCAATTAGAACATTTAGTGATACTGCAGGAATTTCTAAACGTGATAATGTGACTGATGTAGCTTTATTAGAACACTGTATTAAAGACGATTTAAACAAAATAGCACCCAGAGTTCTTGCTGTTTTAGATCCTGTAAAAGTGATAATTACCAATTACCCTCAAGATAAAGAAGAATTATTAGATGCTAGTTATAATGATTATGAAGATGGTTTTGGTAGTAGGTCAGTCCCTTTTTCCCGTGAAATATATATTGAAAAGGAAGATTTTAGAGAAGAGGCTAATAAAAAATTCTTCCGTTTAAAATTAGGAAAAGAAGTACGTCTAAAAAACGCCTACATTATAAAAGCTGAAAGTTGTGTAAAAGATGAAAACGGTATAGTTACTGAAATTCACTGTACATATGATGAAGATTCCTTAAGTGGAAGTGGTACTGAGGCTAGTAAAAGAAAAGTAAAAGGTACTTTGCACTGGGTTTCTGTAAAACATGCTTTAAAAGCAGAAGTTAGAGTGTATGATAGGTTATTTACTGAAGAAGCACCTGATGGGCATAAAGACAAAGATTTTAAAGATTTTATAAACCCAAATTCTTTAACAGTTATCAATGCTTTTGTTGAACCAAGTTTAAAAGCTGCTAAAGTTTTAGATAGATTCCAATTTCAACGTTTAGGATATTTTTGTGTTGACAAAGATACTACTGAAACTAACTTAGTTTTTAATAGAACTGTTCCTTTACGTGATAGTTGGGCAAAAAAGGAAAAATAAAATTAAACCTTTATAAAGCTAAAGAGTCTTATAACTAAACCTAAATTTACTAGTTATGAGACTCTTTTATGTTGTTTTATTATTTATTTTCTCTTTTTCTATAAGCTCTTGCGTAACTACTGTAAGAGCAATACCCTCAAAAGTGGTAGTTGTAAAAAAATTACCTAAAACTCACAAAATAGTGTATGTTAACGGTCTCCGCTATTATAAGTGGAACGGTAAACATTATAGAAAAACGAATAGAGGTTATGTTATTGTGAGGTTTTAATTTCAAAAAGGTGGAGGGCTTTCTTTCAATTGTTCTTCTGTTAGGGAGTGCATATTAAAAGTTTTCCACTGAGTGTTTAAATATTTAAATCTGCCTATACCAATATCACCACTTGATTCGAAATTATCCCATTCAACTGTTAAATTTTTCCAATAATCACCACCTGAATTACATAAAAAATTAGCTTTATCTCTATCATCTATTCCGTTTAAATTATCTAAAATTAATCTACCTTCTAATGAAATCCAAACCCCGTTAATATCAACAGGGTTAATAGTTACTCTATTTTCATTAGACCAAAAATGAAAATTAAAACCTTCTATTAACTTAACGCTAATTCCTCCAGTGTCTTCATCTCTAATACTTGCTGATTGGTTGATATCATCTTGAAAATCTTCAACAAAAAAAGCGCCTGTTATATTTGAAGTTTGTACCCATTTTTTCCACTGGTTGTCACTTTTGCTTAAATACCAAGCTTGAATATTTTTAATTTGAATTCTAGTGTTGCTTACTATAATTGGTTTTTGGTCTGCATAAACCTGCCCCCAAGGAATCATAGCAAGCCAATCGTTTGGTGGATTATTACCCCAATCTAAACGTGGATTTGTTGCCCAATCATATGCTGTTGGAACTCCATGAGGAAAACCTTCATGAGGTAGTTTCATGTCGTTTATAATGGTTTCAATTGTATTTGGAATTGTTTGAATTGCTAGTGTTTCATTTGAGTTTTGTTTACTACAGCTTAAAATAATTCCTAAAATTATCACTAAAAAATAACCTTTATTAATTTTCATTATTGCTTAGGGGTTTGGTTTATAAAAAAACAATTATGGAGTTTAATTAATCTTCAACGTTTTTAAAATAGCTTCCAACTCAAACATATAATCTCGTTTGTTAATTGACGGTGCGTATGTTAATCCTTCAACAACAACCAAACGGTTATTTGCTTTATCAATCACAGTATAACTTAAAAAAGGACCTGCCATATAAACCCCTTTAACTTCCCATTTACCACGAGTTTCAAATGCTTTTTTACCATCTAATTTAACTTCAAAAGTGTGTGGTGCATAAGCTTCCTCGGTAATCATATATGAATCTTCTATTTCACCAGGTATGTATTTTTCACCTATGTAATCTCTGTTAATTACAATGGTATTTCCATTTTCATCGTCTTCTGAAGTGATTGGAACTGTATATGAAATTAACTCCATACTATTTCCTCCAAATAGGCGGTACCGATACCAAACAAAATCTCCATTATCCTCAACCTTGCTATAATTTCGAGGTATTTTTAAACTGTAGCCTTGTTTGTTGAACGTTTCTATTTGTGAAGGATCCCAATATTTTTTTAATATTTTTTTTCGAACCGTTCTTAAATCTGATTTTTTAAATTCTGAAATAATCTTGGCGCTATTCTTTTGAATTTCTTTTATTAATTCTTCCTTATTTTTACCTGTAATGGTAATTACTTTTTGAGGAGCCGCATACACATCAGATACTGCTGTAAATGAATTAGAATCAGTTATGCCAATATTTAAAATACTTCTGTTGGCTCTAAACATACTTCCAAAACTTTCTAGCGGAACTTGAATAACTTCAAACTGTGACTCTGGTTGAGGCAATCCCAACACGGGTTCTGCAATTATTTTACGTAATTCATCGCCTAATTCCCCTTGCCATTCACTATTTTTCATAACAACAAGTATGTTGTTAATTCTACCATTTGCTTCTCTTAACACTCTTTCATTTTTTCCTGACTCACAAGAAATTAAAAATGAAGCTATTACTAAAAAGATTCCTAGATTTTTCATGTTATTTTTTAAATATTTTTAATTTGGTTCCTGGCTTTAAGCTTTTAACACTCCAAATATTGTTCCAATCTTTAATATCTTGAACTGAAACATTTGAATAATTTTGGGCAATTAACCATAATGAATCTCCTGATTTTACTGTGTAAGTATTAAACTCTCCCTTCGGAAGTGGTTTTTGAGCCGTTTTTTTTGTGATTTTTTTGCTAGTAGTTGTACCTAATTTTCTTGGGTAAATAGTTAAACGTTGTCCAATACGTAAACGAGTGCTTCGCATATTATTCCATCGCTTTATTTTTGAAACTGAAACCCCATAACGTTCAGCTATTTTACCTAAAAAATCGCCGCTTTTAACTCGATAACGAATTCTGTCATTTAGTTCAAAATACTTTGGTAACGGTTTTTCACGTTTTGCTTCTTCAGCAGCTGCATACGCATAAATTTGTTTCTCGTTACTTATAAAATTTCCAATATCTTTTACAGGCAATGCCAATGTATAGTTTTTCCCTTTTATAAAAGGAATGATATCTAATTTGTATTGCGGGTTTAAATATTGAAGCACCTCAATATCAACATTTAACGTTTCATAAATTTGCTCAAAAGTTAGTTGTCTTTTCACCTGAACAGTGTCTGTTTCAAAATACATTAATGTACTTTCCTTTGCTTTTATGTTGTGTTCATTAGCATATTCAAAAATGTATAATGTTGCGTAAAATGCAGGAACGTAACCAGCTGTTTCTCGCGGTAAATTATGTCGAATATTCCAATAATTTTTACTCCCTCCTGAACGTCTAATGGCCTTACTTACATTTCCTGGGCCCGAATTATAGGCCGCTAAAGCTAAATCCCAATCGCCAAAAATTTTATATAAACTAGATAAGTATTTACATGCTGCTTCAGTTGCTCGATAAGGATCAGAACGTTCATCAACATACGAACTCACATTTAAGTTAAATTGCTTTCCTGTTTGATACATAAATTGCCATAAGCCTGTAGCTCCAACCCTTGAACGTGCTCTAGGCCTTAAAGCCGACTCTACAATGGCTAAATATTTCATTTCTAGCGGGATATCATACCTGTCTAATTGCTCTTCAAACATTGGAAAATAATAGCGCGCCTTTTCCATTAAGTTTGAAAATGCCGATTTCCTACGCTTTAGATAAGTCCTAATTACTTGCTCTAAACTTTTGTTATATTCAATATGGAAAGGTGTTTTACTATTTAAAACTTTCAATCGCTCTTTTAGTAACTCCGTTGGTAATTCTTCCAATTCTGTCACTAAAATTTCATCATCTCTTAACACATATTGAATGGTGTCATACAATGGAGATTTAATTAACTCGTTCAACCATAAACTATCAATTAAAGTAGCTTCCTTATGAATTTTTAATGTTAACGAATCTGATTTTTTTATAAATAACGTATCTGAAATTGAAAATAATTCTTTGGTGTCTTCAACTTTTTGAAGTTTTAGCGTATCTGTTTCAGTTTGTGAAAACCCTAAACTGACAACTAAAAAAAATATACTATTTAATAATTTATTCATGTACTGCTACTCGTTTAAAAGTTTTGAAATCTCATCAAAATTAGGTGCTAAAATAATTTCAATTCTTCTGTTTTTGGCTTTTCCTTTGCTCGTTTTATTGGTGTCAACTGGTACAAATTCACCTCTCCCAGCAGCTGTTATTTGAGTTGGGTTTACCCCTTTTCCTTTTAAAATTCTTACAATTGCTGTGGCTCTTTTTACAGATAAGTCCCAGTTATCTAATAAGGTTTCTGCTTTAAAAGGGTCGTTATCAGTATGGCCTTCAATTAATACGTGAATGTCTGCATTTTCAGATAAAACTCCTGCCAATTGCTCCACTGCTTTTTTACCTTCGGTTCCAACAGCCCAACTTCCAGAGTTAAACAATAATTTATTTTCCATAGAAACATAAATCTTTCCATTTTTATGAACCACTGTTAATCCTTTGCCTTCAAAATTATGCAATGCGTTTGAAATTGCTTGTTTTAATTGTTGCATTTGAGCTTCTTTTGCATCAATTAAGGTTTGAAGTTGTGTAATTTGTTGTGAACGTTGATTTAGTTCTTTTTGAAGATTTTCTAAACGAATACTTTCTGCTGTTAGTGTTTTTTCTTTTTCTTCAAGTTGTGCTAATAACTCTTGATTCTTTTTAGCTTGTTCAGCTAATTTTTTTGAACTTTGTGTTGAAAGTATATTATACGATTCATCTAAATTCTTGTGTTTATTTTGAAGTGCAACATATTCATTATCTAAAATTTCTTTTTTAATCAACAACGCATCATAATCCTTTTGAAGTTTTTCAAAATTAGATTGCAACTTGTTTTTTGAAGCTAATAATTCGTCTTTTTCTTTAATTAACGTTGAATTTGAGGCTTGTAATTTATCGTATTTTGAATCTAATTCTTCATACAATTTTTTAGAAACACATGAACTTAATGTAACTATTACAACAACTAAAACTATTATTTTTTTATACATACTACTGGTTTTTCTTTCTAATTAATCAATTTCTACAACTATTGGGCAATGGTCAGAATGTTTTGCTTCTGGTAAAATATAAGCTCTTTTAATTCTGTCTTTCATAGGTTCACTAACCATATTATAATCTATTCGCCAGCCTTTGTTATTATTTCTTGCATTTGCTCGGTAACTCCACCAAGAATAATGGTGTGGTTCTTTGTTTAAATGTCTAAAAGAATCTATAAAACCGCTATCTATAAAACCGCCTAACCACTCGCGTTCAATAGGTAAAAATCCTGAAACGCCTTTCATTTTAGGGTTGTGAATATCAATTTCATTATGACAAATATTGTAATCGCCACAAATAATTATATTAGGAATTTCTTTTTTCAACTCATTTACATATTCCTGAAATTCAGCCATGTAATTCAGCTTAAAATTTAAACGAGCATCATTTGTTCCTGAAGGCAAATACAAGCTCATAACCGAAAAATCTTCAAAATCTACACGTAGATTTCTGCCTTCAAAATCCATTGTTTCAATTCCTGTGCCATATTCAATATGTTTAGGCTCGGTTTTACATAAAATTGCAACGCTACTATATCCTTTTTTTTGTGCCGAAAACCAATAATGATACTTATATCCAGCATCTTCAAACAAACTTAAATCTAGTTGTTCTTTATGTGCTTTTGTTTCCTGAATACAAACCACGTCTGGGTTTGCTGCTTGCAGCCAATCTATAAATCCTTTTTTTAAAGCGGCTCTAATTCCGTTTACATTGTACGATATTATTTTCATTTGTTTTCGTATAAATCTCTTAATTTTCTACGCATTACTTTGTTAGAAGCTGTGCGTGGTAATGTGTCTATTTTCACTAAATCGGTTACTTTAAATAATGGGTTTAATTGTTTTCTAATGCACATTTTGGCTTCATTTAAACGAGTGCCATTTAAAATATTTGAAGTAATTTCAACATAATACACAACCAATAAACTTGGCCCACCGTCTTTTGGAGAAATCGCTATTGCGGCGCTTTCTTTTACAAATTTCAACTTGTTAATAATGGCTTCAATTTGAATTGAACTCACTTTAATTCCTCCCAAATTCATAGCGTCATCAACTCTACCTTGTGCTTCGTAATAACCGTTTTCTAATTGTTGTAATTCATCTCCATGTCTTCGTAATAATTGTTCCTTATATGTAGGAGTGCCTTTATAATACACATCAAAATGATTACGGTTTAACAACGTCCTTGACAATCCCATAATAGGTGGTATTAAAAACAATTCTCCTTTGTTTGATTTGTTATTGTTTTCATCCAATAAAACAAATTCACCACCCAATGTCTGACTTGAAAAAGAACTTGCTACATTTGGCTGTACAACAGTACTTGTAACGTAGCCTCCTCCAATTTCTGTACCTCCACAATATTCAATAACCGGCTTATTATTAGCTAATTGCATTAAGTATTCCATTTCTGAAGGATTTGAAACCTCGCCTGTTGAGCTAAAACATTTTATAGCATCCCAGTTATAGTTTTCCATACATTGAGAAGATTTCCAATACTTTACAAAACTTGGAATCACACCTAGCATAGTAATCTTTGAATTTTGCACAAACTCGCCAAACCCTTCACCTATTGGCGCACCGTAATACAATGCGATACTTGCTTTATTTATTAAGGCTGTAAACACTAACCAAGGACCCATCATCCAACCTAAATTAGTTGGCCAACAAACCACATCGTTTTTATGAATATCTTGGTGGTAATAACCATCACTTGCGCCTTTTATAGGTGTTGTATGTGTCCAAGGAATTGCTTTTGGTTCGCCTGTTGTTCCTGATGAAAACAGGATTGTAATTATATCATCTGGGTTTTGAATTACAGTTTTAAATTTAGTTTTTGAACTTAAAAAATCACTCCAATACATATCGCTACTTCTCAAAGAAATATTTTCTTCTGAAACTTTTAAAACCACTGCTTTTGGAGCGTTTGCTTCTACTACTTTTTGAAAAAGTGGTAATTCTTTTCCCGCTCTTTGTAACACATCTTGTGTGAAAATTACTTTCGGTGCTGTAATTTTCAAACGCACTGCAATTTCATTTGGCGTAAAACTATCAGCAATGGTAACAATTGGTATTCCGGCTTTAATTCCTGCCAAATAAATAACTACAGCTTCCAAAGTCATTGGCATATCAATAGCAATTTTATCACCTATTTTTAAGCCTAAATCAACTAAGCCATTTGCTACTTGATTTACTAAGTTTAAAAGTTCTTTTTGGGTAACTTTTTGAAAGTGTTTTCCTTCTTTTTGAAAAACAATCACAGTAGCATCATCATCGTTCTGAAAACAAGAATCTACAATATTAAGTTTTGCGTTTTTTAACCATTCTGAATTTTCAACACCTTTAGAAATGTCTAATATTGAAGTGTGCTTTTTAGCTAATTTAATTTCTAAATTTTGTACAGTAGCCTCCCAAAAATCTTCTTTATTTGTAACAGACCATTTCCAAAAATCATTATAATTATCAAAACCATATACTTGCATCATTTTATAAATGTTGCTTTGCTTAATCGTTTCTTTTGATGGTTTCCAAAAAGGTTTTACACTCATTTTTAATATTAAAATTCTGGATCTTCTTCTATAATATCTTCCAAATTCTCATCCCCTTCAGTAGCTTCTTCACAATCAATTTTAATACTTAAATTTTCAGGTTTTTCAAATTCTTCTAAACTAATGCTTAGTGTCTCATCAGCATACAACCTTTGATAATACAGCGCCCAAATTGGTAAAGCCATAGAGGCTCCCTGCCCTTTCGCTATCCCTTTAAAATGCACGGCTCTATCTTCACCTCCAACCCAAACACCTGTTGCCAAATTAGGTACAATTCCCATAAACCAACCATCCGATTGATTTTGTGTAGTTCCTGTTTTTCCCGCAATTGGATTTTTAAATTCATACGGGTAACCTGTAGCCACATTGTCTGGATACACACCAGCTGTAGTTCTTAACCTAATTCCTGAACCGGCTTGTGTTACACCTTCTAATAAATTAATAACAACATAGGCAGATTCTTCACTTAAAACTTCTTTAGAATTTGGAATAAATTGTTCTAAAACCGTTCCATTTTTATCTTCAATTTTTAACAACATCATTGGTTCAACTTGCAAGCCTTTATTTGCAAAAGTCGCATACGCACCCACCATTTCATATAGCGATAAATCAACTGAGCCTAAAGCAATTGCAGGTACTGCTAAAATTTTACTTTTTATACCAGCTCTTTTAGCCAAACTTACTACATTTTTAGGATGTACCATATCAATTAATTTGGCTGTAATTACATTTACTGATCCTGCTAAAGCTTGTTTTAAAGTCAATTCTCCTCCATATTTTTCTCCAGCATTTTTCGGGGTCCAATCTTCAGGCATTCCATATTTTTCTTTTGGTATCGTATATAATGTATTTGGAAATTTATCACAAGGTGATAAGTTTAACTGGTTAATAGCTGTTGCGTATACAAAAGGTTTAAATGTTGAACCTACTTGACGTTTTTGTTGTTTAACGGCATCAAACTGAAAGTGTTTGTAGTTAATTCCGCCAACCCAAGCTTTCACATGTCCAGATTGTGGCTCAATAGATAATAGCCCAGATCTTAATATATGTTTGTAATATCTTATAGAATCTTTTGGTGTTAACAATGTATCAATATCCCCTTTCCAAGAAAAGATTTTCATTTCCGTTTTTTCATTAAACGAGGCTCTAATTTCTTTTACTGAAGCGCCATTCTTCTTCATTCGTTTCCAACGGTTGGAGCGTTTCATTGCTTGAGTCATTGTCTCTTCAATTTTCTTTTTATCTATATCATAAAAAGGTGCAGTTCTGTTATGTTTTTGTTCATTAAAAAATACTCGTTGTAAATTAGACATATGCTCTTTCATCGCTTCTTCAGCATAACCTTGCATGCGAGAATCTATAGTTACATATATTTTAAGTCCGTCTCGGTGCAAATTATAAACTGTACCATTTGGTTTTAGATTCGTTTTAATCCATTTTTTCATAAAACTTCTTAAGTATTCTCTGAAATAGGTAGCAGAACCATCGCTGTGGCCTTCTTTATTTATATCTAATTCTAGTTCTTTTTGTTGTAACGTATCTTTTTCGGCACTTGTAATAAATTCATTTTTATACATTTGACCTAATACCACATTTCTTCTTCTTTTTACTTTTTCAGCTCTTCTAAGCGGATTAAAATAAGAGGCGTTTTTTAACATTCCAACTAACATTGCCGATTCTGATACTGTTAAATCAATTGGTTCTTTTCCAAAGTAAATTCTTGAAGCTGAACGAATACCAACAGCTAAGTTCAAAAAATCGTACTTATTTAAGTACATCGTTAAAATTTCTTGCTTCGTGTATTGGCGTTCTAATCGAACTGCAATTACATATTCTTTAAACTTTTGAAGTATTCTTTCTCGTAAATTTTTTGATCCTTCTCCTGTAAATAACAATTTTGCTAATTGTTGTGTTATGGTACTTCCCCCACCGTCTTTCCCTAGCTTCACAATAGCACGTAATGTGGCTTTAAAATCGATACCTGAATGCTCAAAAAATCGTTCGTCTTCAGTGGCAACTAATGCATTTATTAAATTTTCTGGTAAGTCTTTATATTTAACAGGTGTGCGGTTTTCAAAAGCATATTTACCTAATGTTTTTCCATCAATTGAAATAACTTCGGAAGCTAAATTCTTTTCTGGATTCTCTAATTCTTCAAACGAAGGAAGTGCTCCAAAAACACCCCAAGAAGCTAATAAAAAGACTACTATTATTCCTGATGTTCCTCCTAAAATAGCAATCCAAAACCATTTTACATACTTAGAAAATGAATTGTTAATTGTTGTCTTTTTCTTCATTCGTTCACTTTTTCTATTCTTAAACCAACATCGGTAATACCTTTTAAAGGGTTTGTCCCTTCAATATCATTTATGCTTCTTGTTGCTTGATATACCTTAAATTTATAGTCTCCTTTTTCAGAAAAAACAACATGTTCTTTATAAAAAAGTTTATTTTCTTTGATATCTGTAAACCCTGAACCTAACCAATTTCCAAAAGCATCGGTCATTTCATATTCTAAAGTATCAACTACTTTATAGCCACTTGGAAATTCCATTTTAGCTATTAAAAATAAGGAATTAAACTCATAGTTTTTATTGTTTCTAATATTAATAAACACATTTTTAATAGAAATAGTATCTGAATTACTCACAATAAAATTTACAGGCTGTTCAGAATCCCATGAATGCTTTTCAATAGGTTTATACTGATCGTAAACCATATTTGAATTGCACGAAAACAGCAGTAATGCAATTATAAATTCAAATAGGTATTTATGTGTTTTGATTGTTGTTTGCACTTTTTCTAGGTGGTCTTCTTTTTTTGTTTCTATTTGTGTTTTTACCTTGTTGGTTTGGGTTCGGTTTATTTTGCGCTGAATTCTGTTTGTTTTGTTCTGGATTCCTTCTATTTTGGGTATGTTTTGGCTGACCTTGAGCTTGTTTTCTTTGTTGATTTCCAGAGTTTCTAGACTTCTTTTTTCGTTTCTTTTTCCGCTTAGGTAAATCAAATCTTGTTAAGCTATCTTGCCCAACTACATCTTCATATTCTACTTTAACAACTTCAATTAAATCAGCTTCATACTCTTCAAGAGAGAGTGCTGATTTGTTATTTTTATTCAACTCAATAATTTCCTGAACCTGCTCTAATGTAAGTTTAAACCATTTTACTCTATTTTCTTTATACGTATACCAAAGAAGATTTTTAAAAATATCCATTTTTATAAAACTGGCATCTCCTTTTTCAGTTTTTAAAATAATATCATGTCTAGGAAATCCTTTTAGTGCGTCTAAATATGTTTCTAATTCATAATTTAAACAGCATTTTAACTTTCCACACTGACCTGCTAATTTTTGAGGATTTAAAGATAATTGTTGATAACGCGCTGCTGATGTACTTACATTTCGTAAATCTGTTAACCATGTAGAACAACACAATTCTCTTCCGCAAGAACCTACTCCACCAAGCCTAGCTGCTTCTTGTCGCAACCCAACTTGCTTCATTTCAACTCGTATGCTAAACGCGCCTGCTAAGTCTCTAATCAATTGTCTGAAATCTACACGCTCATCTGCAGTGTAATAAAAAGTAGCTTTATTTCCATCTCCTTGATATTCAACATCAGAGAGTTTCATTTTTAAGCCTAATCTTCCTAGAATTTCTCTTCCACGGTATTGTGTGTCGTATTCTTTGTTACGTGCAGCTGTCCAAATATCTATATCTTTTTGGGTGGCTTTACGATATATTTTCTTGATGTCTTCACTATCAATTTCAATCCCTTTTCTTTTTAATTGTACTTTAATTAATTCACCTGTAAGTGAAACAGTACCAACATCATGTCCTGGATTTCCTTCAACTGCAATAACATCGCCAATTGAAATTTGTAAATTATCTACATTTCTAAAAAAGTGTTTACGCCCATTTTTAAAACGAACTTCAACTATATTTACAGGTTCTTGGCCTGTTGGTAGTGACATATTTCCCAACCAGTCAAATACTGAAAGTTTTTCACAGTCTCCTGTGATACAACTTCCATTACTTTTACATCCTTTTGGTACGCTATTTATATCTGAAGAGCAACTATTACAGCTCATATATTTTAAAATTTATTTTGCATTAAATAAAGTTGATAAATTCAACTTTACAATCTTCACTAATTTGTAAAGATAAATTAAAATTACTTACTGTAAAACGTTAAAAAATGGTTTTTAAGTTTGTTTTACATCAATAATTTTTACTGGGCAAGCTTCTTTTGCTTTTATACTCGAATCAAAAATAGTTTCATCGGGCGATTTTATAGTGAAAAACCCTTTTTTTTCTTTGGAATGAAGTAATACAGACTTGCCGTCTTTTTTTGACATTTGAAACTGAGTAGGTGCCAATTCAACACAGTAATTACAACCAATACATTTGGCTCTTTGTAATGTAATAATTACCATTTAAGCTTCTACTTTGTTTTCAACTATTTTATACAATTTGTCTGATGGTCGAATTCTAAAATCTAAAGGTATTGTTACTGAATCTCCTTTTTGTCCTGTTGTTCCTTTAACATCATTTACAAACATTTCTTTTACTTCCATTTCCTGTGCTCCGGTAGTTGGACCCGTAATTAAAATAGTATCTCCAATTTTGATATCGTATGCTTCAATTTTAAATTCTCCTATTTTTGGTTTCGGAAAGTAGTGCATTCCTTTCCCTAAATATACTTTCTTTTGGGTTGCATGACTTCCTGATCCTTTACTCCATTCTCCTAATTTTTGACCTAAATAATAACCACTCCAAAATCCACGATTGTATACTTTTTCTAGTTCAAGCATCCACGAAATTACGTTTTCTTTATTATAAGTTCCTGCTTCAATACTATCAATAGCATCTCGGTAACATTTAATTACTTTGGCTACATATTCTGGTGCTCTACCTCTTCCTTCAATTTTTAAAACTTTTACACCCGCATCAACAATTTCATCTAAAAAATCAATGGTACATAAATCTTTTGGAGACATAATATACTCATTATCCAGCTCCATTTCAATACCCGTTTCCTGATCTATAACTGTATATTTTTTTCTACAATTTTGTTTACAAGCACCTCTATTTGCAGAGGAATTATGGGTGTGCAAGCTCATATAACATTTTCCTGAAACTGCCATACATAATGCTCCGTGACCAAAAATCTCAATTTCAACTAATTTTCCTGAAGGTCCACGAACATCATCTTTTACAATTTGTTCTGTAATTTTCTTTACCTGACGTAAACTTAATTCTCTACTTAACACCATAGTATCAGCAAACATTGCGTAAAACTTAGCCGTTTCAGCATTGGTAATGTTTATTTGTGTTGAAATATGTACTTCCATCCCAATAGTTCTTGCTGAAGCAATTACTGCTTGATCCATAGCAATTACCGCTGTAATATTAGCGTCTTTTGCTTTTTGAAGTAAGGTTTTTACAATAGTTAAATCGTGATCGTAAATTATAGTATTAAGTGTAAGGTATGTTCTTACATTTTTGGCCTCGCATCTGTCTGAAATTTCTTGTAAATCATCTAATGTGAAGTTTATAGTTGCTCTTGCTCGCATGTTCAATTGCTCAACACCAAAATATATTGAATCTGCTCCATTATCTAATGCGGCTTGTAACGATTCAAAGTTACCGGCAGGAGCCATTAACTCTATTTTCCCTGTAGTAGTCATTAATTTTGATTTTTTGCAAAATTACATGTTTTCTTATAACTATTGGTGTTTCAATACAATAATTGGTTTTGAATTAAAAATAGAAAAACTAAAGTATTTTGGAGTTTTGGAGTTTTGTGTTTTCAAACTCACTAATATCAATACTAAAAAGTCCTTTTGATGGAAAAAAAGAATAATTATTTATTCTTAAGCCTCCAAGTATATATAATTTATTGTTAGCGTAGTACAATTCTGAAGCGTTCAAAGATAAATCGATAAAATATTCGTTTAATTCTTTTGTTACTACATTATATGTATTAATCTTCCCGTCATTAAAAAAATAAATAACATTGTCTTTATGGGTTATCGCAGGTTTATTAACTCCATAAAAAAGTTCTCCTTCTTTTTTCCACTTCTGTGTTATCAAATCAAAAGATTCTAGTGCAAATAGCGGTTTATTATTAAACCCGCCTACTAAATAAATTTTATCTTCTATTAAAACCCCACAAGGTTCTTTAGCTATGGGCATACTTCCTAGTTGAAACCAATTCCCAGTTTTTATATTGTACAAATGAACTTTATTTGAGTACTCTTTAAAGCCGTTTTTTTTAATTTTAAGAGAGCCTCCCAATACAATAATATTATCTTTATAGGTAAATGAAGCAAAATTAACTGTTTGATGTGGATTCGTGTTATCAATTTTTATACGATCACTTTCAATGTTATATACTTCAATTTTATTGTCTAAATATTCGAATTTACCATTCATCGAAATATTTTTACCTCCTAAAACATATAAGTTGTTATTGTAAAAATGTATTGCATGGTACGCTCTTTTTCTAAATTTTAACTTTTCCATTGACCAAGTGTCAGACACCATATCATACACTCGAAAATCTCCTTTATAACTTTCTTTTGAGTAATTTCTTCCTGTTTTAAAAAAATCTGATATAGGTTTATCCGGATCATCATAGTCCAATATTTTTTTTAAATCATTCTGATTATAAGAAGCATCACCGCCAATTACATAAATTTTATTATCTTTCAATACAGATCCAAATGAATGTATTCCATTCTTCATTGGTGACAATTTTTTATAAGAAATCGCCTTTTTTAAATTTCTTTTTTGTGAGATTCTAACTTCCTCTAATTTCTTTAAATCAGCTTTCAAGTATACTTTATAGTTCTTTTTGTTTGATACATAGGTGATTTCTAACTCTTCATATGCAATATGCGAAAAACGAATAATATCATTTTTAACTATTTTATATGGAAATTTTAAATAATAATTCCCTTTTTCATTGGTTAGGGTTCCTCTATTAATTCCTTTCATAAACACATGAACTCCTTCAATGGGTTTGTTGGTAGTTGCATCTACAACTTTTCCTTCAATATATTGTGAAAACGTTAAAAATGATGAAAGTGTAAAAAATAAAAATAACGTAACTTTTTTCATAGTTAATTTTTTAAGGTAGATACTATTATTTACATCAAAAATTATTCCGATTTCTATAAAAAAAGTATTTTGTTTTGTTTTAAACTCTTAATTAAAAAGTATTCTCTTTTTAACAAAAAAAGAATTATTTGTTAATTTTCAATTATTTACTGCTTGTTGTCACCTTTTTTTATAAAATTTGCATACGATTTAAAATAAAAAGAATGAAAGTAGCAGTTGTAGGTGCAACCGGAATGGTAGGAAATATATTATTACAAGTTTTAGCAGAACGAAATTTTCCAATTACAGAATTATTATTGGTAGCTTCACAAAGATCTGTTGGTAAGCAATTAGAATACAAAGGAGAAAAACACACTGTTATTAGCTTACAAGATGCTGTTAATGCACATCCTGATATTGCTTTATTTTCAGCAGGTGGAACAACTTCTGAAATTTGGGCACCTAAATTTGCTGAAGTTGGCTGTACGGTTGTAGATAATTCTTCGGCTTGGAGAATGGATCCAACAAAAAAATTAGTAGTTCCAGAAATTAATGGAAATGTACTAACTAGAGAAGATAAAATTATTGCAAATCCTAATTGTTCAACAATACAATTAGTTATGGCTTTAGCTCCATTGCATAAAAAATATACTATGAAGCGTGTGGTAATTTCAACCTACCAATCTGTTTCTGGAACAGGTGTAAAAGCTGTTCAACAATTAGAAAACGAAACAAAAGGAATAAAAGGTGAAATGGCTTATCATTATCCAATTAATAGAAATGCAATTCCGCATTGTGATGTGTTTTTAGAAAATGGATACACTAAAGAAGAAATGAAGTTGGTAAAAGAACCTAAGAAAATTTTAGGTGATGAGTCTTTTTCAGTAACCGCTACTGCAGTTCGTATTCCAACTGCTGGTGGACATTCAGAAGCTGTAAATGTTCAGTTTGAAAATGATTTTGATTTAAATGAAGTTCGTAAATTATTGCACGAAACTCCAGGAGTTATTGTACAAGATAATTTAGATACTAATACATATCCAATGCCAATTTATGCACACAATAAAGATGAGGTTTTTGTGGGTAGAATTAGAAGAGATGAATCACAGTCAAATACTTTAAATTTATGGATTGTAGCTGATAACTTACGTAAAGGTGCTGCAACAAATACGATACAAATTGGTGAATATTTAATAGCAAATAATTTAGTTTAAAATTAAACTTATACATATCAAAAAAGCCGCATAAATGCGGCTTTTCCTTTTGGGGTTTATTGGGATTTACTTTGAAGTTTTTAGTACATCCCTTATAATTTGCTCTAATTGATGCTTTGGAAGTGCTCCTTGTGACATTTGAGGCTCTCCCTCTTTTGGTACAAATAACATAGAAGGAATACTTCTAATTCCAAATGCAGCTGCTAATTCTTGTTCTGCTTCCGTATCTACTTTATAAATATTAATTTTCCCTTCATATTCATTACTTAATTCTTCTAAAACTGGAGCAACTGCTTTACACGGTCCGCACCAATCTGCATAAAAATCTATAATACAAGGTACATCACCTTCAAACTTCCATTCTTTATTTTTTTCGAAATTAAAAACCTTTTCTAAA
>CAYPNJ010000002.1:0-46649 GCA_964412305.1 uncultured Lutibacter sp. | reverse complement strand
GTATTTTAGTTGATAGAGGTAATGCTAAAAGCAGAAAAGCTGTTTTTGATGAAGCCAGAAGAAGAATGAGCAATGGGCTTGATATTTGTATTTTCCCTGAAGGATTGGTACCTGATGATGAAAGTGTTATTCTAAGTGAATTTAAAAGTGGTGCATTTAGACTGGCAATAGAGCATCAAATACCAATTGTGCCAATGACTTTTTATGATTGTAAAAAACGACTTTCATATACTTTTTTTAGCGGAAGCCCAGGAAAATTACGTGTAAAAGTACATCATCCTATTCTGACTGAAGGGCTTAATTTAGAGGATAATACTACTGTAAAAAAACAAGCATTCGATACTATTTATAATGAGTTAAGTTTAGACTTAAAAAACCAAAAGTAAAATACTTAAAACTAATTTTTTTCGTTCAATTAAAATGGAGAAAAAAGATATCACTTATTACACACCAAAAGAAGAAAGACTCAATATTATTTCACACGCTGTTGGATTGATTTTAAGTATTGCAGCTTTAGTTTTGTTGGTGGTTTATTCAAGTATTTATGGAAGTGCTTGGCATATAGTTAGTTTTAGTATTTATGGCGCTAGTTTAATCGTACTATATTCAGCATCAACATTTTACCATTATGCACAAAGTCCTAAGCTAAGGCATCGATTAAATATTTTTGATCATTCAGCTATTTACGTTTTAATTGCAGGTACATATACACCTTTTACTTTAGTAGTTTTAAACGGTTGGGTAGGTTGGACTATTTTTGGAGTTTCTTGGGGTTTAGCTTTAGCAGGAATAATTTTAAAACTATTTTTTACAGGAAAATATGATAAAATATCAACTTTTGCTTATGTACTTATGGGTTGGGTTGTGATTTTTGCAATAAAACCATTAGTTCATAACTTACCTTTTGAAGGGTTAATGTGGTTATTAGCAGGTGGAATTTTTTACACCATTGGCGCCATTTTATACAGTATTAAAAACTTAAAATACAACCATGCAATTTTTCATATTTTTGTTTTGTTAGGAAGTTTTGCTCACTTTGTAGCAGTATTTTTTTACGTTTTACCTATAAAAAAGTAACCTTAGTTCTATATAAAAAATAGACTTTTAATATAATTTATAACAAAATGTTTTAGATATTAATGAGTGATTTAAAAGGGGGAAATAAATTAAAGTCTATTTTTTTGATGATAAAATACAAATGTTGTATCTTGCATTTAAAATTATTGAAAAATAACTTAACGTCCACACATTAAATATGCTACAAATTTTACTTGTTGATGACGAAATGGATGCTCTAGAAGCTTTAGAATGGAAATTAAATAATTATATTGAAGATATAGAAGTTACAATTTGTAACTCTCCTGTTAAGGCAATTGAAATTATTAACGAAAAAAAACCAGATGTTGTATTTTTAGATATACAAATGCCTGAGATGGATGGTTTTACAATGGTAGAAAAAGTAGATTATAAAGATTTTAATTTAATTTTTACAACAGCACATGATGAATTTGCTTTAAAAGCAATAAAAATATCAGCAATTGATTATTTATTGAAACCGGTTGATAAAGATGAGTTATTAGCTTCAATGGATAAAATAAAGAAAACTGAAAAAGGAAGCCTACTTGAAAATAAATTGCAGTTATTATTGAATAATTTGAACGATAATAATCACGATAAAATTAATATTTCAGCAGATGGGAAGGTTTATTTATTAGATAAAGATGATGTTGTTATGTTAAAATCTGATAAAAGTTACACAACAATCTTTTTAAAATCAGAGCAACAAATATTAGTGTCAAAAACACTGAAAGAGGTAGAAAAGAAATTTCAATTTCCTGAATTTTTTAGAGTTCATAATTCTTACTTAATAAATTTAAACCATATTAAAGAGTATTTGAAAGGATTAGGAGGGGAACTTATCATGACTAATGGTTTAACCGCAAGTATAAGTAGAAACAGGAAAGCTGAATTATTTAAAAAACTATATCTAGATTAAAGAATGCTTTTAGACTTTCATTCTGAAATATTTTCATGGGTACGAGGAGGTCTTTTCGTACTATTCATTTACCACTTTTTGATTTTTTTTCAAAATAAGAGTAAAATGTATTTGTACTATAGTCTGTACTTATTAGCATTAACAATTTATTTATTACAACACGTAGTCCCTGAAAATTTCGAAGGGATTTACAATTATTTAAATTACCCAATTCAGTTTTTAGCCTATGCGGCTTATATTGCGTTTGCAAGAGACTTATTAGATACAAGGGCTCAATTAATTAGATGGGATAAGTATTTAGAGCTTGGAGTAAAAGTTTTACTTTTATTAGCGGCTGTTTTTATTAGTATTCAATTCTTTTTTGGCTTTAGTTTTCAAATCAAAGCATTTGTTGTTATTGCTCCAATTTTAACCATTTTTACCCTTCTAGCTTATTATGTGATAATAACTAAAATTAAAGATAATTCATCAAGATTTTTTGTTATTGGATCTTTAATTTATGTTGTTTTAGCAAATTTTAGCTTCATAGAATTATTTACCGGACCAGATTTTTTTATTAGCAAAGGTATTCAACCAATGTTTTTTGTGTATTTAGGAGCGATACTTCAGTGCATTATATTTTCTGTAATTATAGGTTTTATTATTAAAAAAATCCAAGATAAAAGCAAAAATGCAGAAGTACGGTTGGCTGTTAAATTAAAAGAGATGGAAGAGCTTAAAATGAC
This sequence comes from uncultured Lutibacter sp., assembly GCA_964412305.1. GTDB lineage: Bacteria > Bacteroidota > Bacteroidia > Flavobacteriales > Flavobacteriaceae > Lutibacter. The sequence goes on along the minus strand of CAYPNJ010000002.1, from coordinate 43,928 downwards.
AGCGCTTCAAAGTCAAATGAATCCACACTTTTTATTCAACTCATTAAATTCAATTAATAACTTTGTAATTAAAAGTGAAGTCGAAAAGGCGTCAGATTATATCACAAAATTCTCTAAATTAATACGTGTTATTTTAAACAGCTCATCAAGCCCTACAGCTATGCTTTCCGAAGAGTTAAGCATATTAGAGTTGTATGTTAAACTTGAACAAATGAGGATTACAGGGGGCTTTAATTATATTGTTAATGTAGATGAGAAATTAAATTTAGACTCAATAAAGGTTCCAACGTTATTTTTACAACCTTTTATTGAAAATTCAATATGGCATGGAATTATGAAGGTAGAGGGAGAAAAAATAATTGAACTAACCATTAAGGAAGATAACGGGAATGTTTTATGTGTTATTTTAGATAATGGAATTGGAATTAATAAGACTAAAAAAGATAGAACTCATATCTCTGAAAGACGAAAGTTTTTAGGTGCCGAAGCTACAGAAAATAGAATTAGGATTTTACATCAAAACAAAAGTGTAGAAATTGAAACTAAAGATATTTCTTCTGGAGATAAAACAGGAACAAAAGTCTCTATTCGCTTTCCATTAAATTAGTTAAATCCATTTGTTTAAAAAAACCAACCATTTTAAATTTTTACTACCATCCGATTCTAAAATTCTTAAAGATATTAATAATACTGAAAATTCAATTCAATTTATTGGTTTAGGAAGTGTGTGTCAAAACATTAAAAAAGCAGTATTTATTAGAATGATAAAATTCAACAATGAAGACGATGTAAAAAAGGTTGTATATAAAAAGAACCTTTTTAGCTGGGGCTTTAGTAATGTTGAGATTGAAAACTTCTAGAAAACTTATATAAGTAGGCTATTTAATTTTATTAAGAAGAGCTCAAAATACCATTTATCATATAAAATTTACCATTTATATATTTTTTAAGTTCTTTTGTTTATTTTTTAAAAAAGGAATTAATTTCTATAGTATATTTGCTATGTATTAATGTCAAGAGGGGTTTTGACTTTTTACAACAAAACATTAAATAAGTCTTTGGGGTTGATTTATTTATTCCTTGAACATCGTATATTCGAATTACAATGTTCAAGGTTTTTTTTTGCACTAAAGTTTGGTTCCAAATTTTACCTTTCCATTTTTAATAAATATATTTGAATGATTTTATGAAAAAGTTTACTCAAATATTTATATTCCTGTTTTTTAACACAATATTTTCACAAGTTGATTATTCTCAAAGCTGGGAAGATTTCTATTCATATAATAATGTAAAAGACTTTATAAAAACAGAGAATGAAATTTATGCAATTGTTGATAATGCAATTTTTACATTTAATACTATTACTGAAGAAGTATATAAAATTTCTTCAGTAAATGGACTTTCTGGAGAAACTATTACTAGTTTATATTATAGCAAAGATTACGATAAAATAGTTATTGGCTACAAAACTGGCTTGCTAGAGATTATTGATAGCGATAATAGTATAACCATTGCAAAAGATATTGAAAACTTTAGTTATTCAGGCAGTAAGCAAATTAATAATATTACCCAATACAATAATAAGTTATACCTTTCTACTTCTTTCGCAATAATTGAGTACGATATAGAAAATTTACAATTTGGAGATACTTTTTTCATAGGAGATCAATCATCTGAAATTACTATAAATCAAATTAAAGTTTATCAAGATATTATTTATGCAGCTACGGAAAACGGAGTATTTACTGCAGATGTTACTAGCTCTAACTTAATAGACTTTAATAATTGGACTCGATATTTTTCAGGTAATTTTTCAACATTGGAAGTGTTTAATAATCAAATTTTTGTTTCAAATAATCGTTCACTGTTTATTATTGAAAACAATACACTTTTACTTCAAAAAACATATTCTCAAATCATAGAAAGTGTTAAATCTTCCGAAGAGAATTTAACAATTACAACCCAAAAAAGTGTTTATGTTAACAATATGGGAGGGTTAGAGATTGTTAATCACACAACCAATTTAATAGATGAATATTACTATAGTTTAAACACTGCTTTTTTTGAAAATAACACGTTGTATTTAGGGACTAAAGAATATGGTATATTGAGAAGTAATTTTTCAACGATCTCTAATTTTGATGAAATTCATCCAGAAGGGCCTGTTTCAAATTTATCTTTTTCAATAGCCGTAAAAAATAATAATCTATGGGTTGTTTACGGTGGTTATGATGCTGCGTATACACCTTTAGGGAGAAAGCTTGGCTACAGTCACTATAATGGAGATACTTGGTTAAATACACCTTATAGCAATTTTTCCGTAAAAGACTTAACCCATATAACATTTGACCCAATTCATGAAAATAAAGTATATATAAGTTCTTGGGCACAAACAACAACACCTAATTCTACAGAAACTGGAGGTATGTTAGTTGTTGAAAACGATGAAGTTTTAGATTTTTGGAATCAATTAAATAGTGGTTTAGAATCTATTAGTTTGTCTAACTCAAATTATAGAAGTTTAAGAATAAACGGATCTAAATTTGACAATCAAGGAAATTTATGGATAACAAACTCTTGGATTGATGGAAAAATAAAAAAATACAGTGCTAGCGGAAGTTGGTCAAGCATTGATATGAGTTCTGTTATTACCAACCCAGCATTTGGTTTAAACGAACTTGAAATAGATAAAACAACTACTATTTGGATTGGAACCAGAAGAAATGGAGTACTTGTTTTTAATGAAAATGGTAACAACAAAAAATCATTAACTCCTGAAATAACAAAAGGCTCTTTACCCGATTTAAATGTGAGAACTGTGAAAGCAGATAGTAACAATAGAATATGGATAGGTACTAAAAAAGGATTGGTTGTTTTTTACAATGCTGCCAACATATTTAATTCAGCAATTAACGATGCAGAACCAATAATAATTTTAGACGATGGCATACCAAAAAAGTTATTAGGAGATCAGCCTATTAATTCAATTGCAGTTGATGGCGCGGATAATAAATGGTTTGGTACCGAGATAGGAGGTGCGCTACAAACAAATCCTAACGGTACTGTAACTTTAAATAACTTTAATAAAGATAACTCACCACTACCATCAAATAATATTTTAAAAATTGCAATTGATAATAATTCAGGGAAGGTATATTTTGCAACAGATAAAGGTATTGTTGCTTTTAATAGCAATGTTGCATCTTACGGGGATAAATTACCTGAAGTGTATGCATATCCAAATCCTTCAACAAAAAGCAATGAGTTTATTACAATTGATGGCCGAAATGGAGAACATTTACCAAAAGGCACAAATATTAAAATATTGGATACAGCCGGAAATCTAGTTTATGAAACAAATGTTAGAGAAGGGCAAGAATTATTTGGAGGAAAAATAGTTTGGGATAAAACAAATTTAGCAGGAACTAAGGTAGCATCGGGTATTTACATAGTGCTAATTATTACGAAAGATAATTTAGAAACTACAGTAGCTAAAATAGCCATTATCAATTAACAATGATTGAAACTACCAAAGCAATAGTTATTAATACTATTAAATATGGCGATACAAGTTTAATAGCCACTTGTTACACTCAAAAAAGAGGTATAAAAACGTATATGCTTAAAGGAGTTTTAAAGGCTAAAAAAACGAAAATAAAAGCAGCCTATTTCCAACCTTTAATGCAGCTTACTTTAACTGCAAATCACAATAATAAAGGCAATTTAAATTCAATTAGAGATGTTGAAGTAACGAATTTTTATAACTCTATTTATACAGATATTAAAAAACAAACTATTGCTTTATTTTTAGCTGAAATAGTGTATTATTCAGTGCGTGAAGAAGAACAAAACAATGTGCTATATCAATATTTAGAAGCATCATTTTTATGGTTAGATACTCATGATACTGTTTCTAACTTTCATTTATTATTTTTATTGAATTTGACTAAATTTTTAGGATTTTATCCCGAGATAACAACAAGCACAAATTTATATTTTGATTTGCTAGAAGGTAATTTCACCCAAAATAAAAGACCTAACACGGTTACCGGAGAAAATTTGATACAATTTAAAAAGCTGTTAGGCATAAACTTTGATGTTTTACATACGATAGATTATAATGCCGCAAATAGACAGGCTATATTAGCTATTTTAATTCAATATTTTGAATTACATTTGGGGGGCTTTAAAAAACCAAAATCAATAGCAATTTTAAAATCTGTATTTAGTTAGTTATGAGGGTTTTATTGATAATATTTCTTTTTTTGTTTACCACTTTTGGTCAATCTCAACAGGTAAAAGTCCTAGACCGAGAGTCAAAATTCCCTATTGAAAACGTAACCATTTATGATGATACAAATAGCAATGTAATTTATACCAATAAAAAAGGGCTTGCAGATTTAACTTTATTTAAAGAATCTGATGTAATTTCATTCAATCATTTAGCATACATTGAATATGAAATTTTGAAAAGAGAGCTTGGAGTAGTTGAGTTTGTAGTGTATTTAAACAAAAAATCTGAGCGTTTAGAAGAGGTAGTTTTGTCAGCTTCAAAAGGAAAAGAAAGTAGAAGTAGAATTGCCGAACAAATAGATATCATTTCAAAAGAAGATATTAAAAAGTTAGCACCTCAAACTACAGCTGATTTATTAGCTAATTTACCAGGGATTAAAGTTCAAAAAACACAATTTGGTGGTGGAAGCCCAGTTTTAAGAGGTATGGAGGCTAACAGAGTGTTATTGGTGGTTGATGGAGTTAGAATGAACAATGCTATTTATAGAACAGGACACTTGCAAAATTCTATAACTGTTTCGCCAAATATTATTGATAGAACTGAAGTTATTTTTGGACCATCATCTGTAATTTACGGGTCTGATGCTTTAGGAGGGGTCATTCATTATTATACCAAAACGCCTAAAATTAGTAACAAAAAAGAGATAAATACATCACTTTACACACGTTACAGTTCTGCTAATAATGAAATTACTACGGAAGGTAATATTGAGTTTAGAAATAAAAAATGGGCGTCGTACACCAGTGTTTCACACAGTAAATTTGGTGATTTAAAAATGGGAACTAGTAGAACTCATGGCTTTGAAGATTGGGGTAAAGTTTTTGATTATTCGAACAATACGAATAGTTTTTATAATATAAATTCTTTAGAAAATCCCGATGTTAATATTCAAAAAAACACAGGCTATGACCAAACAGATGTACTTCAAAAAATTGCAATTCCGCTTTCTAAAAGAACAGATTTAACGGTTAATTTTCAATATTCAACATCATCAAACATTAATAGATTTGATAATTTAACAACATATTCTAACGGTGAATTAAAATATGCTGAATGGTATTACGGACCACAAAAAAGGTTGCTAATCTCATCTCAATTAAAAATAAACCCTAATAAAAAATGGCTTCAAAAAGGAACAATAACTACCGCATTTCAAAACATTAAAGAATCTAGAGTTGATAGAAAATTTTCAAGTCTAGATCGTTTTTATAGAGAAGAAAATGTAGATGTATTTAGTTTGAATGGTGATTTTTTTGTGCCATTAACGAAGGGTAACAATAGAATTATGTCATACGGTTTTGAGGTAACTCATAACAATGTACAGTCCAATGCATTTGGAAAAACTTTAGAGGTAACAGGCAATACAATTGTAGGGTTTAGTGATGATTTTATAGTTCAGCCAAGATATCCAGACGGAGGAAGTACTTACACTAGTTTAGCTTCATATGTGAATTACAGGCAAGATATTAATAAAAAAGCAACACTAAACACAGGAATTCGTTATGTAAATACACGTTTAAACGCTACTTGGATTGATGACACTTTTATATCCTTACCCGATTTTGATATATCGTTAAATAACTCGGCGGTAACTGCAACTGCTTCTTATGTGTACAAACCAACAGTAAACTGGCAATTAAATAGTGTTATTTCATCGGGGTTTAGGTCACCAAACATTGATGATATTGGTAAAATAAGAGAAAAATCTGGAAATATAATTATGCCAAATATCTATTTAAAACCAGAATATGCCTACAGTTTTGAAACAAGTGTTTTAAAGTATTTTAACAATAAAACGTTTCAAGCAGGATTAAATATTTACTACACACTTTTAGATAATTATATTACCAGAGATGCAATAGAAATAAATAATGTTTCAACAATTTTTTACGACGGAGAAGAAGGAAATATTGTAGCAAATGTAAATAAAGATAAAGCCTACATTATTGGAAGTACATTTAGTTTTAAAGGAAACATCAACCCTTTTTGGTTTTCAAAAGGATCTGTAACGTATACAAAAGGAAAAGCGTACGATACTAATTTACCACTATCTTCAATTCCACCATTATTTGGATTGTTTGAAGTTGGTTTCGAAAAAGAACGATTACAAGCAAGTTTAAATTGGAAATTTAATGCAAAAAAAAGCATAAAAGATTATAATTTAATTGAAGGTATTGATAATGAGGAACAAACCCCTTATAATAGCTTAACTGAAAGTTACTACGGAAGCCCAAGTTGGAGCACCTTTAATTTTACCTCAAACTATAAGTTAAATTCAAGCCTAACATTATACGTAAATATTGATAATATTTTTGATAGGCACTACAAAGAATTTGCATCTTCAATTAGCGCATCTGGGCGAAATTTATCACTTTCACTACTTTTAAATTTGTAATTTTTATTACTTAAAAGCAGGCAACCCTGTAATATCAAACCCTGTAATTAATAAATGAATATCGTGTGTTCCCTCATACGTAATTACACTTTCTAAATTCATCATATGTCTCATAATAGAATACTCACCAGTAATTCCCATTGCTCCCAATACTTGACGTGCTTCTCTGGCAATATTTAGTGCCATTTCAACATTGTTACGTTTTGCCATAGAAATTTGGGCACTTGTTGCTCTATCTTCATTTCTTAAAACCCCTAAACGCCAAGTTAACAATTGTGCTTTGGTAATTTCGGTAATCATTTCAGCTAATTTCTTTTGCTGTAATTGAAAGCTTCCAATTGGCTTACCAAATTGTACACGTTCTTTTGAATAGCGCAATGCAGTATCATAACAATCCATTGCAGCGCCAATTGCTCCCCAAGCAATTCCGTAACGGGCAGAATCTAAACATAAAAGAGGTGCGCCTAATCCATCTTTGTTAGGTAAAATATTTTCTTTAGGAATTTTAACATTGTCAAATATTAACTCACCAGTTGCAGAAGCTCTTAAAGACCATTTGTTGTGTGTTTCAGGAGTAGAAAATCCTTCCATACCACGTTCAACAATTAAACCCTTTATACGTCCTTCTTCATTTTTAGCCCAAACAACAGCAACATCAGCAAAAGGAGCATTTGAAATCCACATTTTTGCACCATTTAGTAAATAATAATCACCCATATCTTTTATGCTGGTAACCATTCCACTTGGATTAGAACCAAAATCTGGTTCTGTTAATCCAAAACAACCTAAAAATTCACCACTAGCTAATTTTGGTAAGTATTTTTGTTTTTGTGCTTCACTTCCAAATTTCCAAATAGGATACATTACTAAAGAAGATTGTACAGATGCTGTTGAACGAACACCTGAATCACCTCGTTCAATCTCTTGCATGATTAACCCGTACGATATTTGGTCTAATCCTGCACCTCCATACTCTTCAGGAATATAAGGTCCAAAAGCACCAATTTCAGCTAAACCAGAAACTATTGACGTAGGAAATTTAGCATCTTGTGCAGCTTTTTCAATAATTGGAGAAACTTCACGTTTTACCCATTCACGTGCTGCATCACGCACTAATATATGTTCCTCAGTTAACAATTCATCTAATTGATAATAATCTGGAGCTTGAAATAAATCTTGTGACATTTCTTTTTTATTTTAATGTATACAAATTTAGTAATTAAAGTCTTTCAGAATTTGATTTTTTAAAATCTTTTATTCATTACATTTGTGATAATGAGGCAAACTTTAGGAAAAGAAGAAAAATTAAAAAGTAAAATTGCAATAGAACAGCTATTTACTGATGGAAATCGTATAAAATCGTTTCCATTACAGTTAATATATTTACAAAACGACCACAATTCTAAATTTCCCATAAAAGTAGCATTTACGGTTCCAAAACGTTCGGTAAAATTAGCCGTTGATAGAAATAGAATTAAGCGATTAATGCGAGAAGTGTATAGAAAAAACAAACATTTATTTATTGAAGAAATAAATGATTCGTATTTTTTCATGTTCATTTATATGGACAAAGAAGAAACAAAACAAGAAAATTTAGAACTTTCTATCACAAAAATTCACAATAAATTTTCTGCTAAAACTAAAGAAAATGAGCAAAATTAAAAAAATATTTATAGGGATTTTTGTAGGGTTTTCAATACTAGTTTCAGTAGGTTTTCAATCCGATTTTTTTGAAATTGCTAAACAAATAGATATCTACACAACATTGTTTAAAGAATTAAACATGTATTATATAGATGAGGTAAATCCAGCAAAGCTCACTAATAATGCAGTAAATCATATGCTTAAAAATTTAGATCCTTATACACGTTATTATGACGAACAAGGAGTTGAAGATGCTCGTATTTCTTCTATGGGAGAATTTGGTGGAATTGGCGTAATTTCTAGATATAAAAATAACACGTTGGTAATTCGTGAAGTTTTAAAAAACTCACCGGCTGAAAAATCAGAAATAAAGCCTGGAGATAAAATTTTAAAGATTAACGATGTTCTTGTTAATGATTATGATGAAAAAGGAGCTTCAGCATTATTAAACGGTTTACCAAATACGAAAATTAATCTTCAAATTGAGCGTCAAAACAAAGTAATTGATATTGAAATAACTAGAAAAAAAATTAAAATAAATCCAGTACCGTATTACACAATGTTAGATGCTGAGGTTGGTTATATAGCATTTACAAAATTTAATGAAAAAGCTTCTTCCGAAGTAAAAAAAGCATTTTTAGAGCTAAAGGAAGAAGGAATGAAAAAGTTAATTATAGATGTTAGAGGTAACCCTGGAGGTTTATTAATGGAGGCGGTAAAAATTACTAATTTTTTTGTTTCAAAAGATAAAATTGTAGTTACCACTAAAGCAAAAACTGAAAAATGGAGCAATACATTTAAAACAAGAAATGAACCGTTAGATTTAGACATGCCAGTTTCAATATTAATTAACAATCGTTCAGCATCAGCATCCGAAATTTTAGCAGGGTCATTACAAGATTATGATCGAGCTGTAATTGTTGGTGAGCGTTCTTTTGGTAAGGGTTTGGTACAACGTTATAGAGAGTTATCTTATGGTACACAAATGAAAATTACAATTTCTAAATATTACACACCAAGTGGCAGGTGTATTCAGGAATTAGATTATACAAATAGAGATGATAAAGGAAATATTCCAAAATTTTCTGATGTGGGGAGAGAAAAGTATCAAACAGAAATTGGAAGAATTGTTTATGGAGGTGGCGGTATTTTACCTGATATTAAAATTGAAAAACCAACCACTACTAAAACCACAGAAACGTTATTAAAATCTGATGCGTTTTTTAACTATGTAACCAATTATTTTTATAATAACACATCAATAATTGAAGCATCAAAATTTCAATTAAATAATACTGATTTTGAAGCTTTAAAAAATTACATAAGTAAAAATAATGATGCTTTTGAAACTAAAACAGAAGCAAACTTTAAAGAGGCAAACGAGAAAGCAACTCTAGAAAGTTTAGGAGGGAATTTAGGTAAATCATTTAAAGAATTATTGGAAAATATTAAAAGTGAAAAACTAAAAGAGCTAGATAAAAACAAAGAAGAAATAGTACATAAATTAACAGAAGAAATAATAAAGAGGTATTATTATGAAGAAGGGGTTTACATGCAAAAAACAATATTTGACCCAACAATTATAAAGGCCATTTCAATTTTAAATAATACCAAAGAATACAATTCAATTTTAAAAAAATAAAATTTCAAAGCGCACACAATTTTGTAATAAATAAATAATTAGATAAGTTGTATCTTTGAAAACCCAAAAATAGAGTATGCCACATTCAAAAATTAAAGGAAGAACACGAGCTCATGAGTCATCAAAAGCCATAGAGCGGTTATATATTTCAATGCGCCATTTATTTACCAGAGGTTTTTACAAACCAATGGGAATTTCTGGAGATGCATTAAGAGAAGCATTATTAATTCTTCGCCCTGAAATTTACGGGTCAATTGCTGAAGAAAAAGTAGAATTAAATGGTTTAATTTATGTAATTGAGCGTTTACCTGCAGGTATTGAAGAGTGTAGGTTTGTTAATTTAACAGCTGATGAAGGGTATTCAAACTCACATTTTAAATCAATTATACCACCTAAGCGTAGAAGAAATTGTTTTAGAATAGACAAAGATCAAATGAATATTGAAGTAACTCGCGGACGATCTGAAATCTACGATATTTTAACACATTTAACCTTTCTATTTATAGAATCACACAAAATAGCAAATAAAGTATTGCTAAATGATGAAGGTGAAACCATTAGAGAATGGAAAAAATTAGAAGACACCGTACTGCATAACAGAAAATTATCTAGAGATGAAAGAGATATTATGTTGGCGCATATGGCAAGTGTTTTAGGACGAACTTTTGAAGAAACTCAAAGTGTTCATGAAGATTTATCTGAGGATAAAAATCCAGATCGTTTTTTTCAAATTATATATTGGCTAGGGCACATTGCAATAAGTGAAAAAATTCATGGGCTAAAAAGAGCCATAACTTTTAGTCCTGTGTTGCGAGAGCGAATAGGGCATCATATTTATGGTGAAATTTGGGCAACAAATATTAAAGATGTTTTAAATAAACAGCAGCTTTTAAATCGCCCAATCCATATTATTAGTGCAAATATGCATAGTGTAATGAATTCTATTTACGCACCAATTGTATTACCACAACAAATAAAAGGAGGTGATACTATTTCGTTATTTGAACTGTTAAGTAATGATGATAATGAAGATTTAAGAAGGCAGGTAATTAATTATGCTTCAGAAAACGGACTTACATATGTTAAAGATACTTCAGGAACTAATATTAATGTTCAAATAATTGATACCGCTAAAATTGATAGTAGTAAAACAAATTACACACTTGAAAACAGTCTAGAAATTGATGACAAACCAGTACTAATTGTGATGGATTATGCATTTGGAGAACAAGCTTATGAAACAATGGATGAGCTTTTAAAACCATATGTTTGTGATAAAAACAAAAAACATCATTTAAATGTTGAATCTGTTTCAATTATGGGGAAAGCAGGTATTTTAGACGGTGGAAAAGGAGATATTATGATACCAACTTCACATGTTTTTGAAGGAACAGCAGATAATTACCCGTTCAAAAATCAATTAAAAAAGAAAATGTTTGAAGGGTGTGGAGTAGATGTTTATACAGGGGCTATGGTTACTGTTTTAGGAACATCACTTCAAAACAAAGATATTTTAAGTTTTTTCCATGATTCAACTTGGAAAGTAACTGGGCTTGAAATGGAAGGTGCACACTATCAAAAAGCCATACAAGCAGCTTCAAAAATTAGAGGTAATATTTCTAGCAAAGTCAAAGTTCGTTACGCGTATTATGCTTCAGATAATCCTTTAGAAACAGGAAGTACACTAGCATCTGGAGGTTTAGGAACCACAGGGGTTTTACCAACATATGTGATAACAGAAAAAATATTAGAACAAATTTTTTAAAAGCTACCTATTGAATAGTAAGGTATATAAAATTTCCAAACGGATAATTGACATTGTTTTTTCAGTTATTGTAATTGCTTTAATAATAAGTTGGCTTTTACCAATTGTTGCAATAATTATTTTTCTAGAATCTGGAGAGAAGACCTTTTTCACACAAGAAAGAATTGGAAAGTTTGGAGTTCCGTTTCATATTTTAAAATTTAAAAGTATGAAAGGCGAACCACCTAAAAACGACCCTTTATTATCAAAAAATGAATCAGCTCGAATTACTAAATTTGGACGATTTTTACGGAAATATAGAATAGATGAATTCCCACAGTTTTTTAATGTTTTAAAGGGCGAAATGACTATTGTTGGTCCTAGACCTGAGCGACAGTTTTTTTTGGATGAAATAATTATACATATCCCTAAATATAAAAAAATGCAAGAACTTAAACCAGGAATTACATCCTTAGGTCAAATTAAATATGGATATGCACATAGTTTAGATCAAATGTTAAATAGAGCGAGATATGATTTAATTTATTTAGATAATTTGTCTTTATGGACAGATTTTAAAGTAATTTTGAGCACATTAATAGTTGTTATTAAAGGGGAAGGAATATAAAGTAAAAAACGTATGAACGTACTAATTTTAGGATCAGGAGGAAGAGAGCATGCATTAGCTTGGAAAATAGCACAAAGCAATTTATTAAATCGATTATTTATAGCTCCAGGAAATGCAGGAACAATACAGTTTGGTACAAATATAGCGATAAACATAATCAATTTTGAGGCGGTAAAACAAACCGTAATAGAAAACAATATTCAATTAGTAATTGTTGGTCCAGAAGATCCCTTAGTAAAGGGTATTCATGATTTTTTTTTAAATGACATCCAGTTGAAAAATGTAGCAGTAATTGGACCTCAAAAATATGCAGCTCAATTGGAAGGAAGTAAAGAATTTGCAAAAGAATTTATGTATCGTCATAACATTCCAACGGCAGCATATAAAAGTTTTACAAATACAAATTTAGAGGAAGGATATCAGTTTCTTGAAACACTAACTTCACCTTATGTTTTAAAAGCTGATGGTTTGGCAGGAGGTAAAGGAGTGTTAATTCTGAATGATTTACAAGATGCAAAAGATGAGCTGAAAGAGATGTTAGCCAATCAAAAATTTGGAGCGGCAAGCAGTAAAGTTGTTATTGAAGAATTTTTAGATGGAATTGAACTAAGCTGTTTTGTTTTAACAGATGGTAAAAGTTATGTAAACTTACCAAACGCAAAAGATTATAAACGAATAGGAGAAGGAGATATCGGCCTTAATACAGGTGGTATGGGAGCAGTTTCCCCAGTTCCGTTTGCTAACGATGAGTTTATGCAAAAGATTGAAGAGCGCGTTATTAAACCAACCGTAGCAGGTTTACAAAAAGATAGTATTCCATACAAAGGGTTTATTTTCTTCGGAATTATAAAAGTTGGGGATGAACCAAAAGTAATTGAATACAATTGCCGTATGGGTGATCCAGAAACTGAGGTGGTAATTCCGCGCGTTAAAAGTGATTTTTTAGAATTATTAATTGCTGCAGGTAAAAATGAGTTACATACAAAAACCATTGAATTTGAAGAAAAATCCGCTTGTACAGTTATGTTAGTTTCAGGAGGTTACCCAGAAGCATATAAGAAAGGGAAAGTTATTAAAGGGCTAGATACTATTCAAAATTCAATTCCTTTTCATGCAGGTACAACATTAAATAATGGGGAGACTGTAACAAATGGAGGTAGAGTGATTGCCGTAACTTCTTATGGAAATAATTTTGAAGAAGCCTTAAATCAATCATATCAAAATATTGAAAAAATAACTTTTGATGATATGAATTTTAGAAAAGACATTGGTTTTGATTTGTAATATCCTTTAAGGAGTCAACTTAAAAACAGTATAAATGAATAGGTAGCTATATCTTTTCAAATGTTTCAAGAGTGAATGAAAACTCTGAGCCTTTTTTAAATTCACTTTCAATAAAAACTTCTTCGTCGTGAGCTTCCACAATATGTTTAACAATTGAAAGCCCTAAACCAGAACCTCCTTGAGCTCTAGATCTACTCTGATCTACTCTATAAAAGCGTTCGAATAATCTTTTTTGATGTTCTTTTTTAATCCCTTCACCATTATCAACAACCTTTATTAGCACTTTATCTTTCTTAAAATGTTCTACGCTTACCAATGTAGCTCCACCAATTTTACCGTATTTAATAGAGTTTACAATTAAGTTAGTTAGTACTTGCTCAATACGTTCTTCATCACCAATAACCATTATTGGGTATGGATAATGTTTGTTTAGAAATAAAGAAACATTTCTTTTTTTAGACCTCATTTCAAGTAAATCAAATACTCCTTGAATGGTTTCAATAATATTAAAAGGTTGTTTATTTAAATTTAAATCGGCTGATTCTAATTTAGAAATTAAATCAAGATCTTTTACAATTGCTATAAGCCTATCAACACCTTTATTTGCTCTCTCTAAATATTTTTTACTAATTTTTTTATCGTCCATTGCTCCATCAGTTAGGGTTAGTAAGTATCCCTGAACAGTAAACAAAGGTGTTTTTAATTCATGCGAGATATTCCCTAAAAATTCTCTACGGTAACCGTCTCTAAGTGTTAAATTTTTAATTTGTTGTTGTTTAGTTTCAGCAAATTTTTGAACCTCTTTAGAAAGCGTGTTAATATCTGATGTGATTGATGTTTTATTAAAATCTGATGTATCAAGTATTGAGACACTATCATAAATATTTTTTATTCGCTGGTAGATGAATTTTTCATGTCGATACTGAGAAATTAAGAACGAAAGTGTAAAAACAATAACAATATAAAGCAGCATAAATTTTGGTTCAAGTACTTTATCTAAAAAGAAATATGAAGTTAAAAATAAGGCAGCAGAAGTAATAAGTGTAATGTAAAATGACGACCCAAAAGCAAATGAATATGTTTTTTTAATCCTCATCAATTACAAATTTATAACCTACACCTTTTACAGTTTTAAAATAATCATCTCCAATCTTTTCACGTAATTTACGTATGTGAACATCAATAGTTCTTCCTCCAACAACAACTTCATTTCCCCAAACGCTATCTAAAATATCATCACGCTTAAATACTTTACCCGGTTTTGAAGCTAATAATGAAAATAATTCAAATTCTTTTCTTGGAAGCGAAAGTTTTTTGCCTTCTTTTATAACAACATATTCTTCTCTATCAATAATAATATCACCTATTTTAATTTTATTTGTACTTGTTATTTTTCCATTAATCATTACTCGTCTTAATAAAGCTTTTATTTTACTTACTAACACTTTGGGTTTAATAGGTTTGGTAATATAATCATCTGCACCAACATCAAAACCAGCAACTTGTGAATAATCTTCACCTCTAGCAGTAAAAAAGGTAATTAAAACATTTTCTAAGCCTTTGGTAGCTCTAATTTTTTCACAAGCTTCAATACCATCCATTTCAGGCATCATAATGTCTAAAATAATTAAATGGGGAGTTACTTTTTTAGCTTTATCAACAGCTTCAATTCCATTTTTAGCAGTGAAAACAGTGTACCCTTCATTCTTTAAATTGTACTTAACAATTTCTAAAATATCAGGCTCATCATCAACTAATAAGATTTTTATATCGGTGTTTTTCATAATTTGGAACCAATTTAACAGTAAAAACAATCAAAAGTAATCATTAATTACGAGTACAACACATTCGTTGTAAATGAATCTAAAATTATAACATTTAGCTAACATTAACTTGACACTACATTAATTTCAGAAGCATTTTCAGCTAAAAACTACAATATTAATAGGTTTAAAGCATTGAAAATCAAAAAAATCACTAAATTTGAAAAAAAGCTAAATAAATTATTATGAAAAAGAACTACCTTTTATGGGTTGCATTTGCTGTAACCACATTTTGCCATTCACAAACTATTTTTATCAACGAAATTCACTACGATAATACAGGAGGAGATACAGGTGAAGGGGTTGAAATTGCTGGACCAGCTGGAACTGATTTAGCGGGTTATAAAATCGAATTTTATAATGGCGTTGGATTTGATGTATATAATACAAAAACATTATCAGGGATAATTCCAAATCAGCAAAATAATAGAGGTGCTTTGTGGTTTGACGTTGTACTACAAAACGGATCACCAGACGGACTTGCTTTGGTAGATAATTTAGGTGCTGTTATTCAATTTTTAAGTTATGAAGGGGTAATTACAGCAACTGGTGGGCCTGCTACAGGGTTAACTTCAGTTGATATTGGTGTCACCGAACCTGGAGCTGTTGGAGAATCTTTACAATTAATAGGTTCAGGATTTGATTATACAGATTTTAGTTGGGTTGGACCAATTACTGCTTCACCAGGCTTGTTGAATTCCAACCAAACATTAGCAATTGAAAAAAACGAAATACCTGGATTTTCATTATATCCAAACCCTGTTTTAAACGGAAAATTTAGAATAACTTCAAATAAAAGGAGCTTAAAACAGGTTGAAATATACTCAACAGTAGGAAAACGTGTATTTGTCAAAAATGTAAATTCATCAGAAATTATAGATGTGTCTAACTTAAATACGGGAGTTTATATACTTAAAATTCAAGAGGATGGAATAATTGTAACTCGGAAACTTATAATTGACTGAAAAGGATAGCTATGAATATGAAACTTAATTTAGAAAATATACTGTTTTTAGATATTGAAACAGTTCCAGAGGAAGAAAATTTCACAGATTTATCTGAAACTAGACAAGAATTATTTGCGTTAAAAACGCAATACCAACGTAAAGAAGAGTTTACCCCTGAAGAATTTTATCATAGAGCAGGAATTTGGGCTGAGTTTGGTAAAATTGTATGTATTTCCGTTGGTTATTTTACCAATTTTAACACACCTAATAAAATATTTAGAGTTACTTCTTTTTATGGTGAAGAGGTGCAACTTTTAGAAGGTTTTAAAAATTTACTAAATACTCATTTCAACAAACCACAACACCTTTTATGTGGTCATAATGGTAAAGAATTTGATTTTCCATATATAGCAAGGCGTATGATAATTCATCAAATTTCACTTCCCGAAAAATTGAATTTATTTGGAAAAAAACCTTGGGAAATACCACATTTAGACACCTTGGAATTATGGAAATTTGGAGACTATAAGCATTTCACATCCTTAAAATTACTAACTTCAATTTTAGGTGTTCCATCACCAAAAGATGATATTGATGGCAGTGAGGTTGCTGATGCTTTTTATAAAGAAAAGAATATAGAGAGAATTGTAAAATATTGCGAAAAAGATACCATAGCAGTCGCACAATTATTACTGCGTTTTAACAACGAACCTTTATTGAAGAAAGTAAATATAATAAACGTTTAACTTTCTAATTTAGCTTCAAGTTCAAACCAACGTTCTTCTTTTTTTTCAATTAGAATACTTATTTCTTGAAGTTTTATTGACAATTTATTAATTTCATCTCCAGAGACATCCCCCTCTAAAAACAAGGCTTCTATTTCATTTTTTTGGATGTTTAATTTTTCGATTTTACGTTCAATAGCATCATATTCTTTTTTCTCTTTAAAAGAAAGTGTAACTTTTTTAGTGAAGTTTTTTCTGTTATCTATTTTAGGAATATTTAAACTTTCCTCTTTAGGTTTTGAATCTTCATACGTTCTATAATCTGAATAATTACCAGGGAAATCTTCAATAATAGCATCACCTCTAAAAATGAATAAATGATCTACAATTTTATCCATAAAATACCGATCGTGAGAAACAACCAATAAACATCCAGGAAAATCTAGCAAGAAATTTTCAAGCACATTTAGTGTAATAATATCTAGATCATTGGTTGGTTCATCTAAAATTAAAAAATTTGGATTTTGAATTAAAACGGTGCATAAATATAAACGTTTACGTTCACCACCACTTAGTTTTTCAATAAAATCGTACTGTCTTTTTCGGCTAAATAAAAATCGTTCTAGTAGTTGTGCTGCTGAAATTTTCCGCCCTTTAGTAAGTGGAATATATTCGCCATATTCTTTAATAATTTCAATTACTTTTTGACCAGGTTTTGGGTTGATACCGTCTTGTGTATAGTAACCAAATTTTATAGTTTCACCTACAACAACTTTACCCGCATCAATAGGTAATTTTTGAGTAATAATATTTAAAAAAGATGATTTTCCAGTACCGTTTTTCCCTATAATTCCAATTCGTTCACCACGCTTAAAAACATACTCAAATTTGTTTAAAATTTGTAAATCACCAAACGATTTTGAAATGTGATGTAGTTCTAAAATTTTAGAACCCATTCGCTCCATATTTATTTCTAGTTGAACCGAATGATTGTCTCTTCTTTTGTGCGCCTCTTCCTTTATTTTATAAAAGTCATCAATTCTAGATTTAGACTTAGTAGTTCTAGCTTTTGGCTGCCTACGCATCCAATCTAATTCTTTGGTAAACAAATTTTTAGCCTTATTCACACTTGCCTGTTCAGCTGAAATACGCTCTTCTTTTTTTTGTAAATAGTATGAATAATTACCTTTGTACGTATAAAAACCACCATTATCTAATTCAACAATTTCGTTACAAACACGTTCTAAAAAATAACGGTCATGCGTTACCATAAACAAGGTGATTTTTTCCTTTTTAAAGTAACTTTCAAGCCATTCAATCATTTCTAAATCTAAATGATTTGTAGGTTCGTCTAAAATTAATAAATCGGGTTTATGGATAAGAATAATTGCCAACGCCAACCTTTTTCGTTGACCCCCAGAAAGAGAACTTACTTTTTGAGATAAATCTTCTAATTTTAATTTGAATAAAATTTGTTTGTATTGCGTTTCAAAATCCCACGCATTGTGTTGTTCCATTTTTTCAAAAGCGTACTGATATGCTTTTTCATCGGAAGGATTTTTCAATGCATTTTCGTATTCTTCAATAATTTTAAGCGTGTCGTTATCCGAATTAAAAATAGTTTGCTCAACAGTTAAGTCATAATCCAACCTATCTTCTTGTGCTAAATATTCAATTTTCAAACCCTTTCTAGAAACAACTTGTCCGCTATCAGAACTATCAAGACCTGCTAGAATATTTAATATGGTGGTTTTCCCAGTTCCATTTTTAGCAATAAAAGCAATTTTTTGACCTTCATTTATTCCGAAGGAAATATCACTAAAAAGTTCAACTTCACCATAAGATTTTGATATGTTTTCAATAGACAGGTAATTCATTCAATATAAATTTTGACAAAACTACATAAAATAAGGCATAAAATTCAATGTTTTAATTTGGGCGTTCCCCTACGGGTCGGGTCTTCACTGCTCGCTTTTTAAAAGGAGAGTAAAACCTTTTAAAAGAGCTCAAACAAACCGTCCAGCCCCTAACGTAATAAAAAACAATAATTCCAGTATAAAAAATGTATTTTTATAAAAAATTAATAGATGTTAAAAGTACAAGATTTATCCATTTATTTTGGCTCAGAAACAGCTTTAAACAATGTAGTTCATTGTGTTTCTTTTGATTTGAAAGAACAACAAATACTAGGAATTGTTGGAGAATCGGGTAGTGGTAAATCTGTAACATCTTTGGCGATTTTAGGCTTGCTTTCTAACAATGCAATAGTTAATGGAAAGGTATTTTTTAATGAGAACGATTTATTAACTACTTCTGAAAAGGATTTTCAAAAAATTAGAGGAAATCAAATTTCTATGATTTTTCAAGAGCCTATGAGTTCTTTAAACCCTAGTTTAACATGTGGTTTTCAGGTTCAAGAAATTTTATTACAGCATAAAAAAATCACTAAAAAAGAGGCGAAAAAAGAAGTAATAGCACTCTTTAATAAAGTAAAATTACCTAGAGCTAAGCAAATCTTTAAACAATATCCACATCAAATATCTGGAGGTCAAATGCAACGCGTTATGATTGCGATGGCAATTGCCTGTAAACCAAAAATTTTAATTGCAGATGAGCCTACTACAGCTTTAGATGTTACGGTGCAAAAGGAAATTATTGTATTGCTAAAAGAATTGCAACAAGAAACCCAAATGAGTATTATTTTTATTACTCATGATTTGGCGTTAGTTTCTGAAATAGCTGATGAGGTTTTGGTAATGTATCAAGGAGAAATTGTTGAACAAGGAGATGTACAACAAGTATTTAAATCTCCAAACCATAACTATACCAAAGCGCTAATTAATTCAAAACCAAGTTTAAAAGAACGGTTAAAAAAATTACCAACTGTAAAAGATTTTATTGGAAACACCATTCAAAATGAAGTTTACACAAAAGAAGAAAGAGCAGCATTTCATAAAAAAATATACAATACAAAACCGTTGTTACAAGTTAAAAATTTAGCTACATATTTTAACGTTGGTAAAAGTTGGATTTTCGGAAAAGAAAATATCGTAAAAGCGGTTGACAACGTGTCTTTTAAACTTTTTGAAGGTGAAACTTTAGGTTTAGTTGGTGAATCAGGCTGTGGTAAAACTACTTTAGGACGTACCATTTTGCATTTAGAAAAAGCAATAAAAGGAACATTATTTTACAAACAACAAGATGTTTCTAACCTTTCCAAAAATGCTTTGAAGAATTTCAGAAAAGAAGTGCAAATTATTTTTCAAGACCCATTTTCTTCATTAAATCCAAGAATACCTGTTGGTGAAGCTATTTTGGAACCTATGAAAGTTCATGGAATTTTAGATTCATATAAAGAACGTAAAGCCTACGTTTTAGAAATTTTACAACGTGTAGGGTTATCGGAAGAACATTTTTATCGTTATCCACATGAATTTTCTGGTGGTCAACGTCAGCGTATTGGTATTGCACGTACCATAGTTTTAAAACCCAAATTAATTATTTGTGATGAATCTGTTTCGGCATTAGATGTTTCTGTTCAGGCACAAGTTTTAAACTTGTTAAACGAATTAAAACAAGACTATGGGTTTACCTATATATTTATTTCTCATGATTTGGCAGTTGTAAAATATATGGCAGATCAACTAATGGTAATGAATCAAGGAAAAATTGAAGAAATTGGAGATGCAGATGCTATTTACGAAGCTCCAAAAACAAACTATACTCAAAAATTAATTGACGCTATACCAAAAGGAATTTAGGAGCAATAATTGTATATTGCGCTTACGTATGAAAAGTAGGAGATTACAGCAAATATTATTTTTTGGAATTATTTTAATTTCAACACTATTACAGGCTCAAACTATTAATAATATTGAAGAAAATAATTTAAATTTTCAAACTCATTTTTTTGAAGCTTTAAAACAAAAAGCAATTAAAAACCACAGTAAAGCAATTGAAAGTTTAGAAAAATGTTACGAAATTGACTCTCTAAATTTAGGTGTTGAATTTGAATTTTCAAAAAATTATTTATCATTAAGAAACTATTTCGAAGCCGAATTATTTATTGATAAAGCATTAGAAAAAGAACCCTTAAACACGTATTTACTAACACATAAAGTGATTATTTTAAATGCACAAAGAAACTTTAAAGATGCAATCGAAATTCAAAAAAAAATAGTCAAAATAAATCCAAGACACTCAGATAAACTAGCATTACTTTACATACAAAACCGAGAATTTAAAAAAGCGGAGCAACTTATTGTTGAAATTGAAGAAAAAGCATTATCAACTCAACGAATAAAAGGATTAAAAAATTATCTTAAAAATAGAAAAAAAACGGGTATAACTGTTAAGACAAAAGAAGTTTTAATAACTAAAAACCTGAATATTAAAACACTAAAAGAGAAATACAATCAAACAAAAGAATATTTAGTATTAAAAGAAATTTTAAGCAAAGAAGTAACAAATCAACTTTATGATGCGTTATTATATGACAGTAAAAACGGATTGGAACTATTTCCGGCCCAGCCCTTTTTGTATAAAATGAATGGTTTATCACTAAATAAATTAGGGAAATATTCTCAAGCAATTGACGTTTTAACTCTTGGCATTGATTTTGTAATTGATAATAATGAAATGGAAGCCGATTTTTACGAACAACTTTCTATAAGTTTCAAAGGCTTAAAAAAACATACCAAGGCTTTAAAGTATAAACAAAAGGCTGAAAATTTAAGAAAAGGTAATTAAATGAAGCATTTTTTTAAAATAATAATTATAATTCTATTGGTAGTTACATCTTGTAAAACCAATAAAAATATTGCTGATGCAGGTACTATTTCAAATATTTCTACAAAAAAAATAATCAATAACCATTACAACAATAACTTTCATCAACAAACAGTGTCTGCGCGGTTAAATGCAAAATACAGAGATAAAAAAATAGCTACAACAGTAAGCATTAAGTTGCGTTTAGAAAAAGATAAAACTATTTGGATGAGTGCTACTAAATTAGGAATCCCTTTAGCAAAAGTTAAAATCACCCCAAATAGAGTGCTATATTATGAAAAGTTACAAAGAACCTATTTTGATGGTGATTTCTCTTTATTAAGTAAATGGTTAGGAACTGAATTAAATTATGAAAAAGTGCAAAATATATTGTTAGGGCAAGCTATTTTAAACTTGAAAAAAGGTAGATATTACTCTGTAATTAGCGAAAATTCGTATCAATTAACACCTAAAAAAAACAATGAGTTGTTTGGGATATTGTTCTTTATGAACCCAGAAAATTTTAAACTAGATAAGCAGGAAATTCGCCACCCAGAGAAGAAACAATTATTATCGGTTTCATATCCAAAATACAATGAAATTAAAGGCGAACAATTTCCGAAAAAAATAAACATCAGAGCTATAGATACAAAAAATTTAACGACTATTAATATTGAATATCGCTCGGTTGAATTTAATAGAAAATTAACGTTCCCGTTCTCAATACCTAAGGGTTACAAAAAAATTAATTTAAAATAATGCAGTTTAAATTAAAGTATTTTCTCATCTTTTTAGCACTCATAGTTAGTGCCAATATTTCGGCTCAAAGAACAAAGCGTCAGGTATTAGAAGCACGGCGAATTCAAAACCAAAAAGATCAAATCTATATCAATGCACTACTTTCTAATACGAAAAGAAAAGAAAAAAATTTATTGAATGAATTAAGCGATTTAAAAAATAAAATTAAAACCCGAGAAAGCTTAATTACTGCAATTACCAATGAAACAAATGAATTGGGTAATGAAATTTATTTAAATCAACTTGAAATAAACCAAAACAAAAGAGATTTAGTGGCTTTAAAAAAGGACTACGCTGATATGATTTTTCAATCGTATAAAAGTAAATCTCAAAATAGCAGAATTATGTTTTTGCTCTCTTCTGAAAGTTTCTACCAAGGCTACAAGAGGTTTCAATATATGAAACAATATACTTCTTTTAGAAAAAAACAAGGCGAAGGAATCCAGATAAAAACAGAAAAATTACAAATTTTAACAGACACGTTATTATTAAAAAAATCGCAGAAACAAACATTATTATCTAAAAAAAAGGAAGAACAAATAGTTGTTGAAAAAGAGAAAAAAGATCAAGAAAATTTACTTTCTCAGGTAAAGAAAAAAGGAAGTAAATACAAAAGGCAGATCAGAAAATTTCAAAAAGAAGAATCAAGAATTGATGCTTTAATCGACAAGGCGATTAGAGATGCTATTGCGGCTTCAAACAAAAAAGATAAAAATACTTCAAACAAAAAAGTAACATTTACATTAACTGCTGAATTAAAAGAGTTAGCATTAAAATTTACATCAAACAAAGGGAAATTACCTTGGCCAGTTGAAAAAGGCTACGTTTCTACGTATTATGGAAAACAACCACATCCAATTGTTAAAACGGCTACTATACAAAGTAACGGTGTTAGAATTACCACTAATAAAGGAAGTAAGGCGCGGGCTGTTTTTGATGGAACAGTATTGTCTATTCAAGTAATGTCGGGGAATAAAAAAGCGGTTTTAATTCAACACGGAAATTACATAACGGTTTATAAAAACTTAGAAAATGTTTTAGTAAATACAGGCAATAAAGTGAAAACCAAACAATTAATAGGAACTATTTTTACCGATAAAATTACTGATAAAACGATTTTAGGATTTGTACTTTCTAACAATACAAAAACTGAAAACCCAAGAAGTTGGATTTATAAAATGTAAATTAATTTGAAAATAATGCTTTTAATTCAGTAGCATCAGCTGGATTCATTTTCCCAGAAAGTATTAAACTTAGTTGCTTTCTACGTAAAGCACCTTCATAACGTTTTTTTTCAAGGTCAGTTTCAGGTTCAATTTTTGGAATAGTTACTGGAGTTCCTGTATCATCTACTGCAACAAAAGTGTAAATCCCTTCATTTACCTTACTCCGCTCTTGAGATTCTCTATCTTCACTCCATACATCAACATAAATCTCCATAGATGATTTAAAAGCACGTGTTACTTTAGCTTCAATAGTTACAACACTTCCAACAGGAACTGCTTTATTAAAAGCAACGTGATTTACAGATGCAGTAACTACAATCCTTCTAGAATGGCGACGCGCGGAAATGCTACAAGCTCTATCCATTCTTGCTAGTAATTCCCCACCAAATAAGTTGCCCAACGGGTTGGTTTCACCAGGTAAAACCATGTCTGTTAATATAGTTAATGATTCTTTAGGTGTTTTCGTCATACCAAGTAAATTTATGGCAAAGATATGCCTATTTTATTAAAAAAAAGTTCTATAAATATTGAATTTTAGTATTCTTTTACCAATAACCAAGCGTCTTTAGAGACACTTTTTTTAATGGTATTTAAGGTGTTAATTGCTTCATTTCTTGAGTTAAAACTTTGGTAAGCAACCTGAGTTAAATTCCATTTGTTAACGCCTAAAATTTTAGCATTATATCCTTTTTGAAGTAATTGCTGTAGTTTTTTTTCAGCATTTGTAGGTTCTCTAAAAGCACCAGCAATAATATGATAATTAGATGTTTCTTTAGCTACATTTAAAGTAATAGTAGGTAGCGGATTGCTAATTACAAAAGTAGCTTCTTGTATTGTTTTTTCAACTTGTTGTTGTTGCTGTTCAGTTTGTGCTACTAAATTGTTGTATTCTAAATTTTGATACTCTTTCCAACCAACAGTACCTAAAGCAAAAATAATTGCTGCAGCGGCTGCATATTTAATAAAAGCAGGTGTTTTTCGTTTGTTCTCTTCGGAAGGAAGTATTGGTGCAACCGATTCTAATTGTGCAACTTTTTCTTTATAAACTACACGTTTTACAGCTGGTGAAACATACGAGCTTAACCCAAAAGAAGTAGCTAAATAGTTAACAACTGTGCTTGGTTCAAAAATTAGCTTTTGCTCATTGTTTAAATGAAACACTCCAATGTTTTCAATCTCTAGGTCTTCAATTGTTAAAGAATGGCTCCAGTAATCAACTTCATCTTTAATAAATTCAACAGCTTTTGAGTATGAAATTTTTTCTGAAGTAGCTACATAGTTTGCTAATAACCCATCGTTATTTTGTAAGTGCGAATTAAAGGTTAACTGTTTTGAAGGAGCATAAAAAGTATGCGTAAAGTGGTTAACTTTTGCCGAAATTTTGTTGGTTACAAAACCTCCAAAACCAGGTACAATTACACATTCATATCGGTATAATAAATCGCTTATGTAGTTTGCTAGTGTCATTAAAACAAATATAGAAAAAAGAGAGCTTCAAATTAAGAGTTTTCATAATTTTTATTAACAATAATTTTTATATATTGACAATCAAATTGTTAAAATATGCTTGAAGAAGAATTACTGTACGTTTTGGCGTTGCAACGTTCAAAAGGTATAGGTGATATTAATGCTAAAAAGTTAATTTCATACTGTGGAAGCGCAAAAAATGTACTTACCAAAAAAAGAAAAAACCTCGAAAAAATTAATGGAATAGGTTCTTTTATTCTTAAAAATTTATTCGATTCAGAGAATTTAAAAGCCGCAGAAAAAGAACTAAATTACATTCAAAAAAATGCTATTGAAGCACTGTATTTTGAAGATGCAAATTACCCAGAAAGATTAAAACATTGTGTAGATGCTCCTATTTTATTTTTTAAAGAAGGAAATATCAATTTAGACAATCAACCAATTATAAGTATTGTTGGAACTCGAAAAATCACCAGTTACGGACGTGATTTTTGCGAAAAATTGATTTTAGATCTGGCGCCATATAAACCAATTATTGTGAGTGGATTTGCTTACGGTGTAGATATTTGCGCACATAAAGCAGCTTTAAAAAATAAGCTGCAAACTATTGGTATTTTAGCTCATGGTTTTGAAGAAATCTACCCAAAATCACATAAAAAATATGTTGCTGAAATCAATAAAAATGGTGGGTTTATTACGGATTTTTGGCATAATGACGAACTACAACGCGAAAATTTTTTAAAACGAAATAGAATTGTTGCAGGCATTTCTGAAGCAACTATTATTATTGAATCTGCTGAAAAAGGAGGTTCGTTGGTAACAGCAGATATTGCAAATTCGTATAGTAGGGATGTGTTTGCGGTTCCTGGAAGAAGTACGGATGTTTACAGTAAAGGTTGTAATGATTTAATTAAACGAAACCAAGCAGCTATTTTAACTTCAGCAAAAGATTTAATTGAAAATTTGAATTGGAAACTAGAAGAAACAATGCCTAAAATAATTCAAAAACAATTATTTGTTGAGCTTTCTGAAATTGAGCAGTTGGTGTATAATTTTTTACTTAAAAACGGGAAAGAATTATTAGATCTAATTTCGTTGAATTGCAAATTACCCATTCACCAAACCACTACTATTTTATTTAATTTAGAAATGAAGGGAGTTGTTAAACCTTTGCCGGGTAAGTTATTTGAGGCGGTTTAAACTTATTAAGATAATAGTTATGGAAGTTACTTTTATAAAAGAATTAAACTGTACTTTTGAAACTTAATTTTTTTATGATACAAATTCCTAAACAAGCTAAAGGGTTAATATTTGATTTAGATGGTACTATTGCAAATACAATGCAACATCATTTTGAATCTTGGAGACAAGCGGTGTCCCCTTTCGGAATAGATTTTACAGCCGATTTATTTAAATCTCTAACGGGTAAACCAGCAAAAGCAACAATTATTAGATTGAATGAAATGTTTGGTACAACAATGGACTCTGTTAAGGTAAGTCATTTCAAAAATGAACATTTTAAAACGTTGGTAAATTCTACTGTTGAAATTTCAATTATTGCAGATGTTGTTAGAAAGTACCATACTATTTTACCAATGTCTATTGGTACAGGAAGTTCTAAAAAAGGTGCAGAAAAAACGTTGGAAGTAATTAAAATGAATCATTTTTTTGATATTGTAATAACTGCTGATGATATTTCTAACCCAAAACCGCATCCAGAAACTTTTTTAAAATGTGCTGATTTAATGGGAATAAACCCAAGAGATTGTATTGTTTTTGAAGATGGAATTTTAGGAATACAAGCAGCCAAACAAGCCGAAATGATGGTTGTAGACGTGAATGATTATTATAAAATAGAATTCACTATCTAAGATGTTAAAATTTAGCAAGTAATCCAGTTTTCCACTCGTCTAAAAACTCATCAATTTCTTCAATAAATTCAATTGGTTTTTGAGTTCTATTTATAGTGCTGTGTAGTACAATTTTATTTCTTTCAGGAGGAAACCCAGTAGTAATTGTCCAAGATAAAGCATTAGGGCAGTTTAATAATGTAAAACGAACTCCGCCATTTATTTTATGGTAACTAATTAAAAATTCACCCCAAAGAGTTGCGCCTTTAAAGTTGGTTTCATGTTCTTCAAGAAAAAACATTGACTCAGAGAAAATCTCTAAGCTTTTAGGGTTTATTTCCTCTTGAATTAGTTCTTCTGTTACTTGTTTATCTATGATTCTAAAAAATTCCATATTATGTTTTTTTTGATTGAATACTTTCAAAAACTACGGTCAAAAGTATTAAAAATCCACCAATTAATGTTTTTGAAGCAGGTATTTCGCTCAAAAATAAAAGTCCAAAAATGATTCCGTAAATAGGCTGAATACTACTCATAATACTTGCTGTACTAATAGAAAAATTCTTAAAACTCATAACAAATAATGTATGTCCAATTGAAGTTGTAACTAATGCTAGAACTAATAAAGCTTGCCAATCGTTTGTTGTTGGGTTAGTTTCAAAAATAAATAGTACAGGCCATAAAACCAATGTAATAATTACCATTTGATAAAACATGAGCATGGAGCCATGGTAATTAGCTACTTTTTTCTTCATTAAAATATTTCTAATAGCATAAAAAACAGCTGAAATAAGCCCAAAAAGAACTCCTTTTGTATGGTTATTTTTAAGGTTAAATTCAGGTGATAAAAAGTAAATACCTATTAAAACTACAACACCCAAAATTACATGTTTGGGATTTAGTTTTGTTTTAAAAAATAATGGTTCTAGTAATGCAGTAATTACGGGATATGTGAATAATGAAAGCATTCCAATTGCAACATTTGAAAGCTGTAAAGCATAAAAATAAGTAATCCAATGTGCTCCAAAAAAAAAACCACTTATACTAATAGTTATCCAATCTCTTTTGTTTTTAATAGTTAAATTTATTTTTTTATACCATATATATATACCTAAAATTATAGCAGCTAATAAACAACGTAACCAAATAGTAACGGGTGGAGGCATTGAAATAAACCGGCCCAAAATACCGGAAGTACTTACAAGAAGAACGGCAATATTTAATTCTACAATATTTTTTAAATGTTGACTTTTCAAGAGCTTATATTTTGAAGCGTTTCTAATGCTTTTTTAACTGAATCAATTTTAATAAAAGTTAATAATAAACGTAAACCGTTTTTAGTCTCTTTTTCTTTCATTACGCAAATTGTTCCATTTTGCTGTACAAATTGAAGTATTTTGGTGAATATTGGCGTTTGGTAAAAAGAACTCTGTTGATTAGAAACAAAATAACCAACCATTCTTTTTCGTTTTAAAATAAGGCGCTCTAAACCTAAATTTTTAGCCATCCATTTAATGCGAACACTGTCTAATAAATCTACAACTTGTGTTGGAAGTTCCCCAAAACGGTCAATTAATTCCAATTCAAATTTTAGTAACTCATCTTCTGTTTTAAATTCGCTTAATTGGGTGTATAAATTTAATCGTTCTGTAATTACATTGATATAATCATCGGGGAATAAGATTTCAAAATCGGTATCAATCTGAATTTCTTTAACATAATCTTTAGGTTTCTTAGAATCGGTTTTATACAATTCTTTAAACTCATTTTCTTTGAGTTCTTCAATGGTTTCATTTAAAATTTTCTGATAGGTTTCAAAACCAATATCATTAATAAAACCACTTTGTTCACCACCTAATAAATCACCAGCACCACGAATTTCTAAATCTTTCATAGCAATATTTATTCCACTTCCTAAATCGGTAAATAATGTAATGGCTTCAATACGTTTCCTGGCATCATCTGTCATCGTATGATATGGTGGCGTAATAAAATAACAAAATGCTTTTTTGTTTGATCGACCAACTCTACCACGCATTTGATGTAAATCTGATAAGCCAAAATTATTGGCATTATTAATAAAAATGGTGTTTGCATTTGGCACATCTAAACCACTTTCAACAATAGTTGTTGAAACTAGCACATCAAATTCGTTATTAATAAAAGAAAGCATTAAACTTTCTAATTTTCTACCTTCCATTTGTCCGTGACCAATACCAATTTTAGCATCTGGAACCAAACGCTGCAACATCCCGGCAACTTCTTGAATATTTTCTATTCTATTATGAATAAAAAATATTTGTCCACCACGCTGAATTTCGTACCGAATAGCATCACGTATAATTTCTTCGGAAAAACGAATTACATTACTTTCTATTGGGTGACGATTTGGTGGCGGTGTATTAATAATTGACAAATCACGTGCCGCCATTAATGAAAATTGTAGTGTTCTTGGAATTGGAGTTGCAGTTAATGTTAGGGTATCAATATTTTCTTTAAGCGTTTTTAGTTTATCTTTAATTGCCACACCAAATTTTTGTTCTTCATCTACAATTAACAACCCTAAATCTTTATATTTTATAGCTGAATTAGTAAGCTGATGTGTTCCAATAACTATATCTACAGAACCATTTGCTAAGCCTTCTAAAACTGTTTTTCGTTGATTTGTAGTTCTGAATCTGTTTAAATAATCTACTACTACGGGGAAATCTTTTAAACGTTCACTAAATGTTTTAAAATGTTGAAAAGCCAAAATAGTTGTTGGTACCAAAATAGCAACTTGTTTTCCATTATCAACCGCTTTAAAAGCCGCTCTAATGGCAATTTCTGTTTTTCCAAAACCAACATCACCACAAACTAGTCTATCCATTGGCTGTTCTTTTTCCATATCATTTTTTACATCTTGAGTTGATGCTGATTGGTCAGGAGTGTCTTCGTATATAAAGCTAGCTTCTAATTCGTGTTGCAAGTAACTATCCGGATTGTATTGAAACCCTTTTTGCATTTTTCGTTTTGCGTACAATTCAATTAAATTGTATGCAATATGTTTAATACGAGATTTGGTTTTTTGTTTTAGTTTTTTCCAAGCACCAGAACCTAATTTGTATAGTTTTGGTGCTTTCCCATCTTTACCAGTGTATTTTGAAATTTTATGAAGCGAGTGAATACTGATGTATAAAATATCTCGATCGCCATAAATTAATTTAATGGCCTCTTGTTGTTTTCCTTCAACATCAATTTTTTGAAGGCCGCCAAATTTTCCAATTCCGTGGTCAATATGAGTTACAAAATCACCAACTTCTAAATTAGTAAGTTCTTTTAAAGTAATGGATTGCTTTTTAGCGTAACCGTTTTTCAATCTAAATTTGTGATAACGCTCAAATATTTGATGATCAGTATAACAAACTAATTTATTTTCAACATCAATAAAGCCTTGATACAAAGGAAAAACAATTGTTTTATACTCAATTTCAGCATCAATATCTCTAAATATATCGTGAAAACGATCGGCTTGTTTTTGGGAATCGCAAAACAGATAATTTTTAAATCCGTTTCCGGTATTTTTATGAAAGTCTTCAATTAACAACTCAAATTGCTTGTTAAATGAAGGTTGAGGTTTTGTGTTGAATTTAATAGATTTATGTTGGTCGTCTTGATTTGAAATTTCAACAAAAGTAAAATCTTGTAATTGTTTTTTTATATAATTTCCATCACAAAATAACTCATTTGGTTTTGCATGATTTATTGCTGAGGATAATTTTGTAAAAGCATCTTCAGCTTTAATAAAAAGATTGTCTAATTTATGAGTAAGTAAATCTATATTTTTAGAAAAAACAACTGTTTTGGTCGGAATGTATTTTAAGAAACTCTCACGTTTTTCATCTAATGTTTTATTTTCAACATTAGGCATTACGCTAATTTTTGTCAGTTTCTCGGTTGATAATTGCGTTTCAACATCAAAAGTTCTGAGACTATCTACATCATCACCAAAAAATTCTATTCTATAAGGCTCATCGTGTGAAAATGAAAACACATCAATAATACCGCCTCTTACCGAAAATTCTCCAGGTTCAGTAACAAAATCTACTCTATTAAAATTGTATTCAAATAATATTTCATTTACAAAATCTAGACTTAAATTATCGTTGACACTTATTTTTAAGGTGTTTCTATTTAGCTCGGATTTGGTTACAACTTGTTCAAATAGCGCTTCAGGATACGTTACAATTATTGCAGGTTTTTTTCGCGAATTTATCCTGTTTAAAACTTCAGAACGTAACAAAACATTTGCATTATCTGTTTCTTCTATTTGATAAGGTCTACGGTATGAACCTGGGTAAAAAAGTACATCTTTATCGTTTAAAAGTTGTTCTAAATCATTTAAATAATAAGCAGCTTCTTCTTTATCGTTTAAGATTAAAAGAAAAGGTTTTTCAGCTTTTTTGAAGCTTTCAGAAATAACAAAAGACAATGAAGATCCAACCAAATTCGTAATTTGAAAATGGTGACCTTCTTTAGACAAGTGCTGAACTAATTGCTTTTGTTTAACAATTTGTTCATAGGCATTAAGAATATTTTGTTTGCTCAAAAGTTGCAAATTTTGCCAAAGGTAGCATTTTATAGAAAAAAGGAAAATATTAAGTGATAATTCCTTAAATTTATAAGAGCGAATTAAAATACGTGAATTATGTCTATTTCAGATTTATACCCAACAGGATTGCATCAGCAAAACATTGGTCATTTTGCAACCATTGTTAGATTGGCTTTATTAGATAATAAAATTGACTCTAAAGAATATAATTTGTTAGAGAGGTTAGCTAGAAGGCTTGATATAACTAAAAATGAATTTGATGCAATTTTAAAAAACCCGAAAAATTATCCAATAAGCCCACCTATAAGTTATGATGATCGTTTAGTGTGTTTATACGATTTAACTAAAATGGTATTTCTAGATAAAAACCCAACTATTGATAAAACGTCTATCATGGATAGAATTGCGGTAGGTTTAGGTTTTCCTATAGGAAATGTTAGAGAAATAGTAAAACAAGCTATCAAATTTTTCTTAAAAGAACCTGATATTGATGATTTTAAAAAAGAAATTAAAAAAGTTAATACAATGTAAGACATTCTTTGTTAACTGTAATTTAGTATCTTTAACAAAACCCCTATTCTAAAGAAGTATGAATTACAAGAAACTATCTCTCTCTAATATATATATTCAATAAATAGTATTCTTTTCTACCAAGACCGTTTTAATAAATGGGTTATTGGAGTAGGTGCTAATGTTGTTGATATTTAGAATTCCAATTTCTATAAATGGTTTTGCTACAGGTGACCCATTAACCAATTATTCTTTTTTTGCTATTGATGCAAAAGTGAAATACGATGTAAACTATTTAATAGGTGAAACAAATTGGTTAGAACCTTTTCTAATTGCTGGTACAAGTTTTGCCAAGGCAATAAATAATACAGGAGTACATTTTGCATTAGGTTGGGGGTTTAATACTTGGGTTACAGAAGCTGTTGAAATTAATTTTCAATTAGATTATAATCACAACTTTGCTTCTAAAGTTATAGATTATTTTCAGTTTAGTTTTGGACTTGTATATAAGCTAAATGCTACAGGAAGTTTTAAACGGAGCCATGGAAATAGAATATCATTTCAACCATAAAAAATAGTAACTTGCATTTCTAATTTCTATGAATGCAACAATCAACTTCGTTTCAAGTTTATAACGCTTCCGCAGGTAGTGGTAAAACTTTTACGCTGGTTAAAGAGTATCTAAAAATTCTTTTATCAAGTAGTAATAGTTATAAGTTTCAACAAATTTTAGCAGTTACATTTACCAATAAAGCTTCTGGTGAAATGAAAGCACGTGTTATTGAGAACCTTCATTCGTTTTCAGGTGGGAAAAGTAACGACATGCTTTCTGGAATTTGTACTGAATCAAATTTATCTGAAGCAACGGTTTTTAATCGTTCAAAACTTATTTTAAATGCAATTTTACAAAACTATTCAGCATTTAGTATCACAACTATTGATAGTTTTACGCATAAACTAATTAGAACATTTGCGTACGATTTACAGCTTCCAATGAATTTTGAAGTTGAAATGGATGCTGAAAGTTTATTAAATGAAGCGGTAGATGTTGTTATTTCAAAAATTGGAGAACATAAAGAATTGACTGACTTACTAGTGAGTTATTCGCTTCAAAAATTAGATGATGATAAAGCTTGGGATATTTCAAAAGAATTAAAAACCTTTGCTAAAATTATTTTAAATGAAGATAATGCAACACACTTAAAGAATCTAAATAATTTATCTGTACAAGAATTTAAAACATTAAAGAACAAGCTTCAAATAGAAAATAAACAAATTAAAGAAGAGTTTTTAAAAATTGGAGAAGAAGGGTTGAAAATTGTAAACAATAGCGGTGTTGAATTAGTTGAATTTTCGAATGGAGGTGAGCTTCCAAAACACTTCGTGAAGTTAACAAAAATTAAACAATTAAAAATTGATGAACTAAAATTTGAAGGAAGGTTAAATAAAGTTATTGAAGAAGATAAAAATTTATTTTCAGGTAAATGTTCCACCTCTTCAAAACAAATTATTGAAAGTATTGTTCACGGATTAAAAGAACTGTACTATCAGTCTAAAAAGCTGTATAATGAGAGGTACAAACACTATATTTTAAACAGTTTAATTGTTGAGAGCTTAATTCCTTTAGCCGTTTTAAATTACATAAACAGTGCTTTACAAGATATTAAACTTGAAAATAACATTTTACTAAATGCGGAATTTAATCAACGAATAAACGATACTATCAAAAATGAACCAGCTCCTTTTATTTATGAACGAATTGGAGAAAAATTTAGGTATTATTTCATTGATGAAATGCAAGATACTTCAGAGTTACAATGGAAAAATTTAATACCATTAATAGATAACGTTATTTCTTCCGAAAATGAACAAGGAGAACAAGGAAAATTATTGTTAGTTGGTGATGCAAAACAATCTATTTACAGGTGGAGAGGCGGTAAGGCAGAACAATTTATCTCACTTTCTTCAGAAGAAAAAAAACCAGAAAACAACCCGTTTCATATAGAAAAATTCGTAGCTAATTTAGAAACAAATTATCGAAGCTTTTCAGAAATTATAAACTTCAATAATTCATTTTTTAAACATATCTCAAAGTTTTTAAAAAACGAAAGCTTTAGTAGCTTGTATTTAGAAGGGAATAATCAAAAAATAACTAAAAAGCAAGGCGGTTATGTGCAATTGTCTTTTGTAAAAAAACAAAAAGATGATGAAGAGAGCGGTTTAATTTATCCGAAAAAAGTGTTGGAAATTATTCAAAATTTAGATACTAATTTTCAAAAAAATGAAGTGTGTGTTTTGGTTAGAACTAGAAAACAAGGTGTTGCTGTTGCTAACTATTTGTCAGAAAATGGAATTGAAATTATTTCTTCTGAAACACTACTTTTAGGAAATAGTCCTAAAGTGAACTTTATTGTTAATTTATTAAACGTTTTACAACATCCGTTAAACAAAGAATTTAAAATAAAAGTTTTGTATTTTTTATATGAAAATCTACAAATTAAAGAAGCTAAACACTCGTTTTTCAACCGTTTTGTTCATTTAACAAATAATCAGTTTTTTGAAGAACTACGAAATTTAAATGTGTTTTTTAATTATAATGAGTTTATTCAAAGCCCTTTCTATGAAAGTATAGAATACATTATTAGAAGTTTCAATTTAGTTTCAGAATCCGATTCAAACGTTCAGTTTTTTTTAGATATCATTTTTGAATTTCAACAAAAAAAACAAGCTTCAATTCAAGGGTTTCTAGAATATTGGGAGTTGAAAAATGAAAAACTAAGTATTGTAGCTCCTGAAGCTAAAAACGCAATACGAATTATGACAATTCACAAAGCAAAAGGCTTGGAATTCCCAGTAGTTATTTATCCGTATTCAATAGATATTTACAACCAAATAAATCCAAAAGTTTGGTATAGTTGTAATCAAACAAGTGCTATAAAATCTGTGTTGCTTAACTATGGAAATAAATTAAAGTATACAGGCGAGCAAGGTGAACAGTTATTTAATGAGCGAAGAGAAGAGGTTGAACTAGACAATTTTAATTTATTATACGTTGCACTTACAAGAGCCGTTGAGCAATTATATATTGTTTCAGAAAACAATATGTCAACTAAAAACGAAGAAAATCTCAATCACACATCCGGACTTTTTATCAATTATTTAAAAGAATTAAATTTGTGGGAAGCTGAAAAAAGCACCTATGAGTTTGGAGAGAAAAACAGAAATTTCACTAAAACACAAAAAGAAAGTACCACTACTACACAACATAGTTTTATCACAAACTCTTGGAAAAATCATAATATTTCAATTGTTGCAAATTCATCATTATTATGGGAAACAGAACAAGGTAAAGCAATAGTTTATGGCAATTTAATTCATGAGATTTTATCTAAAATTAAAACTAAAAACGATATTTCAGACATAGTAAACCAATATGTGTTTAAAGGAGCAATTAATACAATTCAACAAAAAGAAATAACAGCAATTTTATTTGAAATAGTGAATCATAAAGAATTACAACCTTATTTTAAACAAAACAATCAAGTTTATAATGAGCAAGAAATAGTTACTGCTGATAAAAATAGTATTATACCAGATAGGTTAATTTTAAACAATAACAAAGTAACAATTATTGATTATAAAACGGGTAAATCAGAAAAAAAACATGAAGATCAAGTTAATAATTATGCTAAAGTATTGGAGAGTTTAAATTACATAATAGAAAAAAAATTATTGGTATATATTAGTAATATAATTGTAGTAAAAGAAGTTTAAATTACTATAAATTTGTAAAAAATAAATACAATGTACGGTAAAATAAAACAACACTTACAGCAAGAATTACAAGAGATTAAAGAAGCAGGTTTATTTAAATCTGAACGTGTTATAACCACATCACAAGATGCCGTTATAAAAATAAGCACAGGAGAAGAAGTTATCAATTTTTGTGCGAATAATTATTTAGGGCTATCAAATAATAAAGAAGTAATTCAAGCCGCTAAAGAAGCATTAGACTCACATGGTTTTGGAATGTCATCTGTACGTTTTATTTGCGGAACTCAAGATATTCATAAACAATTAGAAGAAAAGATAGCAGAGTTTTATCAAACTGAGGATACAATTTTATACGCAGCAGCTTTTGATGCAAACGGAGGTGTTTTTGAACCTCTTTTATCTGGAGAAGATGCTATTATTTCAGATTCGTTAAACCATGCGTCAATTATTGATGGAGTTCGTTTATGCAAAGCTGCGCGTTACAGATATGATAATAATGATATGACTTCTTTAGAAGAGCAACTAATAGAAGCCAACAAAAAAGAACACCGCTTCAAAATAATTGTTACTGATGGTGTTTTCTCTATGGATGGAGTAGTTGCAAGTTTAGATAAAATTTGTGATTTAGCTGATAAATACGATACTTTAGTTATGGTTGATGAATGTCATGCTGCTGGTTTTATTGGAAAAACAGGAAGAGGTACTTTGGAATTGAAAAATGTAATGGGTAGGGTAGATATCATTACAGGAACACTTGGAAAGGCACTTGGTGGAGCAATGGGAGGCTATACAACTGGTAAAAAAGAAATTATTGAATTGTTACGCCAACGATCTAGACCGTATTTATTTTCAAATTCTTTAGCGCCAGCAATTGTTGGAGCATCATTAAAAGTTTTTGAAATGTTATCTAGTGACACCTCTTTAAGAGATAAATTAGAATGGAATACAAACTATTTTAAAGAAGGAATGATAAAAGCTGGCTTTGATATTGTTAAAGGTGATTCAGCAATAGTTCCTGTAATGCTTTACGATGCAAAACTATCTCAAGATATGGCGAACATGCTTTTAAAAGAAGGTATATATGTTATAGGTTTCTTTTTCCCTGTTGTACCTAAAGATAAAGCAAGAATACGGGTGCAATTATCAGCTACTCATGAAAAAGAACATTTAGATAAAGCAATTGAAGCATTCATAACGGTTGGTAAAAAATTAAATATCGTGTAGAAAATTAGTAAAAAGGCACTATATCTCAGATTATTTTGTATTTTTGACATTGAGTTTAAACGAAATTAACTCACTTATAAAAAAAAAGAACATTAAATTTAAATTTTTGAAAATGAAACATTTAAAAATTGCCATATTGGCTTTGTTATTAATTACATCTTATAGCAATGTTAATGCTCAGGAAGAAGAAAATCCTTGGATGTTAACTCTTGGAACTAACCTAATTGATATTAAAGATGGAAATGACCTGAGTATTGGGGGGAAAGCTTCTTTAGGAAGATATCTAGATAAAGGGTTTAGCCTAGAATTAGCTGGAGCTGTAAATGAAGTAGAAAAACCTTGGGGAACTGGAGCTGATGCAACTTTTGCAAGTGTAGATTTAAACATTAAGTATGATTTAAACAATGCATTTGGAGATTCAAAGTGGTTTGACCCTTATGTATATGCAGGAGTAGGTGAAAATTGGGTAGGACACGAAAACGGATTAGGATTAGGAGTAGGGTTAGGAGCAAATGCATGGTTGAATGACAATATTGGTATAAATGTATCTACAGGATATAAAAAAGTAAATACAGCAATTGATTTTGAAATGTACCAACATTCAATAGGCGTGGTTATAAAATTTGGAAAATCTGATACTGATGGTGATGGAATAAGAGATAGAGATGATAAATGTCCTAATATTGCTGGTTTAGCTGAATTTGATGGTTGTCCTGATCATGATGCTGATGATGATGGTGTTTTAGACTGTTGTGATGAATGTATTAACACACCAGGTTTAAAAGAGTTTAAGGGTTGTCCTGATACAGATGGTGATGGTGTACGAGATATTGATGATGAATGTCCAGAAGTTCCTGGAGTTATTGAATTAAATGGTTGCCCAGATGCTGATGGAGATGGTGTAGCTGATAAAGATGATGAATGTCCAAATGTTGCGGGTCCTGAGCCTAATAGTGGATGTCCTTATATTGATAATGATGGAGATGGTGTAATTGATATTTTAGATAAATGTATTACAGTTCCTGGACCAGCATCTAATGAAGGTTGCCCAGAAGTATTCTTAGATCAAAAATCAGTAGATGAAGCAGCAAAAGGAATTAATTTTGCTACAGGAAAATCTGAAATTAGCGCAAATGTGAAATTAATTTTAGATGAAGTAGCTGTTATTTTAAATCAAAATAACAATCTTCAATTTAGATTCTCTGTTGACGGTCATACAGATAGTACGGGTTCTGAAGCGATAAACATGAAATTATCTAATTCTAGAGCAAATGCCGTTAAAGATTACTTAGTTAATAAAGGTGTTGATTTAAACAGATTAGTAACTAAAGGATTTGGTGAATCTAAACCTGTTGATACAAATGCAACTAAAGCGGGTAGATTAAATAACCGAAGAGTTGATATCAATGAAGTAAAATAAGACAAAATAATATATTTTTTAAAAAGCCTTCAATTTATTGAAGGCTTTTTTATTTTAATTACTAATAGTTATGTTTGCTTATAACAAAGGTTTGTTATAATCTCACCACCAAATACAGCACCTTCTACCCCCCCCTTCTCTTTGTGTATCTGTAAAAAATTGGTTGACTAAAACCTGAAATGCTTGTAAACAGCACTAATACAAGCCAAATAATTTTCAGCCCTACAATTTAGTTTTATAAGTACAAATTAACAGTTCTAGTATTAAATTAAGGTTATGTGTAGTTTATTGTTTTATAACTTTATAACGTCTAAATAAATATAAAGAATTAAGTATATTGCACAAAAATTATTAAAATGAAAATGAATTGGAGTCAGTTATTATCTTTAAAAAGATATGGGGATGTACAAAAGAGACTACGTACCAATCAAGATGAAACTCGATTAGGTTTTGAAGTAGATTATGACCGTATTATTTTTTCCGATTCATTTAGAAGTTTACAAGATAAAACTCAAGTAGTCCCACTTTCCAAAACCGATTTTGTACATACACGATTAACACATAGTTTAGAAGTGAGTGTTGTAGCACGTTCTTTAGGTAGAATTGTAGGTGAACAAGTACTAAAAAACCATCCAAATTTAAGTGAAGAAGGTTATAAAATAAACGATTTTGGTGCTATTGTAGCAACTGCAGCTTTAGCGCATGATATTGGGAATCCTCCTTTTGGACATAATGGAGAAAAAGCCATTGGAGAGTATTTTAAAAATGGAAATGGGCAAAAATATAAAGCTCAACTTACACCTAAACAATGGCAAGATTTAATTGACTTTGAAGGAAATGCCAACGGATTTAAAATTTTAACTGAACATAAAGAAGGTGTTGAAGGTGGTTTACGTTTATCATATGCAACATTGGGTGCTTTTATTAAATACCCAAAGGAATCGTTACCAAAAAAACCAACAAATCAAATTTCCGATAAGAAATATGGAATATTTCAGTCTGAAGTTCCATTTTTTAATGATGTAGCTAAAGAGTTAGGGTTAATTCCTTCAGGAACAAATGGAAATATTGCTTATAAAAGACACCCATTAGCGTATTTAGTAGAAGCTGCAGATGATATTTGCTATACTATCATTGATTTTGAAGACGGTATAAACTTAGGTTTAATTGAAGAAGAGTTTGCTTTAGAATATTTAATAAAGTTGGTTAAAAACACAATCGACTCAAAAAAATACCACGATTTAAAATTTAAGAAAGATCGTTTAAGTTATTTGCGCGCATTAGCAATTGGAACCTTAATAAATGAAGCAGTTGTTGTATTTTTAGAAAATGAAGTAGCTATTTTAAATGGTGAATACCAGTATTCATTACTTGAAAAATGCAAGTACGAAGCTCAAATAAACGACATCATAAAATTAAGTGTTGAGAAAATATATAAGAGCAGAGAAGTTGTTGAAAAAGAACTAGCAGGATACAATGTAATATCTAAATTATTAGACGTCTACCTAACCGCTATACATAATAAATTTGAAGGTTCATTAACAAATTATGATAAATTAGTTATAACTTTATTGCCCGAAAATTTGCAGCATCCAAAAGAATATAGCCACTTAAGAATAATTACAATTTGCGGGTATGTAGCTAGTTTAACAGATGGTTTTGCATTGCAACTTTATAAAAAAATGAACGGATAACTATTTTATTTAAATCAACCCATGAATAAAAAACTACTTTTAGTACTAATCGGAGTAATCTTCTCTGTTATTTCTATTAACTATTTAACAAATCTTAAAAATAACAACTCAAATATAGTTAATAACCATATTTTAAAGTTACGAAAACAACATCAGCAATTTTTAGAAAACAGTCCTTTTAAAGAAAGTTTAATTTTAACAAAATCTGAAAGGAAGTCAATAGGTATCCCACCAAACAAATATTTTGAAAGACAATGGGAATTGACCATGGATCCTTCTACTGGAAAACCTCATCCAGAAAGATTATTTTTGTTGCAAGAATCGTTACGTTTAAATAGTGTTTCTTACCGTAACCCAGGTTCAGCTCCTTGGAATAATTGGGAAGAGAGAGGGCCTAATAATGTTGGAGGAAGAACGAGAGCAATCATGTTTGACCCAAATGATTTAACAAATAAACGTATTTTTGCAGGTGGTGTTAGTGGTGGTTTATGGGTTAATGATGATATTACTAATGAGGATTCAGCTTGGTCTGAAGTTGATATACCACAAAATTTAGCAGTAAGTGTAATTACTTTCGACCCTAATAATACTAATATCTTTTATTTAGGTACAGGAGAATCTTATGTAGGTGGAGATGCTAATGGAAATGGACTCTGGAAATCGGAGAATAGAGGTGTAACCTGGGCTAAAATTTTTGGAGGAATTACAGGTGAAACTACATTTGAAAGTAACGTAAAATTAACAGTTAATTCACCAGCTTCAATTGCAGGTAATTACCAAGTTACTTCGGCTGCATTTGGACCTAGTGTTACATCAATATCGGGAGATTTAGTTTTAGCTGATGATAGTTCTGAACTACCTACAGAAGCTTGTAATGCCATCACAAACAATATAGAAATGGATGGTAAAATAGCTATTGTTGAAAGAGGAAATTGCACTTTTGTATCTAAAGTTAAAAAGGCTCAAGCTGCTGGAGCTACTGCAGTTGTTGTAGTAAACAATATAGTTGGTCCGCCAATTACACTTGGAGGTGATGAAGACGGAACAGTTACAATTCCTTCAATAATGATTTCGAAAGAAGAAGGATTAGCTATAATTCAACAATTAGAAAATGGTGTAAATATTACAATTGAAGCTGTTGACTCACCTTTTTCAGGGAGTTATGTTACTCCTGGAATTCAACATATAAATGATATTAAAGTAAGAGATCTTGGAAATGGAAATAGTGAAGTCTATGTGGCTGTTGGAGGTTCTTATTACACTAGTTCTACTCCATCTTCATTGTTGGGAGCCGAACAAGAAGGTTTGTATAAATCTTTAAACGAAGGTGCAAGTTGGTCTAAGATTACATTGCCTCTAACTTTAGAAGGAAATGAATATACCCCAAATGATATAGAAATAGGTATAGACAATACGATATGGGTTTCTACAATTAGAAGCATACTTTATGGTGATGGAGGTGGTACAGTTTTATCTTCAAACGATGGAGTTTCATTTTCTGTAATACAAGAGATAGCTGATGGAGACCGTACACAAATTTCTATATCAAAATTGAATTCAGGAGTAGTATATGTTTTAGCAGAATTAAGTACTGATGATAAATTATATTTAGCTAAAACTGAAGATTCATTTGGAACTATAACAGTATTAGACAAACCTAATGATGCAGATACAGGTATTCCAGCAGAAGACTTTACAAGAGGTCAAGCTTTTTATGATTTAATGATTGAAGTTGACCCAGCAAATGATGATATAGTTTATGTTGGAGGAATTGATTTATTTAGAACTGAAGATGGAGGAGTAGTCTGGGATCAAATTTCAAAATGGTCTGATAACAATAATTTAGGGGGTACGAGTGTTCCTATGGTACATGCTGATCAACATACTATGGTTTTTAATCCTGAAAATAGTAATCAAGCTGTTTTTGGAAACGATGGAGGTGTGTATTATGGAATTAGTTTATCTGATGCATCAACTACAACTACGGCTATTTCTTCTAGAAATAAAAATTACAACACGCTTCAATTTTATAAAGGTGCAATAGGTTCTGATGTAGCATCAGAAAAATTACTAGCTGGAGCACAAGACAATGGGTCACATTTTATTAATAATGCAACTTCAGGAATTAATTCATCAATTAAGGTTACTGGAGGAGATGGAGCCTATACATTTATTGATAAGGATAATGAATATATGATTACCTCATATGTTTACAACAACTATTATTATTTAAACTATGAAACAGGCAATTTTGTTTACAATATAGTAGAAAATGATGATGATGGAGATTTTATAAATCCCGCAGCATTAGATAGTGATAATAATATTTTATACGCTTCTGGAACCAATAGAATTTATAGATATAAGATAGGTTTGACTAGCGCTACAACAGCTACGTTACAAAATGATTTGCTAGCAAGTTCTCCAACAGCATTTAAAACATCCACTTTTACAACTACTACATTGTTTGTTGGTACTGAAAGAGGAAAACTTTTAAAACTAGAAGACGCAAATGATACTAGTCAGACTTGGACAAATATTTCAGGCCCTAATTTTTACGGAAGTATTTCATGTATAGAGTTAGGAGCAACAGAAAATGATATTATGGTTACGTTTCATAATTACGGAGTTAAAAGTGTATTTTTTACACAAGATGGTGGAGATATTTGGCAAAGTAAAGAAGGGGATTTACCAGACATACCTGTAAAAGCAATATTAATGAACCCTTTAGATGCTAATGAAGTAATTTTAGGAACAGATTTAGGTGTTTGGGAAACAACAAATTTTAATGATGTAAACCCAAGCTGGGTTCAATCTCAAAATGGGATGAAAGATGTTCAAGTTACAAGTTTCGATTTAAGAACATCAGATAATACAGTTTTAGCATCAACGTATGGTAGAGGCTTATTTACAGCTAAGTTTACAGATGCTAATTATACAAATGACGATGATAGTGATACCGTAATTAATGGATTAGACTTATGCCCAAATACACTTAGTGGAGAACCAGTGGATGCAAATGGATGCTCTAACGGGCAATTAGATGATGATAGTGATGGTGTACAAAATAGTATTGATGAATGTCCTGGAACTGAAGATGGGAAAACAGTTGATGGAGTAGGTTGTGTAATTTTCACCTTACCATCCAACAATTTCAATATTGAAGTAACAAGTGAAACGTGTCCAAATAAAGAGAATGGACAAGTTACTATTGTAGCTACAGAATCTTATAGTTACACAACAACCATTAATGGTGTACCTTATACGTTTTCTAATACGTCTAATTTAACTTCAAATCCGTTACCTGTTGGAGTGTATGATTTCTGCATTTCAGTTTCAGGAGAGTCTTATGAGCAATGTTTTGTAATAGAAATTGAAGCAAGTAACTCGGCTAAAGCCACCACAAGTGTTTCTTCAAATAAGGTTTCTATAGAAATGACAGCAGGAACAGCCCCTTATACAATTTTAGTAAACGGGTTGG
>CAYPNJ010000001.1:0-55267 GCA_964412305.1 uncultured Lutibacter sp. | reverse complement strand
TTAAGAGGTACTTCTCGTCGTGAAGTTGGTCACGGAAATTTAGCACAACGTGCATTAAAAGGAATGATCTCTGAAGATTGCCCTTATACTGTTCGTGTAGTTTCTGAAGTATTAGAATCTAACGGTTCTTCATCAATGGCAACAGTTTGTGCTGGTACAATGGCACTTATGGATGCTGGTGTAGAAATGAAAAGACCAGTTTCAGGTATTGCAATGGGATTAATTTCTGATGGTGATCGTTACGCTGTATTATCTGATATTTTAGGTGATGAAGATCATTTAGGAGATATGGATTTTAAAGTTACTGGAACTACTGAAGGAATTACTGCTTGTCAGATGGACATTAAAATTAAAGGATTATCGTACGAAATTTTAGTAAATGCACTAAAACAAGCACGTGAAGGTAGATTACATATTTTAGGTAAAATAACAGATACAATCGCTGTTACAAATGCAGAAGTTAAAGCACATGCTCCAAAAATGGTTTCTAAAACTATTCCAGGAGATTTTATTGGAGCTTTAATTGGCCCAGGTGGAAAAGTGATTCAAGAATTACAAAAAACTACTGGATGTACAATTGTTATTAACGAAGATCCTGTTACTGAAGAAGGTATTGTTGAAATATTAGGAACTAGTCAAGATGGTATTGATGCTGTTTTAGCTAGAATTGACTCTATTACATTTAAACCAGAAAGAGGTAGCGTTTACGAAGTAAAAGTTATTAAAATGTTAGATTTTGGTGCTGTAGTAGAATATGTTGAAGCTCCTGGAAATGAAGTATTATTACACATTTCTGAATTAGCTTGGGAACGTACTAATAATGTTTCTGATGTTGTTAA
The DNA here is from genome assembly GCA_964412305.1 of uncultured Lutibacter sp. Taxonomy (GTDB): domain Bacteria; phylum Bacteroidota; class Bacteroidia; order Flavobacteriales; family Flavobacteriaceae; genus Lutibacter. The sequence goes on along the minus strand of CAYPNJ010000001.1, from coordinate 54,428 downwards.
TATGGGTGATGTTTTTGATGTAAAATATTTTGGAAGAGATCCAAAAACTAGAAAAGAAAAAGTTTCTAAAAAAGCATTATTACCAAGACCTCCAAGAGAAGAAAGAACAGACAAAAGAGAAGAAAAATAAATCTTCATAAAATAATTATTAAAGCTTCTTAATTTAACATTAAGAAGCTTTTTTATGAAATTCACTTACAAAATTATGTGAAAAATTAATATTTTACTAATCTTTTTGTAACATTTCCCAAATTACTACGTATAATATAGTGTACATCATATATAAATAAAAACTTTAGCTACTAAAATGAGACAACTTAAAATCACAAAACAAGTTACTAACCGAGAAACAGCATCATTAGACAAATATTTACAAGAAATTGGTAAAGTTGATTTGATTACTGCTGAAATGGAAGTGGAATTAGCACAACGAATTAGAGCTGGAGATCAAGCTGCTTTAGAAAAATTAACGAAAGCTAATTTACGTTTTGTTGTATCTGTAGCTAAACAATACCAAAACCAAGGCTTAACATTACCCGATTTAATTAATGAAGGAAACTTAGGATTAATAAAAGCAGCTAAACGTTTTGATGAAACTCGTGGTTTTAAATTTATTTCTTATGCTGTTTGGTGGATTCGTCAATCAATTTTACAAGCGTTAGCTGAGCAATCTCGTATTGTTCGTTTACCATTAAATAAAATTGGCTCTATTAATAAAATTAATAAAATGTACGCATTTTTAGAGCAAGAAAACGAAAGACCTCCTTCTGCAGAAGAAATTGCAAAGAAATTAGATATGACTATTAATGACGTTAAAGAATCTATGAAAAATTCTGGTCGTCATGTATCTATGGATGCTCCTTTAATTGAAGGTGAAGATTCAAACCTATACGATGTATTAAATACTGGTGATTCACCAAATCCAGATAGAGCATTACTCCACGAATCTTTAAAAGTTGAAATTGAACGTGCTTTAGAAACTTTAACTCCTAGAGAAGCTGATGTTGTACAATTATACTTTGGCTTAGGCGATGCACATCCTATGACATTAGAAGAAATTGGAGAAACATTTGATTTAACACGAGAACGTGTTCGTCAAATTAAAGAAAAAGCAATTAGAAGATTAAAACATACTTCAAGAAGTAAAATCTTGAAAACATACTTAGGATAACAATCAAAAGAAAAACGCTCGAAATATCGGGCGTTTTTCTTTTTAAATAATACTTTTGTAAAAACAACAACTAACAAAATGAATAAATTTATTGCTCCTTCAATTTTAGCTGCAGATTTTGGCAACTTACAACGTGATGTAGAAATGATTAACAACAGCAAAGCTGATTGGTTTCATATTGATGTTATGGATGGTGTATTTGTTCCAAATATTTCATTTGGAATGCCAGTAATTAGCGCCATTAAAAAACACGCTACTAAAACAATGGATGTACATTTAATGATTGTTGACCCAGATAGATTTATCACCGATTTTAAAAAAGTTGGTGCTGATATTTTAACAGTACATTATGAAGCTTGCACACATTTACACAGAACGGTTCAAGCAATAAAAGATGCAGGTATGAAAGCTGGTGTTTCTTTAAACCCACACACACCTATTGCTGTTTTAGAAGATGTTATTAACGATTTAGATTTGGTCCTAATAATGAGTGTTAACCCTGGTTTTGGTGGGCAAAGTTTTATTGAAAACACTTATAAAAAAGTAGGTCAACTAAAAAACCTAATAGAATATACCGGCTCAAAAACACTTATAGAAGTTGATGGTGGAGTAACAGACCAAAACATAGAAAAACTTTCAGAAGCTGGTGTCAATGCTTTTGTAGCTGGAAGTTTTGTTTTTAAAAGTGACAACCCTTCTGAAACTATTGAAAACTTAAAAAATTTAGTGTCAGAATAAAGTTATGTGAAAATCTACTTTGCTCACCCATATTCTTCCTGGAAGAGAGATACTAATGAAAACACCAATTTTAAAGGAATATTATGCGGCGTACCATTATTATCTCTTGTTGCAATTGTAGGTGTAAGTATTTCCTCTATTCCAGAATCATTTTCTGAATCAACAATAAATTCAAATTCACTTTGAACACCATTAAAAGGATCACTTCCAGTAGATTGAATACTATTAATTTTAATAGTAATTAAACTTTCTGCTACCCAATTTGAACTTGGTGTAAAAGTTAAAGTATTTGAAGATGTAATTCCCCAAGACCCAGAACCATTTGCCAAAACTTTATTTACAAAAATATCTGGATATTGTGTAATAGGTTGAAAAAAATCTAAATTAAAAGCTATAGAAATACTTTCTGAAATCAATAAATTAGTTGTTTCAATTGGTGTGAAACTTGCCACATTAAAATCGAGCAGTATTTTTTCAGTATTCCCAGCTCGAAGAGCTAAATCCTAAAAAAAATAAACAACCCTATAATTAAATTATTTTTCATAACTTTTATTTTAATAACTGTTAATATTGCGCTTATACCTTGGTAAAAAAAATCCAGGAATACTTTAAAAAGTTTCCCTGGCTGTATGCTTATAAGTTACAATTCAAAACTATGACCCTTATCAATAAATTTATCAAACTTTTCTTTGTTAAACTGATAAAGGAAGGCGCCTTTTTTAGAACCCGTTTTATCCTTTTCATCTGTTTTTGTCAATACGTCAAAAGACAATACTTTTTTTCTAAAGTTTCTATCATCCAATTTCTTTTGATAAATACACTGATATAAAATCTGTAATTGAGGTATTGTAAATTTCTCTGGAAGCAACTCAAAACCAATTGGTTGATAACGTGCTTTAGATCGAAGTTTAGCTATGGCGTCATTTACCATTCTTCCGTGATCAAAAATTAGCTCTGGAATTTCATCAAAATCAAACCAATGTGCATCGTACTTTTCTACACTTTCTAAATCAAATGCATCAATTCTAATTAAACTATAATGAGCTACTGAAATAACTCGCTCTCCTGGGTCTCTATCAATATCACTATAGGTTTGAAGTTCTTGTAGGTAAATTTCTTTAAGACCTGTTGATTCTAAAAGAACCTGTTTTGCGGCATCATTTAAGCTTAAATTTTCTTTAATAAATGCACCTACTAAAGACCAAGCTCCTTTTAACGGTTCAACTTTTCTTTTGAAGAGTAGTAATTTTAGTTTTTCAGAGTCAAATCCAAAAATAATGCAATCTACAGCTACTAAGATTTTTTCTTGCCCTTTATATACAAGTGACGTGTCTAATAATTTCATGCTAGTATTGAGTCTAATATTTTGTAAAAATATGAAATTTATTTCAGTTGTAATTTAGCTGTATTATTATAGTCTTTACCTCTAATACTTTCAAAAGAAACAATCATTTCTTGTAATTTTTCTTTATTAGTTTCAGCTAAATTATTTTGTTGACCAATGTCTTCTTTTAAGTTATATAGTTGAAATTCTTTAGAATTAGCTGTTTCAATATTTACAGATATAACTATTTTTCTCCCTTTATATGGGGTATCATCACCCAATCACCTTCTCTAAAGGCAGTTCTAGTAGTTGCTTCTAATATTAAGTTTTTTCTTCCTACACTATTTGTTCCTAAAAATACATCTAACAATTCTTCGCTGTCCTTTACACGAACATCACTTTTAACAAGTTTAGCTAATGAAGACAATAAATCTACTTGAGATACTAATGCATTTGATGTAGAAGGAGTAATTTTCCCTTTCCAATAAGTGAAAAACGGCACATATGTTCCTGCTTCAAACAAACTATATTTACCACCTCTAAAAGGCCCTGTAGGTGTATGATTTCCTATTTTTTCAACTGCATCATCATAATATCCATCGTTTAATACTGGGCCATTATCACTTGTAAATATAATACGTGTATTTTCTAACAATCCTTCTTTTTCAAGGGTATTTACAAATTCCCCAATACACCAATCTGCTTCCATAATAACATCACCTCTTGGACCTAAACCAGATTTTCAAACAAAACGTTCATGTGGTATACGTGGCACATGTGACTGTTGCATAGCGTAATACAAGAAAAAAGGTTCGTTTTTATGTTTTACAACATAATCTTGAGCTTCTTTTAAAAAGGTGTCTTCCATATCTTCATCTGTCCAAAGTGCAGCTTTACCACCTTTCATATAACCAATACGTGGTATCCCTACTATTATGCCCGTGATGCCACTTTAATTTCAATAATTCTGGATTTTTTACCTGTAGGTTCTCCTTCAAAATTCTTTCTGTAATTAACTTCAATAGGGTCGTTTGGATCTAAGCCTACTACATCTCCATTTACAATATAAACAGTTGGAACTCGGTCTTGCGTAGCAGCCATTATGTACGAACAATCAAAACCAACTTCATTTAGACCAGGACTTACTCTTTCATTCCAATTCATATTTCCGCTTCCTAAACCTAAGTGCCATTTCCCAACAATCCCTGTATAATAACCTTTTTCTTTTAGCATTTTTGGTATTGTCATTTGCGCTGTGCTAATAATTAAAGGCGCAGTTCCTGGTAAAATTTTAGCTTTCTTTTCTCTCCAAGGATATGTACCGGTAAGTAAAGCATATCTACTTGGCGTACAGGTTGCAGAAGTTGCATAACCATTGCTAAAACGTACTCCTTCATTAGCTAATTTATCTAAATTTGGCGCTTTTATTTCAGTAGCTCCGTTAAATCCAACATCACCATATCCTAAATCGTCTACATAAATTACAACAATATTTGGTTTTTTTGATCTTCAGAATTATTTGAAATCTGACTTTTTTGTTCTTCATTTTTACAGGAAATTAAACCTACAAAAACACTTAATAAGATTAGTTTTTTCATTTAATTGGTTTTTATTGAAAATTTAAATGTAGTTGATTGCTTATACACTTTATTAGGCAATAAAGTTGCTGACGGAAACGAAGGTTCGTTTGGTGAATTTGGAAAAAATTGCGTTTCTAAACAAAATCCTTCATTATTTTTATAAATTGTATTGTTATTATTTTTAGCTGCTCTACTTAAAAAGTTTCCAGTATATAATTGAACTCCTGGTTTAGTTGTATACACTTCCATTTGTCTACCACTTTCTTCATCAAAAACAATTGCTGCTAAATTGTCTTTTTCTTTATCAAGTACAAACGTATGATCGTACCCTGAAGCTAATTGTAGTTGTGTATTTTCTTTATTAATTCTTTCTCCAATTTTAGTAAACTCAGAAAAATCAAAAGGAGTATTTTTTACAGATTTAAAATTTCCTTTTGGAATTAAATTTGAATTTACAGGAAGAAAACTAGTTGCATTTATTTTTAAATAATGATTTAATACCGTTTCTTTTATATTTCCTGATAGGTTAAAATAAGAATGTTGAGTCAAGTTTACTATTGTCTCTTTATCTGTGGTAGCAATGTACTCAACTTTTAACTCATTAAGTTCAGTTAGCTTGTATGTTACTGTTACTTTTAAATTACCTGGATACCCTTCATCCATATCTTTACTTAAATATGATAACTCTATACCAACAAAATCAGCTCCTTCAATTTGTTTAACATCCCAAATTACTTTATTAAACCCATTTATACCTCCATGTATATGATTCTCATTTTCATTTGTTGACAATTGATATTCTTTACTACCTAAAGTAAACTTTCCTTTTGCAACTCTATTACAAAAGCGCCCTACAATTGCTCCAAAATAACCTGGGTACTTTATATATTCATCTAAAGTATCAAAACCTAAAACAACATTTTCTTTAAGTCCATTCTTATCTGGAACCAATAAAGAAGTGATAATACCTCCATAATTAGTTACCTTTAAGCTTATTCCATTAGAATTTTCAAGTGTATATAAAAATACCTGTTTAGAATCTATATTTCCAAATGGATGAACTTCAATTTTCTTATTTAAAGTATCTTTTACCGTTAAATTAGTTGAAATAATATTTTCTTGATTACTCATTAATAATTGTGCCTTCTTTAGGGATGAATTAATGTTATTATTTATTTTACTATGATTTCTACAAGAAATTACTCCCATAAAAACACCTAATAAGATGAGTTTTTTTATTAAATAGTTTTATTAGGATTAAGTATCTAAACGACTAAAACTTATCTTGTTATTTATAATTCTCAGAAAACTATCTGAGTCAATTAGCTTAAGTATTTATTCATTTTTAGTTTTTAGGGGGTTCATTTTCCAATTATCTGTTCTAAATGAGTAGGCTGGTAACCCTTCTGTATTAAATAGCGTTCCTTTTACACAATTTTTAAATGCATAACGAACAGGAACTTTAACTTCACTAGCCCAAATAGTTATTGTTTTATTTTTTTGGATTTTTGCAGTTGCTACATAAAACACTTTGTCTTCTCCAGCAATTTCAAACCTTTCTAAATTCTCACCAAAACTTGTAAGCCCATTGTCTACAAACTCAAAATGTAATTTTATTTTTTGACCAATAACATTCATTTCTTTATAAACTCACAAATTACATTATTTATTCTATTATTAACTTTCTAGTAACCGTTTTTCCCTCTTCTTCAACTTTAAGTATATGAATACCTTGTTTAAATTAGCAACATTTATAAGTTGGTTGTTAAATACCGTTTTATTAACGTATACTTGTCCTCCAAACATATTGTATATTTCAACTGATTTTTGAGCATTCCCCAAACCACCAGAACTTATGCTAAAGTTTCAGCTTGCAATTGGATTTGGATACACGTTGAATTGTGAAATCTCATTTTTACCTACTGATAATACTACTGTAGAGTAAGTACCAAAAGCAACATCTGTAGCCATATTAGCACAAGTAGTTGTAGCATCACTCCAAGGAGTTGACATAAAAGTCCAATTACTCTCACTAAAAGTTCCATTATTTTGGGTACTTCCATTATTACGCTTTGCAACTGCGTTCTCGTAACTCCAAGGATTAGTATGGTCTGTATTCCCACTTACATCACTTCCTCTACCAAATTTATCTAGAACAGTACCTTCAACATTTGATATTCTAACATGGTCATTTCCTGTTAACCACATACCTGTAATTACTTGAGGTAAAGTACCATGATTATAAAATAGTGTATACTTTTGGTTTTACACCATTGCAACAATATATTATTAAATTTCCAAATGGAGAATACCAATGCTTATTAACCGCTTGGGATTCTAAAGAAAATAAGTGGTTTTACTTACAACCAAATTTAGATATAAAACATAATGAATGGTTACATTGGACTGGTGCTTCTATGAAATGGAATACGATGTGTGCCGATTGTCATTCAACAAATCTTGAAAAAAATTATGACAGCAAAACTGAAGTGTATTCCACTTCATACAGCGAAATAAATGTTAGTTGTGAAGCCTGCCATGGACCTTTAAGTTCTCATGTTAATTTTTACGAAGCTAAAATTGAGGGAGAAAAACCACCAAAAATGGACATGCCAAACTTTATGACTTCAAAATAAGTGGTAGATAAATGTGCTAGGTGTCATTCTAGAAGATCACAATTCACAAAAAAGTTTAATTATGAAGGTGAATTTTTAGATCATTACAGTCCAAGTTTATTAGTTGATCCTATTTACGAATTAGATGGACAAATTAAAGATGAAGATTACGTTTACGGCTCCTTTATTCAAAGTAAAATGTATCATAATGGTATTTCTTGTAAAGATTGTCATGATGTACATTCTTTGAAGTTAAAAAAGAAAGGCAACAACCTTTGTTTAACTTGTCATGTTCCAGAATACAATACAGCTTCTCATCATTTTCATAAAAATAATTCTGAAGGAGCTCAGTGTATTAATTGCCATATGCCTGGAAAATTATATATGGGGAACGATTTTAGAAGAGATCATAGCTTTAGAGTACCGCGCCCAGACCAAACTGTAAAGTACAATGTACCAAACGCATGTAATACATGCCACAAAGATAAAAGCGCCAAATGGGCCAGTGAATTTGTAAAAGAAAATTATGGTACTGAACGTACCGACCATTTTTCTAACCATTTATTAAAAGGTTATTTTGAAGATAATATTGGATTTAAGGAAGTATTTACAAATAAAAACTATCCAAATATTGCTAGAGCTACGGCTATAAACCAATATCAAATCACTTCAAAAAATGATGTAGAAAAACTTGTTACTTATTTAAAAGATTCATCAGCATTAGTTAGAAGCGAAGTGATTACTTCCATAGAAAAATTAGGAGGTACTAATTATTCAAAAAATATTGCTCCACTTCTAAATGACCCTATTAGAAGTGTACGAATTACTGCAGCTCGGTATTTTATTATGAATGGACAAGATATGAGCTTAACTACTAATTTTGATAAAGCACATAAAGAATATTTAGAAGCATTGGATATGAATTCAGATTTTGCCTCTGGACAACACCAAATTGCACTTTATAACCAAACAAAAGGTGATACTATTGAAGAAATTAAAGCTTATAAAAAAGCGCTTGAAATAGATAATTATTACAATATGTCTCGTATGAATTTAGCGTTTTTATATTACCAACAAGGCAGTATTAAGGAATGTGAGAAACTCTATTTAAAAGTTATTGAACAAGAACCCGAATTTGGACCGTCATATTATATGTTAGGCTTATTATATAATGAAACAGGAAATACTAAAAAAGCACTTAAATATTTAGATGCTGCATGTGAAAAAGAGCCTGTAAATTTAACCGCCTTTTATAATTATGCATTAATTCTACAAAAAGAAGGCAACAATAAAGAGTCTATAACGGTAATTAATGATGCCATAAAAATCTTTTCAAATTTGGAAAAGTTATTGTACGTGAAATTAATTGCACAATTAAATTTGAAGCTTTCTAATGATGCTTATCAAACTTGCCTAAAACTTATTGACGTTGCACCTAACAACTCTAATTATCAACAAATAATTAAAAACCTTAGCCAAGAAATTGATTATAAATAAACTTATTTTAAAGTTTATAAAGTAATATATTCTAACTCCTTGTTTTATTAATTAAATGAATTAGAACGAAAGTATAAAGATTTTTTTGAAACTTATAAATCTGAGCTTTCAAGTATTCAAAGTATTTACAATCAGCATATTGATAGTAATGTTGAACAAAAAAGGATGCTAACAGGTTTGATATTCCCAAATAAATTTGGTTTAGAAAATAAAAAAATTCAAACCGCTACTTTAAACTCTCTATTATTAAAAATTTAATAAGGGTAAAGTCCTCAGTGCTTTTAATTAACCCCACCTTTATCTTATTTTAATGATTGTGACCCCGGCAGGATTCAAACCTGCAACCGCTGGAGCCGAAATCCAGTGCGCTATTCAGTTGCGCCACGAGGCCAAATTAAATATTATTCTAAAAGTTGTTTTACCATGGTAGATATTGCCTTTCCATCAGCTTTACCCGCTAATTGTTTTGAAGCCATTCCCATAACTTTCCCCATATCTTTCATTGAAACTGCTCCAACTTTCTCCATGATTTCAGCAATAACTTTTTTCAATGCTTCTTCACTCATTTGTTCTGGTAAAAATTGAGCAATTATTTCAACTTGTGCTAATTCAGGTGCTGCCAAATCTTCACGGCCTTGCTCTTTATAAATTGATGCGCTATCCTTACGTTGTTTTACTAACTTTTGAAGTAATTTAATCTCATCTTCTTTGGTTATTTCACTAGAAGCACCTCCTTTTGTTTGAGCTAATAATATTTCAGATTTTATCGCTCTTAAAGATTCTAATGCAACTGTGTCTTTCAACTTCATTGCCTCTTTCATTTTAACCATTAATTCTTGTTGTAAACTCATATTCAAATATTTTAGTTTTGCGAAGATAAAAAAAAAGAACTCGAAAATCTCCATAATTAAAGGAAGATTTTCGAGTCAAAACTTAGAAAACTTGTCTAAGGGTACTCGTCTTTGGGCAAAATTTTAATCTACATTATCATGCAGAAAAGAGTTGTTAGAACGAAATTGAATATCATCATTATCATCAACCTCAAGTGTTGTTCTTGACTGGCTAACTTCAGATGAATGCGAGGTTTCATCAAGCTCAACTCCCATTCTTTTATAGGCTGGCTGTTTTTCAATTTCGTCAATGTTTTTATTTACTTTGTTTACAAATTTATAATTGAAATTTTTCATTTTTTCACGTCTATGAGCAGCTCTTTGTTGCAACTCTTCAATCGTTAAATCTAATGGTGAAATTTCTTTATGGTCTATAACTTCGTAATTCTCTATACTTAATTTAGGTTCTTCCTTTACTTCTGACCTTAGTGTAAAGTTTAAATCCTCACTAGCTTCTTCAAGTAATGCTATTGGTTTAGAAGCATTGATTAAATTATCTTCTAATGTTGTATAATCTTCTAAAGAAAAATATACATCCTCTTCAACTTCTTTTACAGGCTTTACAACTTGATGGTCTACAACTTCGATATTGTTAATATGTATCTTTGCTTCTTCAACATTAGGTGTTTTTTTCGCTTCTGAAATTGGCAAATCAAAAGTTAAAGAAATTTGATTTTCTTCCTCTATTTGCATAGGCTCTTCTATTGATTCAGCAGTAGCCATAGAAGTTATTACAAAATCTTCAACCGTATCTCGAGAAATTTCTTCGTAAACAACATCAATATTCTTAATAAATTCAGTTGTGGGAATTAGTTCAATTTTGTCTTCAATTTCTTCACCTAAATCATATACAATTTTGTCTTCAACTTTAGGTTTTACCTCAATAGCATTATTTCCCAAAAAATTATCTGTTTTATTATCAGAAAAATCATAGGTTGCTTCTTGTTCATCTCCAAGTGTATGAATTATTTTTTTCGCTTCAGTATTAGAAATCTCATGTTGTTGATCTTTATTGAAACCTGTTGCAATTACAGTAACTGAAATAGCATCTCCTAGTGAATCATCTTCTCCAACACCCATAATAATGTTCACATCAGATTTAGCTTCAGCTTGAATATAATCGTTTATCTCCCCTATTTCATCAATAGTGATTTCCTCTACTCCTGAAACAATTAACAATAGTACATTTTTAGCTCCAGTAATTTTATTATCATTCAATAAAGGTGAATCTAACGCCTTAGAAATTGCTTCTTCAGACCTTTGCATACCTGATGCACTAGCGGACCCCATAATGGCTGTTCCACTATTTGAGAGTACTGTTTTAGCATCTTTTAAATCTATATTTTGAGTATAGTGATGGGTAATTACTTCAGCAATACCTCGAGAAGCTGTTGATAATACTTCGTCGGCTTTAGAGAATCCAGCTTTAAATCCTAAATTTCCATATACTTCTCTTAATTTATTATTATTAATTACAACCAAAGAATCAACATGTTCACGTAATTTTTCAATTCCTTTCTGAGCTTGCTCATTACGCATTTTACCTTCAAAAGAAAAAGGTGTTGTTACAATACCAATAGTTAACAAATCTAATTCTCGAGCAACTTTAGCAATTATTGGGGCTGCTCCTGTTCCCGTTCCGCCACCCATTCCTACAGTAATAAAGACCATTTTTGATTTAGAAGAAAGCATCTCTTTAATTTCTTGTATACTTTCTACAGCAGCTTGTTCTCCAACTTCTGGATTTGCCCCTGCACCTAATCCTTCTGTTAAAGAAACTCCTAATTGAATTTTTGTTGGAACTGAACTGTTTTGTAAAGCCTGAGCATCGGTATTACAAATAACAAAATCCACTCCATTAATTCCTTGAGAATACATATGGTTTACGGCATTACTACCACCGCCACCAACTCCTATAACTTTTATTACGTTAGACTGATTTTTAGGTAAATCAAATGAAATGTTGTTAAAATCTGAATTGCTCATAATTATGTTTGTATTGGTCTTTTTCTTAAATTATTTTTATTCTGCATTGTCTAAAAAGTCTCTAAACTTATCTCCCCATTTATCAAAAATGGATTTTTTAGGTTCTGCTACTATTACATCTGTATCTCCCTCTTCATTTTCTGAAGAATCATCATTATCTTGCTGAGATACTTTAACTTTTTCTTTATCAATTTTGTTTAAACCGTTCATCAAAAGCCCAACTGCTGTTGCGTATTGTGGACTTGATAAATTTTCATCTGAATCACCCGCTAAATTTTCGTTTGGGTATCCAATTCTTGTATCCATTCCTGTAATGTACTCTACTAATTGTTTTATGTGTTTTAATTGTGCACCTCCGCCTGTTAAAACAATACCTGCTATTAACTTTTTCTTTGGTTCTTCGTGGCCGTAATTTTTTATTTCTAAAAATACTTGTTCAATAATTTCTACAACACGTGCATGAATTATTTTAGATAAGTTTTTTAATGTAATTTCTTTAGGGTCCCTACCTCGTAAACCTGGTATTGAAACAATTTCATTTTCTTTATTTTCTCCTGGCCAAGCCGATCCAAATTTTGTTTTTAATAACTCAGCTTGCTTTTCAATAATGGAACACCCTTCTTTTATATCTTCAGTAATTACATTCCCTCCAAAAGGCACCACAGCTGTATGGCGAATAATTCCATTTTTAAAAATGGCTAAATCTGTTGTTCCACCTCCTATATCAATTAAGGCAACACCTGCTTCTTTTTCTTCAGTGCTTAACACTGCTTCTGCTGATGCTAATGGCTCTAATGTAATTCCTGCTAAATCTAATCCTGCACTTTTAATACAACGTCCAATATTTCTTATAGATGAAACTTGCCCAACAACTACATGAAAATTCGCTTCTAATCTCCCTCCGTACATTCCAACTGGTTCACAAATTTCTGCTTGTCCATCAACTTTAAATTCCTGCGGAAGCACGTGAATAATTTCTTCTCCTGGAAGCATTACTAATTTATAAACTTGCTTTTCAAGCTTTTCTAAATCATCATCATTTATTACTTCTTCAGAATTTGGACGTGTTATATAATCGCTATGTTGTAAACTTCTAATATGCTGACCCGCAATACCAACAACAGCCTCTGTTATTTTTATTCCTGAAACAGCAATTGCCTCATCAACAGCCATTTGAATGGACTGTATTGTTTGCGTTATATTATTTACTACACCACGGTGTACTCCTAAACTTTTGGCTTTACCCGTACCAAGCAACTCAATTTTTCCGTATTCATTTCTACGTCCAATCATAGCAACAATTTTTGTTGTTCCTATATCTAGCCCTACTGAAATATCATTGTGTTCCATAATTTACTTTTTTGTACACACAACTTGGTAGTTGTATTTTAAATTTATTGCGCTATAATTTTCAATTGTTTTATCTGTCATCGTTTTACTAAAAAATGATTTCAGATTTTTGAATTTCTGATTCAAATTGGTTGTTTTTCCCAAAAATATTTTTTGTCCACCTATCCGTGTATTCAAAACAAACTCATTATTCGGCATTTTTTGAATACTAATTAATTGTTTTTTTAAGAATTCATCTTTCAAAATTGTTGTTACCAAATAGTGAATTTCTTCAATATTATTTTCTTTAATATCTCCAAAAATCAACAACACACGTGCTGAATAATTCTCTGACAAAGGCATTATCTTCGCCTGTTTATCAATGTAATAACTCTTTGTATTTGATAGAACTCTTGCAATAGGTGTTCGCTGTTTTATTTTAGCTTTCAACAAACCATCAACCGTTAAAAAAATAGCTGCATCTTCTACCATGGGGTGTGACAGTACATTCGCCTCTAATAAATGTAAATCTATAACAGATTTTGCTTTGTTTTTAACTGTTGCATTATTTTGTATTAACAATTTATTAACTATTTGGTAATTCATAAAAAGGTTCTTTCCCTCATCAAATTCAATCACTATTTCTCGTACTTTTTTTACACTGTTTTTCTGATATGAAAATCCATATAAAAACGCTACAAGACTTAGTAACACAAAACCTTTTATGTAATTCCAATTAATTTTCAACACTCAAATTATTTTTAATTATAGCCACCAATTCACCTATATCTCCTGCACCAATCATAACGATAATTTGTGCTTTAGATTTTAAAACGTTCTCAACTAATTTTTCTTTCGAAGAAATTAACTTGTTTTTAATGGAAATTTTATCTAATAACCAAGTTGAAGTAATTCCTTCAATTGGTAATTCTCTTGCAGGATAAATATCAAGAAGAATTAACTCATCAAATTGTGATAAACTTTTTGCAAAATCATCTGAAAAATCTCTAGTTCTACTATATAAATGCGGCTGAAAAACTCCTAAAACTTGTTTATTTGGGTACATTTCTTTCACTGAATTTACAACAGCATTTATTTCTGTTGGATGATGCGCATAATCATCAATCAATACTAAATTTTCAGTTTTAATTTTATAAGAAAAACGCCTTTTAATACCTTTAAATGTTAGTAAAGCTTTAGCAATGACAGGGAGAGAAACTCCATAAATAGTTGCCATTGCTAAAGCTGCCACCGTATTTAGCACATTATGTTTTCCTGATAAATTTATTTGTAGATTTTTAATGTATTTTAAAGGAGTTTGAACATCAAAAATGTAAGTTCCGTTTTCAATTCTTATGTTTTTAGCATCGTAATCTGCATCTTCTTCAATACCAAAAGTTACTGCTTTAATTGGCAATCCTTTTCGCACAATTAAAGTGCCTGATACTTTCTTAGCAAAATCTTTGAATGAATTCTCTAATTCTGAATAATCTCCATAAATATCTAAGTGATCTGCATCCATTGAAGTGATACACGCAATATTTGGTGACAATTTTAAAAATGATCTATCAAACTCATCTGCCTCAACTACGGTAACTTCATCTCCACCTAAAATTAAATTTGAATTATAATTTTCTGAAATTCCACCTAAAAAAGAAGTGGCATTTACGTTTGCCTCTTTTAAAATATGACCTAATATTGTTGATGTTGTGGTTTTCCCATGGGTGCCAGCAACCGCTAAACAAATTGAGTTTTTTGTGATTTCACCTAAAATTTCTGAACGCTTTAACACTGTAAAATCATTGGTGAAAAAGTAATTTAATTCTGAATGATTTTTAGGAACAGCAGGTGTATAAACAACAATAGTATTTTCCTTTTGTTTAAATTCAGAAGGAATTGAATTTACAGCATCTTCAAAATGAATAGCTATTCCAATTTCCTGAAGTGATTTCGTAATATCTGTTGACACTTTATCGTAACCCGACACATTTTTACCGTTGCTCTTAAAATAGTTGGCAATAGCACTCATACCAATCCCTCCAATACCAATAAAATAAACGTTATGTATATTTTTTAAATTCAAATCAATTAACTAATCATTAATTTTTCAATTTCCTTTACTATATCTTTTGTTGCATTTGGCAATGCCAATTCTTTTATATTCTTACTTAACTTTTGTTGTAATTTCTCATCATTTAGCAACTCGCTAAACATTGTTTGAAACATCTTTAATTCAGACTCTTTCAACAATAAAGCAGCATTTTTATTTACAACAGCTAAGGCGTTTTTTGTTTGATGATCTTCGGTAACATTAGGCGATGGAATAAATATTACAGGCTTACCAACAATACATAATTCTGAAATTGAACTTGCTCCTGCTCTACTTATTAAAATATCTGCTGCTGCATATGTTAAATCCATTCTATTTAAAAAAGCATGTGT
Source organism: uncultured Lutibacter sp. (assembly GCA_964412305.1). GTDB lineage: Bacteria > Bacteroidota > Bacteroidia > Flavobacteriales > Flavobacteriaceae > Lutibacter. The sequence continues at coordinate 38,856 of CAYPNJ010000001.1, read as the reverse complement.
TTGAACACCTTCTAATTCATTGTATTTTTTAAATTCTTCGTAATACAATTTCCCAGTTTGCCAAATCACTTGCACATTGTTTGACACCAACCAATTAATGTGTTTCTCAATTAAATTATTAACTGTCCTAGCTCCTAAACTCCCTCCAATAACAACTAGTGCTTTTTTATCAGTTTCTAATTTAAAATGTGTGAATGCTTCTTCTCTTTTTCCTGCTACATCTAATAAATCCTGACGCACCGGATTTCCTGTTTTTATTATTTTATCTGATGGAAAAAACCGTTCTAAACCATCATAAGCCACACAAATTTTATCAGCTTTTTTACTCAACAATTTATTAGTAATTCCTGGATATGAATTTTGTTCTTGAATAACCGTTTTTATCCCTTTTCTGCTTGCAACAAATAATGTTGGGCCACTTGCAAAACCACCAGTTCCAATTACAATAGTTGGTTTAAATTTTTTAATAATTTTATACGCATTCCACAAACTACTAATTAGCTTGAAAGGAAATGCTAAATTTTTCAATGATAAACTTCTTTGTATTCCAGAAATCCATAACCCTTTAATTTTATAACCTGCTTGAGGAACTTTCTCCATCTCCATTCTATCTTTTGCTCCTACAAACAAAAAATTAGCTTTAGGGTATTTTTCTTTCAGCTCATTTGCAATAGATACAGCTGGGTAAATATGCCCACCTGTTCCACCTCCACTTAGTATGATATTAACCGATTGCTTCATGTAAAATATCTAAAGGGTTTTCTTCATTATCTATACTTTCTTTTTTCTCTTTATCAGCTGTTACACTTAAAATAATTCCAATAGCAAAACAAGTCATCCAAATTGATGTACCTCCACTACTAATTAAAGGCAATGTTTGCCCGGTTACAGGGAATAAATTAACAGCCACTGCCATATTAATAATAGCCTGAAAAATAATGGGTAAACCAACACCAATAATTAGTAGTGTTGCAAATATGCTTGTTGCTTTTTTTGCCGCCATTACAAATCTAAATAGCAACATAAAATATAGTAGGATAACTACCATAGCTCCAACCAAACCATATTCTTCAACAATAATTGCAAAAATAAAGTCAGATGAAGATTGTGGTAAAAAATTCTTTTGAATACTCTTTCCTGGGCCTCTACCTTGTATACCACCACTTGCAATGGCTATTTTAGCTTTTTCGACCTGGTAACCTTCTTCAGCATTTTTATTTGAAAAATTCTCAATTCTACTGATCCAAGTATCAACTCTATTTTTCCCAACTACATCAGGAAATGCTTTTACAGTTAATATAAATAGAGCCAATAAAATAATACCTATCCCCACAACAGATGCAATATATTTTAATGGATAACCACCAATAAAAGCCACCAATAACACCATTGAAAAAACAATGGCAGTAGTTGAAAAATTTGCTGGTAAAATCAATGCTAAAATTATGGCAACTGGCACCCATAATTGTAAAACAGTTTCTTTAAAAGCTATCTCTTTATCTTTATTTCGAGCCAAATAACGCGCTACATATATCATAATCACCAATCCGGCCAAGGTTGAAGTTTGAAATCCAATACCTATAAATGGAATTTGAATCCATCTACTTGCATTTGAACCACCAATAGTAGTTCCCTGTGTTAGTGTATAGATTAATAATACTACAACTAAAGGAATCATTAAAACTGACCCTCCACTAAAATATCTGAAAGGAATTTTGTGAACTGCGTAAATAATTAAAAATCCGCAGGCTAATAAAAATGCGTGCTTAAATAAATGAAAAGTAGTGGTACCATTGTTTACTACATAAACCAAATTAGTACTTGCACTATAAACCGGTAAAAACGACAAGATAGCCAACACTGTAACTATTGCCCAAATTGCTCGATCTCCTTCAATATTTTTAAGTATACTTTTCAAGTGCTTATCTTATCTCTTTTTAATAATTGGTATTATAATTCCCTAACCGCTTGCTTAAATTTGTTACCTCTATCCTCATAGTTTTCAAACAAGTCAAAGCTTGCGCAAGCTGGAGACAGTAAAACAGCATCTCCTTTTTTGGCAATCTTATATGCTACTTTAACAGCTTCTTCAGCTCCAGCTGTTTCAACAATTAAGTCTACTACATTATAAAATGTTTGTACAATTTTTTGATTATCAACACCCAAACAAATAATTGCTTTTACTTTTTCTCGTACCAATGGCATTAAGTCTAAATAATCGTTTCCTTTATCAACACCTCCAACTATCCAAACTGTTGGAGATTGCATACTATCTAAAGCATAAAAAGTTGCATTTATATTCGTTGCTTTAGAATCGTTTACATACTGAACTCCATTAATTTTAAGTACTGGTTCTAGTCTATGTTCAGCTCCTTCAAAATCTTCTAAACTCTCTCTAATAGTTTCTTTTCTAACTTTTAACAATGAAGCTGTCATTGCAGCTGCCATTGCATTTTTTGTATTGTGTTTTCCTTTTAATGCTAAAGTTGAAATACCCATTATTTTATGTATCGTTTTATATTTTATTACTATGTTATCTTCTTTTAAATAAACTCCTTGCTCTAACTCATTTTCTAATGAAAAAGGCAGCAATGTAGCTTTTACTTTATTCTTGTTTAACCATGATGTTATCACTTCATCATCAAAATCATATATCAAAAAATCATTTGCTGTTTGATTTTCTGTAATTCTAAATTTAGAATTGATATAATTTTCAAATTTGTAATCATACCTATCTAAATGATCTGGAGTTATATTGGTAATTATTGCAATATGTGGTGCGAAATTTTCAATACCATCTAATTGAAAACTACTCAACTCCAATACGTAATTCTCCGAATCTTTTTCTGCAACTTGTTGCGCAAAACTATCTCCAATATTACCTCCCATACTCACATTGAAACTTGCTTTTTCCAAAATATGATTGGTCAACATTGTTGTGGTGGTTTTACCGTTTGAACCGGTAATTCCAACAATAACTCCGTTGGTATATTTTGAAGCAAATTCAATTTCAGAAACTACAGAAATGTTTTTTTCCCTCAACTCTTTTATTAATGAAACAGTATCTGGAATTCCCGGACTTTTCATCACTAAATCAGCTTCAAAAATCTTAGCTTCCGTATGATTTCCTTCTTCGAAAGAAATATTATTATTTAAAAGAACTTTTTTATATTTATTTGCAATTGTCCCTTTGTCAGAAACAAAAACTTGATACCCTTTTTGTTTTCCCAAAATAGCTGTTCCTACACCACTCTCTCCTGCTCCTAAAACAACTAATTTTTTCATTTATCGCAACTTTAAAGTTACTATTGTAAATACTGCTAACAGAATTCCTATAATCCAAAATCGTGTAACAATTTTACTTTCATGATATCCTGATTTTTGATAGTGATGATGTAATGGTGACATTTTAAATATGCGTTTTCCTTCTCCATATTTTTTCTTGGTGTATTTAAAAAATCCAACCTGAAGAATTACTGATAAATTCTCTACCAAAAAGATTCCTGCTAATATTGGAATTAATAGCTCTTTACGAACCGCAATAGCTAATACGGCTATAATACCTCCAATTGTTAAACTTCCTGTATCTCCCATAAATACTTGAGCCGGATACGTATTGTACCACAAAAAACCAATTAAAGCTCCCACAAAAGCAGCTATAAAAATGGTCATTTCACCAGAATTTGGTATGTACATAACATCTAAATAATTGGCAAAAATGATATTTCCTGAAACCCAAGCAAAAACACCCAAGGTGAGTACAATTATAGCTGAAGACCCTGCCGCTAAACCATCAATTCCATCTGTTAAATTAGCCCCATTTGAAACTGCTGTGATGATAAATATTACTATTGGAATAAAAATTAACCATGCATAATCTTTTAATCCATCACCAAAAACACCCAATGCATCCGCATACTCCAATTCATTATTTTTAAAAAATGGAATCGTGGTTTTGGTAGATTTTTTTGCCTCGGAAAACAATACAGGTATCCCTTTTTCTGAAATGTATTGCTGTTTTAAAGGTAGTTTCTCTTTCATGGTAATCCCTGGATGAAAATAAAACATTGTTCCAACAAAAATCCCTAAAGTAACCTGGCCTAAAATTTTAAACCTTCCTTTTAATCCTTCTTTATCTTTTTTGAAAATTTTAATATAGTCGTCTAAAAAACCAATAGCACCCATCCACAGTGTAGTAACTACAAGTATTACGATATAAACATTATCGATTTTTGAAATTAATAGCACAGGAATTAAGGTTGCTAAAATTATAATGATACCTCCCATTGTTGGAGTTCCTGCCTTTTCAACCTGCCCAACTAAACCTAAATCTCTAACAGTCTCACCAACTTGCTTACGTTGTAAATAATTAATAATTCTCTTCCCGTAAATTGTTGAAAAAAGTAGCGACATTATAAAAGCCAACGCAGACCTAAACGAGATGTATTGGAACAATCCTGCTCCTGCTAATTTGTAATGACTTTCTAAATACTCAAATAAATAATATAGCATTGTATTAACTTTCTATAACTGTTAGTAGTTCTGTTATTTTTTCATAATCATCAAAATGAGAACGCTTTCCTTTCACTTCTTGATAAGTCTCATGTCCTTTACCAGCAATTAAAATAATATCTCCTTTTACCGCAAATTTTGTTGCTGTTTTAATGGCTTGCGCTCTATCTAAAATTGATACCGTTTTTTTAAAATTTTGCGAATCAACTCCAGCTTCAATTTCTTCAATAATTGTTTGTGGGTTTTCACTTCTAGGATTGTCTGAAGTGAAAATTACTTGTGTACTTAACTGAGAAGCTATACGCCCCATAACAGGGCGTTTAGCCTTATCTCGGTCTCCACCGCATCCCACAACGGTAATAATTTGTTCATTTCCTGTTCTAATATCATTGATGGTTTCTAACACATTTTTTAACGCATCAGGTGTGTGTGCATAATCTATCACTGCGGTCACACCTCCTTTTGAAATAAAATGCTGAAATCTTCCACTCACACTTTCTAACTCGCTAATATGTGTTAGTGATTCTATTGTTTCTAAGCCTAATATATTTGAAACTCCATAAACAGCTAATAAATTATATGCATTAAAACCCCCTGTTAATTTTGTCCAAACTTCATTGTTGTTTATTGTTAACAACAAACCGGAAAATTGATTTTCTAAAATTTTAGCTTTAAAATCGGCCATTGTTTTTAATGCATACGATTGTTTTTTAGCAATAGTATTTTGTAGCATTACTGCTCCATTTTTATCATCAATATTTACTAATGCAAAAGCTGATTTTGGTAAGGCATCAAAAAACGATTTTTTAACATCTCTATATTCCTTAAATGTTTTGTGATAATCTAAATGGTCATGCGTTAAATTGGTGAAAACGCCTCCTGAAAATTGTAAACCTTCTGTTCTTTTTTGATGAATTCCATGAGAACTCACTTCCATAAAGCAAAAATCAACACCCATTTCAACCATTTCATTTAAATACTTATTTATTAAAACCGAATTTGGGGTGGTATGCGTTGCTTTATATTCAATAGTGTCAACTAAAATTTTTACAGTAGATAGCAAACCTGTTTTATAGCCTGCTTTTTGAAATAAATTGTACAACAATGTTGCAATTGTTGTTTTTCCATTGGTGCCTGTAATTCCAATTAACTTTAATTTAGAGGAAGGATTCTCATAAAAATTGGACGCAATAATTGCCAAAGCACTATCCGAATTTTCAACTTGAATATATGTTACTTTTTGAAGTGTCTGCTTTGGTAATTTTTCACAAACAATAACCCTTGCTCCTAACTCAATAGCTTTATCTATAAATAGATGCCCATCAAAAACCAACCCTTTTTGAGCAACAAACAAACTATTCTGTTTTACCTCTCTAGAATCAAATACAATTGCATCTACCATTTTATTGGTGCCACCAATAACGGTATCAATACTAACTTTATATACTATGTCTTTAACTAACTTCAACTAAATTAATTTTAAAACTATGGTTGCTCCTTTTACTAATTTTTCACCCGAACTAATAGACTGTTCTTTTACTTTTCCTTCACCTTGAAAATTGACATTCAACCCGATGTTTTCGAGTAAAGGAATGGCGTCCATTGCCGCCATTCCTTTAACATTCGGGATTGAAATAAATTCCTTATTAGACTTTGTATAATATGTCTCAAAACTATTTTTAACACTCGCAAAATTTGGTGTTATATTATCTATGGTATTAATAATATGGTTTGATGTGTAAATTTTATGAGCTATATCTTTAAAAACCGGACCCGAAACATCTGCTCCGTAATATCCTTTTGCTAAATCTGGCTTATGAATTACCACTATGCAAGAATATTTTGGGTTTTCAGCAGGAAAATACCCAGTGAAAGATGAAATATAACGTCTGTTTGATTCCCAGTCTTCCATCCAGTATTCAGTACGAGCAGTTCCTGTTTTACCAGCCATTGAAAAGTTTTTATCATATAATTTTCGACCTGTTCCTCTAACAACTACATTTTTAAGTACTTCTTGAACCTTTTTAATTGTTTTTTTAGAACAAATTTCTGAATCAATTACCTCTTTATCAAAATGCTCTACGTGTTTATTCCAAGACCTAATTTCTTTAACAAATTTTGGTTTTAACATTTCTCCATTATTTGCAATTGCATTGTAAAATGTTAACGTTTGAAGTGGTGTTAATGTTAGGTTATAACCATAAGCGATTGATGGTAATGCATTTTTACTCCATTTTTTTTCTCCAGGTGCTGGAATTTCAGGTTTTCCTTCTCCTTTGATTTTTAACCCTAACTGATTATTTAAATGCATTCCTTTCAACATGTCAATAAATTCTTCAGGTTTTTCATTGAAATTCTCATCAATTAACCTTGCAAATCCAATATTTGAAGAAACTTCTAAAGCTCTTGCTGCTGAAATTTCACCATAGCCACCTCTTTTAGAATCATGAATATACCTTCCGTACATTCTGTATCTTCCTTCGCCCGTATCAACAACTGTACTAGTATCAATTTTTCCTGATTCTAACGCTGCTACCATTGCCATTACCTTAAATGCTGAACCTGGTTCATGAGATTCATACACAGCATAATTTCTTTTTTCGTAATACGTACCATTGGTATTTCTTCCCAAGTTAGAAATGGCTTTAATCTCACCTGTTTTAGTTTCCATAACCACCACACACCCATGTTCTGCATTGTAAATTTCTAATTGCCTAAGCAAAGAATGATGTGCTATATCTTGAATATTTATATCTATAGTTGTTACAATATCTTTACCATCTATCGGCTCCTTTTCATTAGTGTCGTTTATTGGTTTCCATTGTCCTTGAGCAATTTTTTGCTTCATTCTCCAACCATGTTTACCCTTCAAATAACTTCTATAAGCACCTTCAATCCCTGGAGCTCCTCTGTAATCATCATAACCAATTGTCCTTTCGGCAACTTTCCCTAAAGGATGTGCTCTCACAGTTGATTGTTCAGCAATAAAACCACCTTTATACATTCCAAGTTTAAAAATTGGAAAGCTCTTAATTTTCATATAATCGTTATATCCCAATTTTCGAGTAATAAATAAATATCTATTGTTACTATTTCTGGCTTTTCTAATCTTTGTTTCCCAATGAGAAATAGAATTTCCAAGCATTTTTGACAACTCTTTTGCTAGATTTCTAATCTCTTTTTCAAATACTTTAGAATTTACTGTAACAACATCCATTCTAATTTCATACTGTGACATTGAAGTTGCTAGTAAGCTTCCATCAGCTGAAAAAACATTTCCCCTATTTGCAAAAATAGTGTCGTTCCTTAGCGTAAGTTGTTCTGATAAATTTCTGTATTTATCACCTTCAGCAAATTGAATATTAGTAAGTCTCACTACAATTGCCACCAAAAACAATGTGATAAACACAAATACAACGTACAGTTTATTTAGTATGCCTTTTTTTGTTGCAGCCAATGGTTGTTTATTTTTTTGAGATTACTCTAATTACTTGTGGCGGGTTTTCACTTGGAGTTAACTCCAATTCCAATACCTTATTTCTAATTGTTGATTCTAACTTCAATTTCATTGAAGCTGAACGCGTATCAACAAATTCAGATCGCAATTCTTTAATTTTTTTATTCAACTTTGCAATCTCCATCACTTTTTTATCTGAACGATGCGAGCTTGCAATCATCAACAACATTAAAAACACTACGAACAGAATAAATCGCCAGTTTTTAAAGGAATTATCGCTTACTAAAAAGTTTCCTTTTAAAATATCGTATATGCTTTTTTTGAATTTAGACATCATTACTTTAATGTTGCTATTCTCAATTTTGCACTCCTCGCTCTATTATTTTTTTTTATTTCTGAAGCTGAAGGAATTATCATTTTCCCTACTTTTTTCATTGGTACATCTATATTTCCAAAAAAATCTTTTTCAGGTTCACCTTCAAAAAGACCATTTCTAATAAAGCGCTTAACCAATCTATCTTCTAAAGAGTGATATGATATAACACTCAGTCTTCCATCTTTATTTAATATTTCAGGTATTTGTAATAAAAACTCTTTTAAAACTTCTATTTCCTGATTTACCTCTATTCGTATTCCTTGAAATATTTGAGCTAATATTTTATGTTCAATTGCTTTTGGAACAAACTCACTCAACACTTCTTTTAATTCAAAACTTGTTTTAATTTTTTTTTCAACTCTTGTTTCAACAATTTTTTTTGCTAATGCTCTTGCATTACGCAACTCACCATATTGAAACAATACATCAGCCAATTTTCCTTCCTTATAAAAATTAACTACTTGAAAAGCAGATAACTCATCCGTTTGATTCATTCTCATATCCAAATCAGCATCAAACCTTGTAGAAAACCCTCGTTCAGCTTCATCAAATTGATGCGATGAGACTCCTAAATCTGCCAAAACACCATCAACTTTTTTCACACCATAAAAACGCAAATACCTTTTTATAAATCTGAAGTTTTGCGGAATCAATGTAAAACGTTCATCATCAATTATATTTCGTTTTGCATCTTCATCTTGATCAAAAGCAAAAAGTTTTCCATCTTCATTTAATCTATTTAGTATTTCTTTTGAATGACCTCCACCACCAAAAGTTACATCAACATACACACCGTTTGGTTTTATATTTAAACCATCAATGCTCTCTTTTAACAATACCGGATTATGATACTCCATCGTCATCAAATTTTATAGCTCCCATCACTTCTTCTGTCAATTCTCCAAAACCATCTGCCAAATCTTCCACTACTTTCTCGTATTTATCTTTATCCCAAATTTCAATGATATTTACTGCTGAAGAAAGCACTACTTCTTTTGTAATACCTGCGAACATTTGTAAATCTTTGGGTATTAACAACCTTCCTGAAGCATCTAATTCAACAATTTTCACACCTGCGGTAAACCTCCTAATAAAGTCGTTATTCTTTTTAACAAACCTGTTCAACTTATTAACTTTCGCCATCAAATCATTCCATTGAGACATTGGGTACAACTCTAAACAAGGATGAAAAACAGCACGTTTTATTACAAACCCTTCTTGTAAAATTGGTGAAAGCTGTTTTTTTAATGCAGACGAAAGGGCTAGCCTTCCTTTAGCATCAGCCTTACATTCATATGTTCCAATTAAATTTACCATTGTTTGATTGTATGTATTCAAAAATATAAATTTTTTCCCACAATTCACCACTTTTACCCACTTTGTTGATAACTTTTAACCTTTACTCCATATTTTGGACTATAATTTTGAAATACAGGTAGTTAAAACTTAATTTGTTAGTATTTATAAAAAAGCTGTATTTTAGAAAAAAAAGTTAACTTTGCCACAAGCTTAAAATCAAAAATTTAATGAGTTACAATCTTAAAACAGAAGGGAAATTTAGTTATGTTGAGGCTGGTGAGGGGAAACCCATAATTGTACTTCATGGACTTATGGGAACCTTGAGTAATTTTGACAGCGTTTTAAGCCATTTTTCAGCTAATGGATATAAAGTAATTATTCCCGAATTACCTATATATACTTTACCCTTATTAAAAACCAATGTTAAAAATATTTCTAAATTCCTAAAAGAATTTATGGCTTTTAAAAATATTGATAGCACAATTTTACTAGGAAACTCATTAGGAGGACACATTGCATTGTATTTTACAAAATTAAATTTGAAAAATGTGACTGGACTTATTTTAACTGGAAGTTCAGGTTTATATGAAAAATCTATGGGTGATACGTATCCAAAAAGAGGCGATTATAACTATATAAAAACTAAAACCGAAGAGGTTTTTTACGACCCTAAAGTTGCTACTAAAGAAATGGTTGATGAAGTTTTTGCTTCCGTTAATGACAGACATAAAGTTATAAGAACTTTATCCATAGCTAAAAGTGCAATTAGGCACAATATGGCAAAAGATTTACCTGAAATGGATACTCCTACTTGCTTAATTTGGGGAAAAAATGATACTGTAACTCCTCCTGAGGTAGCTGAAGATTTTGAAAAATTAATGCCTGATGCTAATTTATTTTGGATTGACAAATGTGGACATACACCTATGATGGAACATCCCGAAGAATTTAATCAAATTCTTGAAAACTGGTTAAAAAAACGAAACTTATAAGCAATGAAAATTAAAACTGCTGATTTTGTAATTAGCAATTCAGATGTCGCTAAATGCCCAAAAGAAAGACTTCCTGAATACGCATTTATTGGAAGGTCTAATGTTGGAAAATCATCTTTAATAAATATGCTAACTGGTCAAAACAAGTTAGCTAAAACTTCAGGAAGACCAGGGAAAACACAACTTATAAATCATTTTAAAATTAACAATAGTTGGTTTTTAGTTGATTTACCAGGATACGGTTATGCAAAAGTTTCAAAATCAATCAAGAGAACTTTCCAAAGTTTTATAAAAAATTATTTCATTCAACGAGAACAATTAATTTGCACATTTGTTTTGATTGATTGCAGACATGAGCCTCAAAAAATTGATTTAGAGTTTATGGAGTTTTTAGGTAAAAGTGAAATCCCTTTTTGTGTTGTTTTCACAAAATCAGATAAATTAAAACTCTCTGAATTAAATAGAAATATACAAATTTACACTAAAAAAATGACGAGTACTCTTTGGGAAACAATGCCCCAATATTTTATTACTTCTGCAACTTCTTCAAACGGAAAAGAAGAATTACTTACATATATAAACAATGTAAACCAACAGCTTACTGAGAATTTGTAAAATGGCTTCAACCAAAAATAATTTGCACGTATTATTTGAAGACAACCACTTAATTGTAATTAATAAACAATCGGGTGATATTGTGCAGGGAGATAAAACTGGAGACACTCCTTTAAGTGAAATTGTTAAAGAATATATTAAAGAAAAATACAACAAACCTGGAAATGTTTTTTTAGGTGTTGTTCATAGATTGGATAGACCAACAACTGGCATTGTAGTTTTTGCTAGAACCTCAAAAGCATTAGAACGGTTTAACAAAATGTTACGTGATAAAACAGTGAGTAAAACGTACTGGGCAGTGGTTAAAAACAAACCGAAAAAAGATGTTGATACGCTAACTGGTTTTCTTAAAAAAAATCCAAAAAATAATAAATCCACTTCATATTCTTCTGAAATTGAAGGAAGTAAAAAAGCTACGCTGCATTATAAATTATTAAAATCTTTAGATAATTATCACCTTCTCGAAGTTGATTTAGAAACGGGTCGCCATCACCAAATTAGATGTCAGTTAGCGGCCATTGGATCACCTATTAAAGGTGATTTAAAATATGGTTTTAACAGAAGTAATAAAGATGCTAGTATTCATTTACATGCCAGAAAAATTGAATTTACTCACCCTGTTACTAAAGAAACCATACTAATAACTGCTCCAACTCCAAAAGAAGTTATTTGGCAAGCTTGCAGCTAAATACTTAAATGATATTTTGTGCGTTTTAAATAAATAAAAAATCAAGGTAGGGTTTTAAGCCTATTCTTTGTTATTAAGTTAAAACTATTACGACCATTGATAAAAATCATTTACAAAATGCAAAAATTAACTTTAAGTACCCTTTTATTTTTCTCTTTTTTTCTTGTAAACGCACAAGAATGGCATACTAATATTGATACAGCCAAAAAAATTGCAACTGAAAAAGACCGAGATATTGTTTTGGTTTTTCAAGGTTCAGATTGGTGTGCACCTTGTATTAAATTGGATCGAGAAGTATGGAGTTCAGAAGAATTTAAAACGTATGCTGAAAACAATTTTGTATTGGTAAAAGCTGATTTCCCTAGAAAGAAAAAAAATAAGCTAACTAAAGCGCAACAACTTCAAAACAACCAATTGATGGAAAAATATAATCTAAGAGGTTATTTTCCGTTTGTTGTTGTTCTAGATAAGAATGGAAAAGCACTTGGAAGTACTGGCTATAAAAAAACAACCCCAACAGCTTATATTAAATTATTAGCCTCTTTTTAGTTTTATGAAAAAATACGCTATTTTAACTCTATTTCTGTTTTTTACCATCAACTTCTATGCACAACAAATGCATAGACAGACCTTAAAATTAATGGGAAGTCGTTTTGATATTTCTGTAGTTGCTAATGATTCTTTGATAGCAAGCAAATATATCGAAATTGCTATTGCAGAAATTTCAAGAATTGAAAAATTAATATCCTCTTGGGATCTAAACTCTCAAACTTCAAACATTATAAAAAATGCAGGAATAAAACCTGTAAAGGTTGATAAAGAATTATTTAATCTTATTGAAAGGGCTATTGCAATTTCTAAACTAACTGATGGTGCTTTTGATATTAGTTATGCTTCTATGGATAACATATGGAAATTTGATGGAAGCATGAAAGTAATGCCTTCGGAAGAAAAAATCAAAAATTCAGTTTCAAAAGTTGGCTATCAAAACATACTTCTTAACAACGAAAACCAAACTGTTTTTCTAAAATTAAAAGGAATGAAAATAGGTTTTGGAGGTATTGGTAAAGGATATGCCGCTGATAAAGCAAAAAAATTATTGATCTCTAAAGGTGTAAAAGCAGGAATTATAAATGCATCTGGCGATATGAATACGTGGGGGAAACAACCAAATGGAGATGATTGGAAAGTAGCAATTACAAACCCTTTAAATAAAAATAAAACATTTGCCATGTTACCAATTAGCAATGGCGCTGTTGTTACTTCAGGAAATTATGAAAAATATGTAACCTTTAATAATAAGCGATATACACATATTATTGACCCTAGAACTGGCTATCCTTCAAACGGAATTATTAGTGTTTCGGTATTTGCTCCAAAGGCTGAAATTGCCGATGCTTTAGCAACCTCAATTTTTGTAATGGGAACTAATGTTGGCATAAATAGAATAAATCAATTAAAACATATTGAATGTATTATTATTGATAATACAGGAAAAATTCACACTTCAAAAAATATAAATATTAACAAGTTATGATTAAAAAAATAAGTTTATTACTGCTATCCATCTGTTCTTTAACATCATGTGTAGTTGTTAAAGAATATGAAAAAGTATATTTAAATGATCCTGATATGCTTTTATCTTCAAAAAAATCGAACAAATTTGAAACCAGTTTTCAAGTGTATAGAGAAGCTGCATCTGGAGCAAATGGAGGGAAATCTGGTGGAGGCTGCGGTTGTAATTAATTATAAGAAAACAATGAAAAAAATTATAATACTAAGTATATTGTTTATTTCCATAGTTGGATATTCACAATCAACAACTAATAATACTGAATATAAGAAAAGAGTTTTAGAAACTGCTGAAGTTGACATTATTTCAAGCTTTTATACACAAGATGGCGATAATGCAGCTGTTACCGGAGGTATTGGAACTGAAGAATTAAAAGATATTGCAACAAATTTTGTGGTGTCAATTCCATTAAATGATGATGACGTATTCACAATTGATGCAACAATTTCTGCTTACACATCTGCATCTTCAAGTAATTTAGATCCTTTTGATGTTTCAAGCGCATCATCTGATGATAGTGATAGTGATAACAAAAGTAGTACTACAAATTACCAAAATTTAGCTACAAATGCTGCAAGCCCTTGGGTTGAATCTTCTGGAGCTTCAAAGGCTGATGTTTGGACTAGTTTAAACTTAAGCTATAGTCATTCTTCAGATGACAGAAATACCATTTTAGGTGCAAATGTAAGTTTTGCAAAAGAATATGATTACACTTCAATAGGTGTTGGTGGTAGTTTCACAAAACTTTTCAATGAAAAAAATACTGAAATTGGTTTAAAAGCCAATATATATTTAGACAATTGGAGCCCTGTTTACCCTACTGAATTAGATTCCTATTTAGATGACAATCAAAATTTAAATGATGGGCATTTTGAAAATGTTGATATTTTAGATCAGAACGGAAATACGATTGATAAAAATGGTGCAAATGTGTGGAGTCCGTTTAAAAATACACTTGTTGACAACAATTCACGAAACACCTATTCCGTATCATTTAGCTTGTCTCAAATTTTGAGTAAAAAATCACAAATATCAATATTTTTTGATTTAGTTCAACAAGATGGTTGGTTAGCAAATCCTATGCAACGTGTCTATTTTTCTGACAGGGATAATTATTATATTGGAAATCCTTCAAGCATTTCCAATTACACCTCACCAACTAATACAGATGTATTTCAGTTAGCTGATGATATTGAACGCTTACCAGATTCCCGTTTTAAATTACCTATTGGAATTCGTTTCAATCAATATATTAATGAGTCTGTTTCATTAAGAACATACTACCGTTATTATTATGACGATTGGGGCGTACAATCTTCAACTGCTGAAATTGAATTGCCAATTAAAATTTCTGACACGTTTACTTTATATCCTTCGTACAGGTATTACACACAAACTGCGGCCGATTATTTTGCACCTTTTGAACAACATACTTCTACTGAAGAATTTTACACATCAGATTATGATTTATCTGAATTCAATTCAAGTCAAATTGGTTTTGGTTTTTCCTACACCGATATTTTTGCAAAACGAAAAGTCTGGAAATTAGGCTTAAAAAGTATTGATGTAAAATACAATTCTTATAAAAGAAATACAGGTCTTAAAGCAGGAATAATTTCAGCAGGTTTTAAATTTGTAATGGATTAAAAACTAATTTAAGAAGTTGTTTGAAATTTATATTTTCGTCAACCTGAACTTAATTCAGGTTCTCATAATATTTAATAACCATCCTAATGAGATTCTGAAATAAATTCAGAATGACGCCAATTCCCAAACAACTTCTTAACATTCATTAAGCATTTTTCTTCTTCTCAACAATCTCATCTAAACATAAATTACCTAAACTTCCTTTGTGAGAATGTACCACATTTTTGTCTGGATTGAAATTACCTTCATTAATGTTTTTCCCTACAATTTTGTAGGCATCTCTGAAAGGAATTCCACTTTGAACTAATTTATTAACTTCCTCAACACTAAACAAATATAAATATTTTTCATCTTTAACAATATTCTCTTTTACTTGAATATTTTTTAATGAATAGGTTAACATTTCTAAACACGATTTTAAGGTGGAAAATGAAGGGATTAACCCTTCTTTTAACAATTGTAAATCTCTGTGATAACCACTTGGAAGATTATTGGTAATTAATGTAAATTCATAAGGTAAGGCTTGTAATTTGTTACATTTCCCTCTAATCAATTCAAAAACATCCGGGTTTTTTTTATGAGGCATAATACTTGAACCTGTTGTTAATTCATCTGGAAATGAAATAAAGCTAAAATTCTGACTCATATACAAACAAATATCCATACTCATTTTTGACAACGTACTTGCAACTGAACTTATGGCAAACGCTACAGACTTTTCTAATTTACCTCTTCCCATTTGAGCGGCTACAGAATTAAATTTTAATGTTTCAAAATTTAGCTCTTTGGTTGTGAAATCTCTGTCAATTGGAAATGAACTACCATAACCTGCTGCAGAACCTAACGGATTTTGATCGGCCACTTTATAGGCTGCTTTTAAGAAATAAATATCATCAATCAAAGTTTCTGCATACGCAGAAAACCACAACCCAAATGATGACGGCATTGCAACTTGCAAATGTGTATAACCTGGTAACAACACTCCTTTATATTGTTCAGCTAATGAAATTAACAAGTCGAAAAGCTCATCAACTTCGTCATTTATTTCGTTCAACGCATCTTTTAAATATAAATGCACATCTACCAAAACCTGATCGTTTCTTGAACGTGCTGTATGTATCTTTTTACCGGTATCACCTAACTTTTTAGTTAATAAAAATTCTACTTTAGAATGCACATCTTCAAAAGAATCTTCAATAACAAATTCACCCTTTTCAATAGTTTTTAAAATTGAGGCTAATTCAACTTCTAAATCTTTTAATTCTTCCGAAGTTAACAATCCAATACTCTGCAACATTTTTGCGTGTGCAACATTCCCTATGACATCGTATTTTGCTAAAATTAAATCTAATTCTCTGTCATTACCAACAGTAAATAAGTCTATTTTTTTATCGGTTGAAAATCCTTTATCCCAAAGTTTCATAATTTCTGCTTTTTGTTAAATAATTAATTTGTTTAATGCTTTTTTACACTTTTCAACAGTTAAACAATTCAACATTTATTATATTATTTCTTCTAATATCTTAATATATAAATCAACGCCTTCTTCAATTTCATTAATGTAAATAAACTCATCAGCAGTATGTGAACGTAAACTTTGCCCTGGTCCTAATTTTAAGGATGGGCAATTTAAAACCGCTTGATCTGACAATGTTGGAGAACCATACGTTTCCCTTCCTAATTTAATTCCTGCTTCAACAATTGGATGATTTTTTGATATGGATGAAGAATTTAAGCGAAGTGACCTTGGACATATTTCAGACTTCACATTTGATTTAATAATATCCAAAACTTCCTGATTGCTATAAGCATCTGTAACTCTAACATCAACCACATATTTACAACTTGCCGGTATTACATTGTGCTGGTGTCCTGCTTCAATTTGTGTAACCGTCATTTTAACTTTCCCTAAAGTTTCAGAAAACTTTGGAAATTCAAAATTTTGAAACCAGTTTATATCTTCAATCGCATTGTAAATTGCGTTATCACCTATTCCGTGTGCTGCGTGACCTGCGGTTCCTTTTGCTTCACCATTTAAAACCATTAAGCCTTTTTCTGCAATTGCCAATTGCATCAATGTTGGCTCACCAACAATTGCAAAATCAATTTCAGGAATAATTTTTAGCATACTATTTAAACCATTCGGACCCGAATTTTCTTCCTCGGCCGAGGCAACAATTACAAAATTATAATTTAAATTTTCTCTACTATAAAAATACGTGAAAGTTGCTAATAAAGACACCAAACAACCACCGGCATCATTACTCCCTAAACCATATAATTTACCAGCTATAACTTCAGGATTTAATGGGTCTTTTGTATATCCTTTATTCGGCTTAACAGTATCATGATGCGAGTTTAAAAGTATTGTTTTTTTGGAAGCATCAAAATGTTTATTTTTCGCCCAAACATTATGCTTGTCACTTTCAAATTTAATATCGTGACTAGAAAACCATTGCATGATTAACAATGCTGTTTCATTTTCTTCACCTGAAAATGATTGCTTTGAAATTAAATTTTTAAGCAATTCAAGAGCTTCTTTTGTTAATTGTTCTATCATTATTTTAAACTTAATGTTGTATATAATTTATCAGTTCCTTTAATTAGAGAATCATCTCCTATCTTCACTTTTTGAACTCCTTTTTTTAATGCATTAAAACAATTATGAAGTTTAGGAATCATCCCATCTGAAATAATACCCTGCTCAACTAACTGTTCATATTTATTTAAGTTTATGTCTTTAATTACTGAATTTTTATCTTCTATAGTTTCTAAAACTCCTTTTAATTCAAACACATAATTTAATTCTACATTAAAAAATTTACTCATTGCAATTGCTACTTCTGAAGCAATAGTATCTGCATTTGTATTCAACAATTGTCCTTTTTTATCATGCGTAATTGCGCAAAAAACAGGCGTTATCTTATTCTGTAAAAAAACATTTATTATTTGATAGTTCACTGTATCAATATCACCTGCAAAACCGTAATCAATTTCTTTTACTATACGCTTGTGAGCCAACATACAATTTGCATCAGCACCAGACAATCCTAAAGCATTGCAATTGTTTTGCTGTAGCTGTGCCGCTATATTTTTATTCAACAAACCTGCATACACCATTGTTACCACTTCTAAATTAGCTTCGTCTGTTACTCTTCTTCCTTGTATCATTTTAGGTTTTAAACCCATTTCTGAAGCAATTTCTGTTGCTCTTTTCCCTCCACCGTGAACTAAAATTTTAAACCCTTCTAGCTCTGAAAAATCTTTTAAAAATGAAGTTAATGCTCCTTTATTATTAATAACATTTCCACCAATTTTGACAATATGCAGTATTTGTTTAACCATTATTTTCCAATATTTTCTTCAATACAATTTGAGCCGAAAATGTTCTGTTATTTGCTTGTTCAATTACAATAGAATTTTCAGAATCTATTACTTCGTCAGCTACAACAACATTTCTTCTCACTGGTAAACAATGCATAAATTTCGCATTGCTTGTCAATTTCATTTTATCAGCCGTAATCATCCAACTTGCATCTGTTTTTAAAACCTTCCCATAACTTTTATACGAACTCCAGTTTTTCACATAAATAAAATCTGCATTTTCAAATGCTTTTTCCTGATTGTATTCAATCACTGAATTTTTAGTTATTGCTGGATTTAACTCATAACCTTCAGGGTGTGTAATTACAAAATCTGCATCTTGTAATTGCATCATTTCAATAAAAGAATTAGCAACTGCATGCGGCAATGCCTTTGGATGAGGTGCCCACGACAACACAACTTTAGGCTTTTTAACTGTTTTATATTCTTCAATAGTAATTGCATCAGCCAGTGCTTGTAATGGATGACCAATGGCACTTTCCATGTTTACAACAGGAACGTTCGCGTATTTTTTAAAATTATTCAATACCATTTCGGCTTCATCCTTTTCTTTATCTGTTAACGATGCAAATGCTCTAATTGCCACAATATCGCAATATTGAGAAATTACTTTAGCTGCTTCCTTAATATGTTCCGATTTATTTTCATTCATCACAACACCATCTTCAAATTCTAACTGCCAACCTTCATTTCCAAAATTCATCACAATAGTGTGCATTCCTAAATTTTGAGCTGCTTTTTGAGTACTTAATCGTGTACGTAAACTGTTATTAAAAAACAACAAACAAATAGTTTTTCCTTTACCTAATGTATTAAACTGCAATGGTTCTTTCTTTAACTCAATAGCTTCTTGAACAACTAACTGTATGTTTTGAATATTTTTTATACTTGTGTAATGTTTCATACTATGCGGTAATTATTTTAGTGAATTTTGTTGTATCCTGAATTGCATCAATCATAAAATCATCATTTAACCCATTCAAAATCCAAGTTTCAATATTGTGCTTTTGAGCTATTTCTGCAGCTTCTATTTTAGTTTTCATTCCTCCAGTACCACCATTTGAAATTGATTTTTCTATCTGAGTTTTAAGCGATTGAATATCCGATGACTTTGTAATTGTTTTTGCTTCATTACTATTCATAGATTCTTTTGTGTAAATACCATTGGTATTAGTGGCTATTATAAACAAATCAACATCTAATAAAACAGCCGTTAATGCTGATAGCTTATCATTATCTCCAAATTTAATTTCATCTGTAGCAACTGTATCATTTTCATTAATAATTGGAATGTAATTATTTTCAACTAACACATTTATCGTATTTACAATGTTTTTTTTAGATTGCTTTTTTTCAAAATCTGAATACGACAATAAACATTGTGAAGTTAACAAGCCTAATTCTCTAAAATTCTCTTGAAAAATACGCATTAAATGCGGTTGACCAATTGATGCCAATGCCTGTTTTACATTTATTTCCTTTCCATTACTTTCTAAATTTACAAATTGCTTGGCTGCGGCAATTGCTCCTGAACTTACAATTATAAATTCATAATCATCTTTTAAAGCTACTATTTGTCGAGCAATATCTTCAATTTTCCCTCTAGAAATATTATTCGTTTCTTTAGTCAGTACATTCGTACCTATTTTTAATAGTATTCTTTTTTTATCTGATTTGCCCATCTCCGTATATATACCATTTATTTGTTACTAAATGTTGTAATCCCATAGGTCCTCTATGATGCAATTTATCTGTACTTATTGCCAATTCACCACCTAAACCAAACTGTCCACCATCCGTAAAACGTGTAGATGCATTTTGATATACAGCTGCTGAATCTACCGATTCCATAAAAGTAGTTGCAGTTTCATTATTTTTAGTAGTTATCACTGCTGAATGCCCTCCACCGTATTTGTTTATTTTTTCAATTGCGGCTTCTAATGAATTTACACTTCCAATTACAATTTTATAATCTAAAAACTCTTCATACCAAATTTCTTCACTATCGAAAGCACTTACATTTTCAAAAGCTGATAATTCTGAATCTCCTAAAATTTCAATATTAAACTTCAATAGCTCATCCACTAATTTCTTTATGAAGGATTCTTTATCTGCTATATTAGAATTTATAATAACCTTATCCACAGCATTACAAGCTGATATTTTAGCTGTTTTTCCATTGATAATTACTTTTAAAGCAAGGTCTAAATCAGCTTCAGTATCAACATAAATAAAATTATTTCCTCTACCGCTCACAATTACTGGACAGGTAGCGTTTTGCTTTACAAAAGCAATTAATTTTTCACCTCCACGAGGTACAATTAAATCTACTTTTTGTGTTGGGTTTTCTAAAAATACTTGGGTTTCTGTTCTGTTATAATTTAAATATTCCACCCAATTGGTTGAAATATTATTTTCTACCAATGCTTTGTGCCATAAATCCACGATTTTTAAATTTGAATTTATAGATTCTTTACCACCTTTTAATAAAATTTTATTACCTGATTTAAATGCAATTCCTGCTGCTTCAACAGTTACATCGGGTCTAGATTCATAAATTATTAAAACCGTACCAAATGGCGCCGATTTATTGGTAATTTTTAGTCCGTTTTCATGTGTGAAATGAAACAGGTCTTTCCCTACCGGATCCGCATCTGCAATTAATTGATGGAGCGATAAAATCATTCCTTCAATTTTTTCATCATCCACTTTTAAACGATCATACATTGCTATATCTTCACCCGTATAATTTTCTACATCTGTTTTATTAGCAGCTACTATCGCTACTTTTTCAGTAGCAATTAATTGCGCCATAGACAATAAAACAGCATTTCTTTGTTGAAGTGTTAAGTTTGTATTCATTAGGCTAGTAGTTCTTTCAATGCGTTAATAAAAACAGTTATTTGCTCTTTGTTGATATTTAGTGGCGGTAAAATTCTTAACAAATTTTTATTGTTTGAACCTCCTGTAAAAATATGCTTGTCAACTATTAATTCTTTTCGAAGTTCAGCAACTTCAAAATCGAATTCTACACCTAACATTAATCCTTTTCCTTTTACTTTTTTTACTTGAGAAATAGCTGTAATCTCTTCTGAAAAAGAATTAGAAACTTCATTCACATTTTTTATTAAATACTCCTTTTCAATGACATCTAATACAGAAATTGCTGCTGCACAAGCCAAATGATTCCCTCCAAAAGTGGTGCCCAGCATTCCGAATTTAGCATCATATTTATCAGCAATTAAAACTCCTCCAATTGGAAACCCGTTTGCCATTCCCTTAGCTACTGTAATAATATCTGGCTGAATATTGTGATGTTGAAAAGCAAAAAATTGCCCACTTCTTCCATAACCAGATTGGATTTCGTCTAAAATTAGCAATACACCTTTTTTATTGCAAATATCCTGTAGTTCCTTAAAAAACTCCGTAGTACCTTCATCTAAACCTCCAACTCCTTGAATTCCTTCAATTATAACGGCTGCCACATCATTTTTCTCTAACTCATAAATTACCAATTCAATATTATTTAGCGGTAAAAAAGTGACTTCTTGCTGTAAATTTATGGGTGCATTTATACTTTTATTATCTGTTGTAGCTACGGCTGCAGATGTTCTTCCATGAAAAGCATTGTTAAAAGAAACTATTCTACTCTTTCCTGTTTCAAATGAAGCTAATTTTAAGGCATTTTCGTTGGCTTCTGCACCTGAGTTACATAGAAATAAATTGTAATTCTCACAGCCTGAAAGCTTGCCCAATTTTTGTGCTAATTCTTGCTGTAACGGATTTTGAATAGAGTTGGAATAAAACCCAATGGCATCTAATTGTTCTTTCAATAATTTAACATAATGCGGATGTGTATGCCCAATTGAAATTACTCCATGACCTCCGTATAAATCTAAATATTTTGTATTATTCTCATCCCAAACATATGCTCCTTCAGCCTTTACAGGTGTAACATTATATAACGGATATACATTAAATAATTCCATGTCAACAAATTTTAAATCTGATTAATTTTTTCAAAAGACGTTACCAGTCCTTTAATTATTGAAGAGCTTAACCCTTGATGCTCCATTTCATTTAATCCTTCAATAGTGCATCCACTTGGTGTTGTAACTTTATCAATTTCTTGTTCTGGATGATTCCCCGATTGAATTAATAAACTAGCGGCTCCTAAACACGTTTGTACAGCTAATTCTTGTGCTTCATCCGCATGAAAACCTAACTGAACTGCTCCTTGAGCAGTTGCACGTATCAAACGCATCCAAAAAGCAATACCACTTGCACAAATAACCGTTGCCGATTGCATTAATTTTTCTTCAATACACATTGTTTTACCCAACGAGTTAAAAATGGCTTTGGCTATTTCTATGTTTTCCTTTCCTTTTTGATTTGCACTTAAGCAGGTCATAGATTGACCAACAGAAATAGCCGTGTTTGGCATGCTTCTAATTATCGCTGTTTTATTTCCAATAACAGCTTCAATTTCGTAGATTTTTCTACCTGTTATTACAGATATTATGGTGTGCCTTTTTATGTCTATTTCCTCATTTATTTCTTCTAAAACAGCTGACAACTGATTTGGCTGAACTGCAATTATAATTACATCAGAGAATTTTACTGCTTCCTTATTATTTGTAGAGATTACAACATTTGGTAAATTTTCCCAATTGCTTAATGAAGCTGTGTTTCGCTTTGTTAAATACAAGTTTTTTATTTCAAAACTTTTTTGAGATAAAATTCCTAATGCTATTGAATACCCTAAATTTCCTACTCCAATAATTGCTATTTTCATTTGTTCGTTTTTTTAAAATGAGGTTGCTTTTAATTGTAATCCTTCTATTTCTTTAAAACCAAATATCAAATTCATATTTTGAATTGCCTGACCAGATGCTCCTTTTAATAAATTATCTATTATTGAAGTAATTAAAAGTGTGTTGTTGTGTTTTTGTAAATGGATAAAACAATTGTTAGTATTCACCACTTGTTTTAAGTGAATTGGTGTTTTAGAAACATGTGTAAATGCGGCATCTTTGTAAAAATCTTTAAATAATTCGTAGGCTACTTCAATGTCTTTATCAAATTCTAAATAGATGGATGCAAAAATCCCTCTACTAAAATTCCCTCTGTTTGGAATAAAAAATAATTCTTGATCAAACCCTTTCTGAAGCAAGGATAAACTTTCATTTATTTCACCTAAATGCTGATGTGTAAATGCTTTATATACTGAGAAATTATTATCTCTCCAACTATAATGTGTTGTTTCACTTGGTGAAACACCAGCTCCTGTAGCACCTGTTGTTGCATTTATATGAACTGAATTTTTTATCAAATTATGTTTTACCAATGGTAATAAAGCTAGTTGAATTGCCGTAGCAAAACATCCTGGATTGGCAATATTTGATGCTTTTTTAATTGCATCTTTCTGAAGTTCTGGAAGTCCATATACAAATTCTTTCCCCTCAAAAACGGCGTCGTTTTCCAATCTAAAATCATTACTTAAATCTATTATTTTAGTTGTTGATGAAAACTGATGTTGCTCTAAAAACTTTTTAGAATTTCCATGCCCTAAACATAAAAATAACACATCTACATTGTTATTAATAGTATCCGTGAATTTTAAATCTAACGATCCCAATAAATCTTGATGTACATTATAAATATAATTTCCAGCATTTGAGGTGCTGTACACAAAATTTAAAACAACTTTTGGATGATGAATTAACAATCTAATTAATTCACCTGCTGTATAACCTGCACCACCAATTATTCCTACTTTAATCATACTTATGAATTTACACTGTGATATATTTTATTTGCTGTCCCTAAAATTTTAATAAACCCTTTGGCATCTTCAGAAGTCCATGCTTTATTTGTTTCTCCATATTCACCAAATTCAGATTTCATTAAATCGTGCTTAGATTCTATACCATTTAAACTAAAGTGATATGGTTTTAGTGTAACAAAAACTTCTCCTGTCACAGTTTTTTGAGAATCTTCTAAAAAAGCTTCAATATTTCTCATTGCAGGCTCAAAATATTGACCATCATGCAATAACATTCCGTACCAACTTGCTAATTGTTCTTTTAGGTTTTGTTGCCATTTAGACAATACATGCTTTTCTAATAAATGATGTGCTTTTATAGTAACTACTGCTGCGGCTGCTTCAAAACCAACTCTTCCTTTAATTCCAACAATGGTATCACCTACATGAATATCTCTACCAATTGCATATTTTGAAGCCAGTTCTTCCAACTTTAAAATGGCATTTACTGGTGTATCAATTTCGTCATTTAAGCCAACTAATTCTCCATTTTTAAAATGAAGTTTTACATCAGTTGGTGCAGTTTTTTCTAACTGGCTAGGATAAGCCTCTTCAGGTAATGCTTGATGTGATGTTAAGGTTTCAACACCACCAATACTTGTTCCCCAAATACCTTTATTTATTGAATATTTTGCTTTTCCCCACGGATAATCAACACCGTATTTTTTTAAATATGCTATTTCTTCTTGTCTAGATAATTTTAAATCTCTAACTGGTGTAATAATTTCAATTTCAGGCGCTAATGTTTGAAAAATCATATCAAATCTCACCTGATCATTTCCTGCACCTGTACTTCCATGTGCAATATATTTTGCGCCAATTTCTTTTGCATATTCTACAACTTCAATTGCTTGAAAAACTCTTTCAGCACTTACAGAAAGTGGATACGTATTGTTTTTTAACACATTACCAAAAACCATATATTTAATGGCCTTGCTGTAATATTTATCTAATATATTTTTATTTACGTGAGAAGAAACACCCATTTCATAGGCTTTTTTTTCTACAACTTCTAATTCACTTGCAGTAAAACCACCTGTATTTACCAGTGCACTGTGTACTTCTAAATTTAATTCATTTAGTAAATATTTTACGCAATATGAAGTGTCTAAACCACCACTATATGCTACTACTACTTTATCCATGTTATTTTTTATTTTTTTTAAGAAATAATGTTTGTTTAATTTTTTTTAACCTGCTTAATACTTTTGAATTATACGGATGCTCTTTTACCTTATTATCATGATTTGGATCATATAACATTCCTGTACATAAGCACATTTTTTTATCTGTTCTTTGTAAAACATCATAATTTTTACACGTTTTACAGCCATTCCAAAAAGCTTCATCTGTAGTTAGTTCAGAAAAAGTAACTGGCTGATAACCTAACTCATAATTAATTTTTAATACTGCTAAACCTGTTGTAATACCAAATATTTTAGCATCAGGATATTTTTCTTTTGAATATTCTAAGATTTGCTTTTTAATTTTTTTTGCCAATCCTTGATTTCTAAAATCTGGGTGAACAATTAACCCTGAGTTTACCACAAAAGACTTATTATCCCATGTTTCAATGTAACAAAACCCTGCAAATTCATCTTTATGAATTGCAATTACTGCATCTCCTGTACTAATTTTTTTAGTGATATATTCTGGAGTTCTTTCAGCAATACCTGTTCCCCGTACTTTAGCAGAATCTTTGATGGTTTCACAAATTGCTTTGGAAAATTTGATGTGTGATATATTGGCTATAACAACTTTCACTGGTTACTTTTTGTATTTAAAATTAAGTTTTAATGTTTTTTAACAGGGAAAACGGGCACACCATTTTCAAAAGAATTTTACGCCCTAACGGGGCGACGAGAAAAAAAGCGTACAACCATTACTTCTGAAATAACTATTGTTAAATTTAAAAGAAATACTATGTGAAAAGTCTGTTGCAAAATTGTTGTTGAAAAATGAAAATTAATATACTGTTTTTGAATAGAAAGAATTAGCGCGCACAGCGATAAACGTCGAAAGAGCGACAGGGAGTATTTACAGTAATATTTAAATTGTTTATTTTCATTGGTACAATAATACATAAAAAAATTAATATCCTCCTAAGTTTGTTTATTATTTAACAAATTGTTGTTTTTAACTACACCTAATTAACATCATAACTTAACTTCCTATATTAAAAACTGAAATAATTCAGGATTTTCATTTAAGTACTCACTTAAAAAACCTTTTTCTTCCATTCGTTTCACTAATGGTTCAAAATCTTCTTTTGAATCCAGTTCAATTCCAACTATTGCTGGACCTTTATCTCTGTTATTTTTTTTCGTGTATTCAAAATAAGCTATATCATCATTTGGGCCTAAAACATCTACTACAAATTCTTTTAAAGCTCCTGCTCTTTGTGGAAATTTTATAATAAAATAGTGTTTTAAACCTTCATAAAATAAAGCACGTTCTTTCATTTCTTCCATTCGGGTAATATCATTATTACCACCACTTACAACGCACACAACGGTTTTTCCTTTAATTTGCTCTTTATAATCTTCAAGTGCAGCAATAGACAATGCTCCAGCAGGTTCTACCACCATTGCATTTTCATTATATACTTTTAAAATTGTTGAACAAATTAAGCCTTCACAAATGGTATCTGTAGCATCTAGCACCTCTTTACAAAATTCATAAGTAAGCTCTCCCATACGTTTTACAGCTGCTCCATCCACAAACTTTTCAATGGTTTCTAGAGTTGTATTTTCTCCTTTTTCTAATGAAGTTGTTAAAGAGGGAGCTCCTTTAGGTTCAACTCCAATAAGTTTTGTAGCCGGACTTAGTGCTTTAAACACATTTCCAACACCTGAAGCCAATCCACCACCTCCAACTGGCATAAACAAATAGTCTATTTGAGATGTGCTATCGTTTAAAATTTCTAAACCAACTGTTCCCTGTCCAGCAATTACTTCAATATCATCAAACGGATGTACAAATGTATTTTTATTGGTTGCGCAAAACTCTGCTGCCGCTTTTTGACTATCATCAAAACTATCACCAAAAAGACGAACATCAATAAATGTTCTACCAAACATTTTAACTTGGTCAATTTTTTGATGTGGTGTGGTTACAGGCATAAAAATAGTGCCTTTTACCTTTAATTTCTGACAAGCATATGCAACACCTTGCGCATGATTACCAGCGCTTGCACAAACAATTCCATTTTTTAATTCTTCGGAAGACAACCCTTGAATTTTATTATACGCACCTCTAATTTTATAAGAACGAACTACTTGTAAATCTTCTCTCTTAAAGTAGATTTTTGCTTGATATCGTTCAGAAAAATTCTTCATAAATACCAAAGGAGTCTGTTCTACAACTCCTTTAATATTATGCTGAGCTTTATAAATTTTCTCTAATGAAATGCTATTTTTAGTAGTTGCTTTCATTAAACGGATAAGCGTTTTTTAGTTAAACTATTTTTGTCATTGCGGTCATAGACTCACGTAAATATCCCCCAATATCTTCAACGGGGTGATTTCTAATTGCTGTATTCACTGCTATTAACGCTATATTATCAACACTATTTGATCCATCGTTAAAAGGTCTTCCAACTAAATTACTTGGTGCATTTTTTACATAATCAGCAATTAATGGTTTACAAGCATGGTCAAATAAATAACATCCGTATTCAGCAGTATCAGAAATTACACGATTCATTTCAAATAATTTTTTACGTGCAATTGTATTTGCAATTAATGGTGTTTCATGTAAAGACTCATAATACGCAGATGCTGAAATAATTCCAGATTCAGTCATTGCTTCAAAAGCCAATTCAACACCTGCTTTTACCATCGCAACCATTAACACACCATTATCAAAATATTCTTGTTCTGAAATTTCAATAGCAGCTGCTGCTGTTTTTTCAAAAGAAGTTTCACCAGTTGCGGCTCTCCATGTTAGCAAATTAACATCGTCATTTGCCCAATCTTCCATCATTGTTTTTGAAAAATGACCTGATAAAATATCGTCCATATGTTTTTGAAAAAGCGGACGCATAATATCTTTTAATTCTTCTGAAGCTTTAAATGCAGCTACTTTTGCAGGGTTGGATAATCTATCCATCATATTGGTAATTCCACCATGCTTTAAGGCTTCAGTAATAGTTTCCCAACCGTATTGTACTAATTTTGAAGCATAACCCGCATCAACACCTTCAGCAACCATTTTATCAAAACATAAAATAGAACCTGTTTGTAACAATCCACAAAGAATTGTTTGTTCACCCATTAAATCTGATTTTACTTCAGCAACAAATGAAGATTCTAAAACTCCTGCCGTATGACCTCCAGTTCCAACAGCATATGCTTTTGCATAATCCCAACCTTTTCCTTCAGGATCATTTTCGGGATGTACAGCAATTAATGTTGGCACACCAAACCCTCTTTTGTATTCTTCTCTTACCTCTGAACCTGGCGATTTTGGGGCTACCATAATTACAGTAATATCTTTTCTTATTTGCATACCTTCTTCAACAATATTAAACCCATGAGAGTATGATAAAGTAGCACCTTCTTTCATTAAAGGCATTACTGCAGAAACTACAGCGGTATGTTGTTTATCTGGTGTTAAGTTAATTAACAAATCAGCAGTTGGAATCATTTCTTCATACTTACCAACCTTAAAATTGTTTTCAGAAGCATTTAAAAACGATTGTCTTTTTTCTAAAATTGCTGCTGGTCTTAAGGTATAAGAAACATCTAGCCCTGAATCTCTCATGTTTAAACCTTGGTTTAAACCTTGCGCTCCACAACCAACAATTACAATTTTTTTACCTTTTAATGCTTTAACACCTTCACTAAATTCTGAAGAGTCCATAAATCTACATTTTCCTAATTGATCTAATTTATCTCTTAAAGAAAGTGTATTAAAATAATTTGCCATTTGTTTATTTTTTATTCTTTTAATTAATTTCTGCTAATAATTCTGATATCGCCATTTTAGGTCGAGTGATTGCAATACGCCCTGAACGTACAAACTGTAGCAATCCAAAAGGTTTTAATTTCTCATACATTCTGTCAATATCTTCCTTCAATCCAGAAGCTTCAATTACAAAATAACGTTCTGTAATTGCAATTATATGTGCTCTTCTAAATTTTAATTTATTTTGAATTTTTTCATCATATAAATGCGTTGAAGCTATTTTAAACAATGCTGTTTCATGATAAATAATTTCATCTTCCGTGTGATAAAAAGCTCTTATAACTTCAATTTGCTTTTCTAACTGACCAACAACTTTTCTAATTAATGTTTTTGGGACTATCACAACAAAGGTAAATCTATGTACATGTTCAATTTCAGATTTTGAAACTGTCATACTTTCAATATTAATATGACGTTTTAAAAATATTGCTGAAATACGGTTTAATAATCCGATATTATTCTCGGTATATACCGAAACTGTAAATTTTTGATTTTCTTCCATAATTAACTTAATCTTATTTCTGAAACACTTGCTCCTGTTGGTATCATTGGAAATACATTATCTTCTTGTTCAATAATTACTTCCATAAAATAGGTTTCCTTTGATGCTATCATTGTTTTTATAGCATCGGCTAAATCTTCACGTTTACTTACTCTTACCGCTTCAATATCATACGCTTGTGCCAGTTTTACAAAATCTGGACTTACCATTTCAGTAGAAGCATACCGTTTATCAAAAAACAACTCTTGCCATTGGCGAACCATCCCTAAATAGCTATTATTTAAAACTACAATTTTAACTGGTACTTTTGTTTGAAGAATGGTTCCCAACTCATTACAAGTCATTTGATAACCTCCATCACCAATAATAGCTACAACTTCACGATCTGGCACTCCCATTTTAGCACCAATTGATGCTGGTAACGCAAATCCCATAGTTCCCAAACCACCAGAAGTAACATTACTTCGAGTTTTAATAAAATCAGCATAACGGCAGGCAAACATTTGATGTTGACCAACATCAGAAACAATAACTGCATCACCTTTTGTTTCTTTATTAATTCCACCTAAAACTTCACCCATTGTTAATCCTTCTTTTGTAGGATTTAATTGATCATTAATTACGGATTTTAGTTCAATATCATATAGTTTATCAAACTCTTGCATCCATTCTTTATGCGTACCTTCATTAACATATTGCATAATTTCAGACAAAGATTCTTTTACATCTCCTAAAACTGCAATGTCTGTTTTAACATTTTTATCTATTTCAGCTGGATCAATATCAAAATGAACCACCTTTGCTTGCTTTGCGTATGTTGCTAAATTTCCTGTAACACGATCATCAAAACGCATCCCAATAGCAATTAAAACATCACATGAATTAGTCAAAACATTTGGCGCATAATTTCCGTGCATACCAACCATCCCTACATTTAAAGGATGCTTAGTTGGCAAAGCTGAAAGACCTAAAGCTGTTGATGCTGAAGGAATATTAGTTTTTTCAATAAAATTTTTAAACTCTTGTTCTGCACCTCCAATAATAATTCCTTGTCCCCAAACTATTAATGGTTTTTTAGCGCTATTAATTAGTGCTGCAGCTTCTTTAACTTTATCTATACTTAGTGTTGGAACTGCTCTATAACTTCTAATTTTTTCACACTTTTGGTATAAAAAATCAAACTCTTCAAATTGAGCATCTTTTGTAATATCAATTAAGACTGGCCCTGGACGACCCGATTTTGCAATATAAAATGCTTTTGCAAACACTTCTGGAATTTCACTTGCTTTTGTTATTTGATAATTCCATTTTGTTACTGGAGTAGAAATACCAATAATATCTGTTTCTTGAAATGCATCAGAACCTAATAAATGTGAACCAACCTGACCTGTAATACAAACCAATGGTGTAGAATCTATTTGAGCATCTGCAATACCTGTTACTAAATTTGTTGCTCCAGGACCCGAAGTTGCAAATACAATCCCCGGCTTACCTGTTACGCGCGCAAAACCTTGAGCGGCATGTATTGCTCCTTGCTCATGACGTGTAAGTACGTGATGAAATTGATCTTTATATTTGTATATTTCATCATATACAGGCATAATTGCTCCTCCTGGATAGCCATAAGCTAATTCTACATTTTCTTCTAACAAACATTTTATTACAGCTTCTGCGCCTGAAATTCTCACCGTTTTTCCAGTAGCTTTTTGTTGAATATCTTTTTTTAATGTCTCCATATCTTTAAAATTTATCCGTTACACAACCTTCTGAAGCTGAAGAAACGGTTTTAGCGTATTTATATAATATTCCTTTTTTGTGTTTTAACTCCGGAGCTTTCCATTCCGCTTTTCTTTTCACCAATTCTTCATCCGTTAATTTTACATTAATTGTCTTGCTTTCTGCATCAATTACAATTATATCCCCATCTTTTATCAATGCAATTGTACCACCTGATTGTGCTTCTGGAGTAATGTGACCAACTACAAAACCGTGTGTTCCTCCTGAAAAACGACCATCAGTAATTAAAGCAACTGATTTCCCTAAACCTGCACCCATAATCATAGAAGTTGGCTTTAACATTTCTGGCATTCCAGGACCTCCTTTTGGTCCTACATATCTAATTACTATAACATCTCCTCTAGATACTTTTCCTTCTCCAATACCTTTGTTCGCATTATCTTCACCATCAAAAACAACTGCTTTTCCTTCAAATAAATTTCCTTCTTTTCCACTAATTTTAGCTACGGAACCTTCTAAAGCTAGGTTACCAAACAAGATTTGTAAATTTCCTGAAGATTTCAAAGCTTTCTCGGTTGGATAAATAACTTGTTGGTCATCTTCAAAAGTTAATGCTTTTACATTGGCTAAATTTTCTGCCAAGGTTTTACCTGTAACAGTCATACAATCACCGTGTAAAAACCCTTTTTCTAATAAATATTTCATCACAGCTGGTGTTCCTCCAACACCGTGAACATCTTCCATTAAATATTCACCGCTTGGTTTTAAATCTGCAATTAACGGAGTTCTATCACTCACACGTTGAAAATCATCTAATGTAAATTCAATTTCAGCAGCATGTGCAATTGCTAAATAATGTAGCACTGCATTTGTTGAACCTCCTAAAGCATTCACCAAAGCCACTGCATTTTCTAATGATTTTTTAGTAATAATATCTAAAGGTTTTAAATCTAACTCTAATAAATTTTTAATAGCTGAGGCAACACGTTCACTTTCAGTTTCTTTATGTGGATTTTCAGCAGGAATAGATGAATTATACGGCAAAGCAAACCCCATTGCTTCAATTGATGAAGCCATTGTATTTGCTGTGTACATACCACCACAAGCACCTGCTCCTGGAATTGCATTTTTAATAATTTCTTTATATTCTTCTTCTGAAATATTTCCTGCAATTTTTTGTCCAAGTGCTTCAAAAGCAGAAACTATATTTAATTTTTGTCCTTTATAACGACCCGAAGCAATAGTTCCTCCGTACACCATAAGTGCTGGTCTGTTTAAACGTAACATTGCCATAATTGAACCTGGCATATTTTTATCACAACCTACAACAGCAACCAAACCATCATAGCTTTGTGCATTCATAACTACTTCAATAGAATCTGCAATAATATCACGAGATGGTAATGAATAATTCATTCCTGAAGTCCCCATTGAAATTCCATCACTTACCCCAATTGTATTAAAAATTAGTCCAACTTGATTTAGCTTATTGACATCTTCTTTAATTTTAGAGGCTAAATTATTTAAGTGCATATTGCACGGATTTCCATCAAAACCTGTACTTACAATACCTACCTGAGGTTTTTTCATATCATCATCTGAAAGCCCTACTCCGTATAACATTGCCTGTGCTGCAGGCTGCGTTGGATCTTGTGTTACTCTTTTACTATGTTTATTTAGTTGCATTTATTTTAGTACTTTTTTAATTCTTTTAAATTATTCTTAAAACAACTTTCTTTTTATTGTTCTTTTTTCAATAAAAAACAAATTTAATTTAGGCATTTGTTTTATCCTATTTTTGTTTTTATATTTTACAATATCCAATATTCAATAATTCAACATACAATACTGTTTTACTGATAGTTATAACTATTATTTTTACAATGATTATGCAATAAAAAAACCTGCATCATTTATAATTGATGCAGGTTTTGATTATTTTTAAATAAACAATAATTACTATGCTACTTCATTAATTTCTTTGCCTTTTGTTTGATGATTATTTCAACTGGTACATTTTGAATTTTACTCTCTAACCAAGATAAAATATCTAAATACAAGAAGGAGCGTTTTTCGTAAGGGTGATTTTCAAACTCACTTAATTCCCTATGCAATTTTACAAATGCCTTATGTAGGTCTTGAGGGTAAATTACACTTAAACTTTTAAGAAAAGAAATCATCTTACGCTGTACTTTGTGTAAATCATTCATTTTTAATAAAAACTTATACGTTGATATAATGAGCTTATCAATATTGTAATCTAATCCCGCATCATAATGCGCCACTAAATTTAGTACACGAGAGAAGCATAATAAATCCTCCCGCATTTTTAATTCTTTATTATTTATAATTTTTTCTAAATAATAAATACATTCTTCATTTTTTCCAGCTCCAAAGTACATACATCCTATTTTGTAATAAAAAACCATAATATGATGTGCATCTATTTTAGATTCAAAAGTTTTAATTTCTTCTAGTAATTTTGAAGCGTATCGTATCCCTTTATTAAATCTTCCTTCTAAAAAGTAAAGGTTTAATTTATTTTGAGAATAGTATAAAAAAGTTAATGTTTTGGTATTATCGTTTAGTGCTATGTTTTTGTTTTGAATATCTGAATTTAAATTTTCTAGTACTTTATTAAACTTTGTTTTATGTTTAATTAAATACAATGATTCTAATAAATAATTAACTCCTTTTAAGTAAAAAACTGAGTTTTGCTTTTTCATTTCGGGGTTTTCCTCAAACAAA
The DNA here is from genome assembly GCA_964412305.1 of uncultured Lutibacter sp. Lineage (GTDB taxonomy): Bacteria > Bacteroidota > Bacteroidia > Flavobacteriales > Flavobacteriaceae > Lutibacter. The sequence goes on along the minus strand of CAYPNJ010000001.1, from coordinate 4,534 downwards.
TCAACCCATTTTTGAGAATATTTATAACTTAAAATAAAGTCTTGCATAATTAAGCTATGCCATAAATACGCTTTGTATAAAAAGAGTTTTTCTCTAAAACCTAAGTCCGATAAATTGAAAATTGGTAATCTTTTTTTAAAATAAATTTTTACTTTTTTAGAACCTGTATCATCCTTAACATATCCCTCTTTTAATAATAAGCTGTACAATTGAAGCGAAAGATTAGATAACTTGCTAGTTCTTGCATTAATTACGCTCAACGTTCTAGATTGTGTAGAAAGTTCTTCTGCCCTATTACTTAAACTTCTGGTAATATATTGAGACTCAATAACCTTCTCAAATTCAACAATTTCATAAGCTAGGTTATTCTCACCATTAGTTAACGCCAATTCTTTAGCTTTATCTAAAATTTTTAAGCTTTGCTTATACAAACCTTTGCTATATAAAATTGCTGAAAAATCAAATTGTTCTCTAATTTGAGACCTCACATTTTGATGCACAGGATTCAAACGTAAACTCACCAAAATTTGCTTGTACAAATGTGCTTTTGTGTTTGATATTTGTTGCTTTTTTATATTGGTTTTTTTTAAAATTAAATCATCATCAAATGTGCTTACTTTATCTAATAAATTAAATAAAGAAATAAAATTAGCCTCCGCATTTCCTCCCAATCTTCCTGCATACAATTTAAATTGTCTTTTTTCAGATTTTGAAAGTGACTTAACTAACGTAAAAAGCACATCTTTTTGCTCAATAGCCATTGTAATTAATTTATTTTTAACATATTGAATAACAACACTTTATAAGTAAAATTGTTGTTTGAATATAGTAAACCCTTTATTTCTTATAATTTATAAAAAACGGTTACCATTATTTTTGTTATTCAAATGTGATAAAAAAAATCCAAAAATGAGCAATAATAAAGTCCAAATTTTTGACACCACCTTAAGAGACGGAGAGCAAGTCCCTGGCTGTAAGTTAAATACAGAACAAAAATTAATAATTGCAGAACGTCTAGATATTTTAGGAGTTGATGTAATTGAAGCGGGGTTTCCAGTTTCAAGCCCTGGTGATTTTACTTCTGTAGAAAAAATCTCAAAATTAGTTAAAACTGCTACTGTTTGTGGACTAACAAGAGCAAATAAAAAAGACATTGAAGTTGCTGCTGCGGCATTAAAATATGCCAAACGGCCAAGAATTCATACCGGTATTGGAACTTCTGAATCTCATATAGTTCATAAATTTAATTCAACACAAGAGAAAATTATTGAACGTGCAGTTGGTGCTGTTGCTTACGCAAAATCATTTGTTGAAGATGTTGAATTTTATGCTGAAGATGCAGGTAGAACAGATAATGAATATTTAGCTAGAGTTTTAGAACAAGTAATTAAAGCGGGTGCAACTGTATTAAATATTCCAGATACCACAGGTTATTGTTTACCTGATGAATATGGCGCAAAAATTAAATACTTAAAGGAAAACGTAAAAGGAATTGATAATGTAATACTTTCTTGTCACTGTCATAACGATTTAGGCTTGGCAACTGCCAATGCAATTGCAGGTGTTCAAAATGGAGCTCGCCAAATAGAATGCACAATTAATGGTATTGGGGAACGTGCTGGAAATACTGCTTTAGAAGAAGTAGTTATGATTTTAAAACAACATCCAAATTTAAAATTAGATACTGGTATTAATACCAAATTATTATACAGTACAAGTCAATTAGTGCAAGAAAGTATGGGAATGAAAGTTCAACCAAACAAGGCTATTATTGGCGAGAATGCTTTTGCGCATAGCTCAGGAATTCACCAAGATGGTGTTATTAAAAACCGAGAAACTTACGAAATTATTAACCCTTCTGATGTTGGAGTTAATGAATCTTCAATTATTTTAACTGCTCGAAGTGGTAGAGCTGCTTTAGCTTATAGAGCAAAAAATGTTGGTTACGATTTAACTAAAATTGAATTGGATGATTTATACCCACAATTTTTAAAATATGCAGATTTTCATAAAGAAGTTAATGATGAGGATTTACACCATTTAATGGAATTAAATCATGTACATAAAACTGCAGCTAACTTTTAAATTGATACATAAACAGTAAAAAATAGTATTATGAACTTAAAAATAGCGTTGCTTTCTGGAGATGGAATTGGTCCTGAAGTGACCCAACAAGCCGTTAAAATTTTAAATGCTGTAGCTGAAAAATACAAACATACCTTTACATACGAAAAAGCTTCAGTTGGAGCAATTGCCATTGATGAAACAGGAAACCCATTACCTGATGAAACACTTCAAATTTGTGCAAATGCTGATGCAATTCTTTTTGGAGCAATAGGAGACCCTAAATACGATAACAATCCAACTGCTAAAGTTAGACCTGAACAAGGTTTATTAAAACTTCGAAAAAGTTTAGGATTGTTTGCAAATATTCGACCTTTAACAACTTACGAGTCATTAATTCATCAATCTAATTTAAAAGAACACGTAATTAAAGGAACCGATTTTGTGATTTATAGAGAACTTACTAGTGGCATCTATTTTGGTGAAAAAAAATTGAGTGCTAATGGCAATGAAGCTTCAGACACCTGTAAATATACGGCTGAAGAAATTGATAGAATTTCACATTTAGCTTTTAAAGCTGCCCTTGTTAGACGAAAAAAATTAACGCTAGTTGACAAAGCAAACGTACTAGAAACTTCACGTCTTTGGAGAAAAAGAGTTACAGAAATAGCAAAGAAATACCCTACAGTTAAATTAGAATTTTTATTTGTAGACAATGCAGCCATGCAACTCATTTTAAACCCAACACAGTTTGATGTTATTTTAACCGAAAATATGTTTGGAGATATCCTTTCAGATGAAGCTAGTGTAATTTCTGGCTCTATTGGGTTACTAGCATCTGCATCCATTGGCGAACATACAGCTTTATTTGAACCAATTCACGGCTCATACCCGCAAGCGAAAGGAAAAAATATTGCCAATCCGTTGGCAGCTGTTTTATCTGCCGCAATGTTATTAGAACATTTTGATTTGTATGATGAGGCCGAAGACATAAAAATTGCCATTGAAAAATCTATTGAATTAAATATTTCAACACCCGATATAAATACAATAAATCATTTTTCAACTACCAATGTTGGAAACTTTTTAAGCGATTTTATTTTAGATGAAGAAAATACATTTTACAATAAAAACAATATAGATTTAGGACAATCAACCATTATTTAACCAATTGCTAGCCTTTTGAATTAATTTTAAAATCACTCAAAGCCTTGTAAACTTTCGAGTGATTTTTTTGTAGATTTACCGCTATGACAAAAAATACAAGCCTTATAGAAGCCATTAATTATCGTCGTTCTGTTAGAGTTTACGATGAAAATAAAGCAATTGATTCTGAAATTGTACAAAAATGTATTGAACAAGCAACTTTAGCTCCAAATAGTAGCAATATGCAATTGTGGGAATTTCATCACATTACTTCAACAACTATTTTAGAAAAACTTGCCGTTGCTTGCTTAGGGCAAAGTGCAGCAACAACAGCCATAGAAATGGTTGTAATTGTAGTACGTAAAGATTTATGGAAACAACGCACAAGAACACATATTAGTTATTTAACAAAATTATTTGGTGTAAAACCTTCAAACGAATACTCTAGACGTGAGAAATTTGCTTTAAATTATTATAAAAAAATAATGCCTTTCGCTTATGGAGAATTTTTAGGAATTTATGGATACATAAAATATGCTATTTCTTGGTTAACAGGGCTTTTTAAGCCAACATATCGTCAGCTAAGAAAATCTGATATACGAGTTGTTGCACATAAAAGTGCTGGTTTAGCAGCTCAAACTTTTATGTTAGGCATGGCTGCAGAAGGTTATGACACGTGCCCTATGGAAGGTTTTGATTCGCTTCGAGTTAAAAAAGCACTGCAGTTACCAGCTAAAAGTCAAGTAAACATGGTTATATCTTGCGGAATTCGTAAACCAGAAGGTGTTTATGGAGATCGCTTTAGAATTCCTTTTTCAACAATTTACAAACGATGGTAATTATTTAATAAATAATTCGTCAAACTTAATTATGACAACAAAAGAAAACACAATAAAAAAAATTATATCAAACAAAAATAGGCCACATTTAAATTTCAGCTTAAAACATAAAACTGAAAAATTTACCAACAACTTATTTCACACCTTATTTGATGCCGAAGCATGTGTAGCTAGTAATATTGTACAACTAGAAACTGATTTTAAAGAAATTTATAGACTTGCTTGTTTAATTAAAGATGGCTCGTGCGAAACAATTTGGAATAGTTTTTTAATAAAACTTCCAACAATTTTAGAAAATTTAAATTTAGATGCTCAGGAATTAGTAAATAACGACCCTGCTTCAAATACTATTGAAGAAGTTTATTTGGCATATCCTGGTTTTTATGCCATTGCCATTTATCGTTTTAGCCACGAGTTACTACTATTAAACACTCCTTTAATCCCAAGATTAATGAGTGAATATGCACACAGTAAAACAGGAACAG